>JBBQER010000013.1:0-54678 GCA_038320885.1 Acidimicrobiia bacterium
CTCGACGTCGAAGCGATGACGCGTGGCGGCATCATCCGATGACGTCTTCTCGATCGACGGGCCACCGAGTGAAGGGGGGCTGACGCGTGGATCACGGCTCGAGGCGGGCGATCGTCGCTGCATTCGTCGCGAATCTCGGGATCGCGCTCAGCAAGTTCGCCGTGTTCGCGATCACGGGCGCAGCGTCGATGCTGGCCGAAGCGATCCACTCGCTGGCCGACACCGGCAATCAGGGTCTGCTCATGCTCGGCGGGAAGCGATCGCGCCAGCCGGCCGACGAGGAGCATCCGTTCGGCTACGGCACCCTGCGCTATTTCTGGGCCTTCGTGGTCGCGCTCGTGTTGTTCAGCGTGGGCGGCCTGTTCGCGATCTTCGAGGGGGTCGAGAAGCTCATCACGCCGCACGAGATCAGCAGGCCGGGCTGGGCAATCGGCGTGCTCGCGGTCAGCGCGGGGCTGGAGGCGTTCTCGTTGCGCACCGCACTGCGCGAGAGCAGCACCGAGCGCAAAGGCCGGACGATCCTGCAGTTCGTCCGGCGCACGAAGATCCCGGAGCTCGCGGTCGTGCTCCTCGAAGACATCGGTGCCCTGCTCGGTCTCGCGTTCGCCCTCGTCGGTGTCGTGTTGGCCGAGGTGTTGGATCAGCCCCGCTTCGACGCGGTCGGCAGCCTCGCGATCGGAGTGCTGCTCGTCGCGATCGCGATCGTGCTGGCTATCGAGATGGCGAGCCTGCTCGTGGGCGAAAGCGCCGCGCCGGAGGTCGTCGAACAGCTGCGCGCGATTCTCGACGCCCACCCGTGCGTGTCCCGTGTGATCGCGTTGCGGACACAACACATCGGTCCCGACGACATCATGATCAACGCCAAGCTCGAGTTTCAGCCGACGCTGCTCGCGCCGCAGGTCGCCGAAGTCGTGAACGAGCTCGAAGCGCAATTGAGGGCCGCGGTGCCGTATGTGCACACGATCTTCATCGAGCCCGACGTCTACCGACCGTCCGACGCTTCCGCGCCGGCACCCGGGAATTAGCGCCCCGTCGCACCGTCCGGCGTCGCAGGGCGGTCGATGTTCGCGTAGAGGAATGCCAGCACATCGCGGAGCATGTTGTCGTCGACGAGCTCGGGATCGAGGAACCACAGGTTCGCGAGCCCGTCGAAGAGCGAGAGCATGATCTGCGCCAGTACCGGGATCGGGTACGCGGGAGCCGTGCCCAGCCGCTCGTGCTCGTCGGTGATGAGACGGATGGCGGCGTCGCGGCCGCGGCGGGCACGGTCCGCGAGCTTGGCGCGCGTTTCCGGATTGCGGGCCGCGTAGGCCATGAACTCGTAGTGGAGCGCGCCCTGGTCGCGGTCGAAGCTGCCCGCGATCAGATCTTGGATCCGCGGGAGTTGCTCCTCATCCGAAGCCGCCGGCGCGTGGAGCTCCGCGGAAAACGCGGCCGTCTGGAGATCGATCCGGTGGTCGAGGAGCGCGAGGAAGAGGTCTTCCTTGCTCTTGAAGTTCGAGTAGACGGCGCCCTTGGTGAAGCCGGCGGCGGCGGCCACGTCGTCGAGCGACGCCCCGTGGTACCCGTCGCGGGCGAACACGATCGCGGCCGCGTCCAGCAGGTGCTCGCGGGTCAATGCCCGCCGGCGCTCGGGCGTCAGCGGCTCGAGGCTCACAGAAGCGGCCTTGATATACCTGTGAAGATCATAGATACTCGCTGGTATGCAGGATACGTCTCGGAACCTCAGAAGGAGCGTAGTCCGCTCCGACCCGGCTGTGGTGCTGGCGATCCGGGGTCTGCACAAGTCGTACGCCGACACGGTCGCGCTGGCCGGCATCGACCTCGAGGTCAGTGCCGGGACCGTTCTCGGGCTGCTCGGTCCGAACGGGGCAGGCAAGACCACGCTGGTGTCCATCGTCGCGGGGTTGCGCCGTCCTGACGCCGGGACCGTGCACGTCGGCGGGATCGACGTGGTGCGTACGCCGCAACGCGCGCGCGGGCTCATCGGGTTCGCGCCGCAGGACACGGGCGTCTACACGCCGCTCAGTGTTCGCAACAATCTGCGCTTCTTCGCCGGGCTCGCAGGAATGCGCCGCGCCGAGCAAGCGGAGCGCATCGACGAGATCGCCAATGCCCTCGGTCTCGAAGCGCTGCTCGACTGGCGCGCGGCCGAGCTCTCGGGTGGGGAGCGCCGCCGCCTCCATACCGCGATCGCGTTGTTGCACCGACCGGCGCTGGTGCTCCTCGACGAGCCCACGACCGGCGCCGATGTTCGGACCCGTTCCCAGATTCTGCAGCTCGTGCGGCGGCTCGCCGACGAGGGATCGGCGATCGTCTATTCGACGCACTACCTCCACGAGATCGAGGAGCTCGACGCGTTCGTCACGTTCGTCGACGCGGGCCGGATCGTCGCGACGGGCAGCACCGCCGAGCTCGTCCGGCAGTACGGCGCGAGCGCGCTCGAGCTCACGTTCGTCCACGACGTGCCCGCCGTCGCTCGCATCGAAGGTGCGCACGTCGACGGATCGATGGTGCGTATCCCGGCCGCCGACCCGGCCATTACTGCCGCCGAGATCCTGCCTCGACTCGGTACGCACGCAGCCGATCTGCGCTCGATCGAAGTGGTGCGGCCGAGCCTGGAGTCCGTGTTCCTCACGGTCACCGGTCGTCGCTTCGGCGCCCAGACGCTCGAGCCGGTCGGCTGATGTCACTGCGCCGCCTCGGCGTGATCCTCGCGCACGAGGGTCGTCTCATCCGGCGCGACCCGTTTCCGATCCTGGTGCTCATCGTGTTCCCGATCATCGACATGGCGTTTCTCAAGGCCGCCTTCCGGGCCGCGCTCGTGCAGGCGGGTCATCCCCACGCCAACGGCGCCGAGCAGGTTGTCCCGGGTCAGGCGGCGATGATGGCGTTCTTCGTCGTGTCGCTGGTGGTCTTCGCGTTCTTCTCGGAGTTCACCTGGGGAACGTGGGACCGGCTACGGGCCAGTCCGGCGAGCTCGATCGAGATCGTGCTCGGGAAAGCGCTCCCGCGAGTGGCGATGGTGCTCGCCCAGTTCGTCGTCGTGTTCCTCGCCGGGATCGTCGTTTTCGACTTGCACATCCGCGGCTCCGTGATCGCTTTGATCCCGTTGGTCGCGGCCTTTTCCGTCTGCTTGGTACTCCTCGGTGTCGCGGTGACCGCGTTCTGCCGCACCGCCCAGCAAGCGGGCTCGTTCGCCAGCGCCGGCATGGTGTTGTTCGGCGCGATCGGCGGCGCGCTCGTTCCGATCAGCGTGCTTCCCGATTGGGCGCGCGCGGTCGCCCCCGCGGTCCCTACCTATTGGGTCATGCGCGGCTTCCGCTCCGTGATCCTCGACGGCGAAGGACTCGGTTCGGTGGTTGCGCCGGTCATGGTCCTCGGCGCGATGACGGTCCTGTTCGCCCTCGTCGCCCTCCGGCGCTTGCGCTTCGACGAGACCAAGATCGCCTGGATCTGACGCGTGCGCTAAACCGAACGAGAGGCCCAGGCGTCTGTACAGGGGTGAGGTCGGTGCGCGAGCCGGACGGCGTGGTCGATCTGTGCTCGCGGCTCCAGCCCGCGGTATACGGCGCGCTGCTGCTCTATTGCGGCAGCCGCGACACGGCTGAGGAGCTCACACAGGAGACCCTCGCGCGCGTGTGGGAGCACTGGTCCGAGGTGACGACGATGGAGCAACCCGATCAATGGGCGCTGCGCGTGGCGTTCAATCTCGCCAAGTCGACGTTCCGGCGTCGGAAAGTCGCGCAGAGCTCGCACCGCCTCCTGTCCGATTCATCGATGATCACCGACGCGGACCCGTCGAGCGGTCTCGTCTTGCGCGCCGCGGTCGCAACCCTTCCCCCTCGGCAGCGGGCCGCGATCGTCCTGCGCTTCTTCAACGACCTGTCCGTGTTCGACACCGCTCGCGCGCTCGACTGCGCCCCGGGCACCGTCAAGGCGCTCACGAGCCAGGCGATCGCCGGGCTGCGGGCCCGACTGGGTGCCGTGGCTTTCGCCCTGGAGGAGCGTGATGCCTGACCTCCACGATCTCTTCTCACACGCGATCGGCGCGGCCCCGGAGTTCGACGCAGTCGCCGTGCGACGCGTCGTCGCGCGGCGCCGGCGCCGACGTCTCATCGGGGCAGCCGCGTTCGTCGCGATCGTCGTCGCGACGGGGAGCACGGTCGTCGCAACCAGTCGTCATCATGACCAGCGGGTGTTGATCGCCCCGCCCGATGGCGGGACGACGTCGACGATGCCGACCACGACGACCGGGCCGCCCGGGCGGCTCGGCTATCCCACACTCGACACGCACCCGGAGGCGTTCCGAGGCTTCGGCAAGCTTGCGTACCCATCCGACCGCGCACTCGTGATCCTCGACGGCACCGGCGCGGCGCCGCGTTCCGTTTCCCTTCCCGCACCGGCGGAGCGAGTTCGCTGGTCTCCCGACGGCGCCTGGCTCGCGGTGCAGACCCATTCGGACCCTGACGCCGCGAACGGACGGGGTGAGCTCTTGGTGATGAAAGCCGACGCGACGGGGCTCGTTCGCGTGCCGGTCTCCACCGCACCCTCCGACTGGGAATGGTCTCCGACCCGCGACGTGCTCGCGGTGGTGGACGAAGGTCCCACGTCGCGCAACGGCTCGATCACCGTGTTCGCGGCCCCGGACTTCGCAGCGCCGGCCGCGAAGCCGATTCCCGCCGAGTTCCCGTTCGGGTTCCTCGCATGGTCGCCCGACGGTTCACAGTTCGTTTTCAAGACCTACACGGCCAAGGCTCCGTTCGTCGACCAGTTGTGGACCGTCGACCAGTCGGGCTGTCCGCCCGCGTGCGGCGGGTCGCCGCGCGAGGTTCCCGTCGGTATCCGTCCGAAATCGCAATCCGATCTGGGATTCCTCTTCGCCGGGTGGTCGGGCGACGGCAGGCGGCTGCTCCTGTGGCTCGACATCGCGCATTCCGGATCGTCCGTGATGGACGGGCTGGCCGTCGAGTCGATCACGCTCGACGGAACCTCGAAGTCCGAGCTCCCACGCATGCTCGTGAAGCCCTCGTGGACTGCCACGGTGGCGGGGACCTCCCAGGCGGTGATTGCCGTCGGCGGCGATCGGTTGTGGGACTCGCACCGGCAGCTCGACTCGTGTGATCTCGAAACCGGAGCGTGCACGCCGCTCGTGGTCAACCCCGGGCCAACGATCGATCCCGCGGTGTCACCCGACGGTCAACGCCTGGCGTACGTCGCGACCGACCCCGTGGTGTTCGCGAACAACGACGAGCTGCCGCCGAAGTCGTCGATTCGTTGGAGCCGATCGCGCCGGCTGGTCGTCGCGAGCCTGGACAACCAGAACCCGCAGGTCGTCGTGACCGACGGCGTCGTCGCGCCGCGTTGGGCCGGCGACGGACGGCACCTCGTGTTCTGGCGCGCCGGCTACCTGTGGCTGGTCGACGCCGACCGGCCCGAGCCGGTCGCGATCGCCGGGCAGCTCGCGCCCCGCCTCGACGACTTCGGCTTCGGCGCGTTCGAGCAGAGTCCGTACATCCTCCCCGGTGACGATGTCTGGAACACAATCGCCTGGTTGCCCTGACAACCGTCACGCATCGGGGCGCACGACGCCCAGCCGATCCCGCGGAGGCGCTCTGATGAGAATTCGTGCCGCTTAGCGGCACCGAATCGCGTTTGATGAGAAATCGTGCCGTTGGAAAGGGAACCGCTACGCGCTCTCGGACGCGCGCTCCTTGCCGAGCGCGAGGAGCAGGTCTTCGTGCAGTTGCATCCAGACGGTGTGGTACGAGTCGATGCGCGGCGAGGTGAGCCAGTCGTGGCCTCCGTCCTCCACTTGCCGGCGCGCGACGCGTAGGCGTTGCCGGTACGGGCCGAATCGATCGACGACGCGCGCTACGCCCGAGACGAGCGGCCCGACGCGGTCGTCGATCGAAGAGAGTCGGTCGAAGATCGCCCAGTCGTATTCGGGATCCCTGTGGTCGTTCGGCATGCCACCGGGCCGCACCTGCCAATCGCTGCAGAGGCGAAGGAGCTCGCGGTTGACGGTGAGGAAGCGTCGATACGCGCGGTCGACGGTCGCTTCGAGCTCGGTGCCGGGTTCGACGCGCGCCCAGCCCGCGTGCGCGTCGCGTCCGGCCGGTGTGAGCCGGACGCCGCGCGAGGATTGGCTGACGAGTCCCGAGTCGATCAATGTCGTGACCACGATCCCGCCGTCGACCTCGAACACTCCGCGCAGGCGCACCTCGTGGAGCAGGAGCCAACCGTCGCGATCCAGATCATCGGCCTGCACCCGGCGCATCGTAGAGTGCGGCCCGATGACTGACATTGCCAGAGGTACGAAGGTGTTCGACGCGGGCCCGGTGCGCGGCGCGTGGCGAGCGCTGCACTCGCCCGACGACGTGCTCGCGCTGATGGATACGTCGGCCGAAGGGGTCGTCGCGTGTGTCGCCGACGCGGGCGCGACCTTTCTCGCGCCGATCTTCGACGAGCTGACCGCGGTTGTCTGCCTCTCGGGCACCCCGCAGTCGCACATTGGCATCGTGAGCCGCGAATACCAGATCCCGTGTGTGATGGCCGCGGAGTTCGTGGGTACCGAACCGATGGATGGCGCCACCGTGGAGGTCGACTGCTCGGGAACGGACGGCGTGGTTCGGGTCGTCTCGTGAGGCCGCTGGGTGCGGGCTGGACCAAGGCCGACGTCAACCGCGAGATCAGATACCACAGCGAGATCTCGATGCAGCTCACTGCTCAGCGCACCGCGCTCGAGTCGGCGTTGATTCCGGTGACCGCCTACATCCTCGTCGCATGCGTCGAGTGCTACCGCCGGTATCCGGAGATGATCGAGGCGATCGCGGCCGTGTCGCCGCCCGACGCGCTCGGCCGGGCCGGGCACCGCTTCGGCACCCAGATCGACAACGTGCACCTCTGGGCGGTGCCGAACTTCGCGCTGATCGGGCGCAAGGTGCTCGCGACCGCAGGGATGATCGACCGGGAAGCCGACGAGCGCCGCATGGCGATCGTGTTCGACTTCTGGGACCGCGCCGCGCGTGCGTATCGCTTCGGCGACGGCTCCCGGCAAGCTTGGGATGCGGACGGCGCCGCAACTCCTTACCGCGATCACGCGGGCGCGATCGCGGAACAATGCGCCTCCGTGAACGAGGAACGACTCTCGCGCGCGACCCGGCTCAACGCGCTGCTGACGTCGTATCTCTTCCTGCTGTGGTTCGATACCCGATCGGGCTATCAGGACACCGGGCCCTATCGCCTCGACGACGGTCGGGTGTTGTTGCTGCGCGCGTTCAATGCGCTCGGACCGTCGCATTTCCCGTGGAGCGACGGGGTCGCGGCCGAGATGCCGTACACCGACGTCCTCGCCGCATTCGTGCTCGACGGCGTCGACCTGCGCGTCACCGACTTCGGCACCTCGGTCACCAAGCCCGAGGACTACCTCTCGAACGTGGCCGAGTTCGGGCTGTTCGACGTGAGCACCGGCGTTCCGCAGCCGATCGACGCCGAGGGGGCCGACGCACTCTCGGTCGCGGCCAAACGCGCGCAACGCGAGCTGTACCGGATGATCGCGGGCATGGAACGCCGGGCCAAGATCGACGCCGGCGCCTACGTGTACTTCTCGTTCCTCCGCCCGTTCGCCGCGCTCGCGGGGGTCGAGCTCGACTGGACGGTTCCGCGCGACAGCCTCGACCTCTATCCGCTGCTGGAGCTCGTCGACGGCGCGATGCCGGGACCGGTCGTCGAGGAGACGGCCGAGACCTACTACGAGGGCATCCCGTGAACGCGACCGCGGGTATGAGGCCGCGATGACCGTCCACGCCAAGGACGAGCGCGCCCACGAGCCGGGGCCGGCGAGATGGTGGTGGGAGACCTGGCACCTCGACGCTGCGACCGACGACGGCATCGGCTTGTCGGTGCGGCTCGCGTGTGCGCCCTCGCTCGGCGTCGCCTGGTGGTGGACCTACCTTGTATTACCGGATC
The DNA here is from genome assembly GCA_038320885.1 of Acidimicrobiia bacterium. Lineage (GTDB taxonomy): Bacteria > Actinomycetota > Acidimicrobiia > IMCC26256 > PALSA-610 > JBBQER01. The sequence continues at coordinate 7,972 of JBBQER010000013.1, forward strand.
TTCCGGGCCCGGTCGTCGTGCGCGATCACGAGGTGCCGCTCCCGCGTCAGGGACTCGAGGTGCGCGCCGACGGCCTCTGGGGTGAGCTGACGTGTGAGACCGCGCTCGAGCACTGGACGTACGGGCTCGAAGCCTTCGGCGTACGACTCGACGAGCCCGCCGACGCGTTGCGCGGCGAGATCGGGGAGCGCATGCCGGTCGGCCTCGACATCGAATGGGAGATCGAGGTCGACGCCAACGAGCCCCACGAACGACCGGCGGGGTGGCCGGTACGCGGCTACGCGCAGACCGGAAGCGTGCGCGGTGAAGTGTTGCTCGGCCGCACGCGATTCGAGATCGACGCGGTGGGGCAACGATCGCACACGTGGGGTGAGCCGAGATTCGAAGCACCCGCGCGGGCCGCGTGGTTGCACACCACCGATGTCGACGCGAGCGTCGCGGTGCTCGACGACGGTCGCGTCGACGGCTATGTCGCGCCGATTGGCGCGCCGGCGCAGCGGGTCGCGGCGGTGCGCGAAGAGACGCGTCGCGGTGTCGACCGCTTGCCGGTCGCGGCTCGCTATGTGATCGACCACGAGCTCGAGGTCGACGTCGAGGTGCTCGGGCTCGCGCCCGTGCCACTCGTCGGGCCGAGCGGCGAGCCTGCGGTGCTCACCCGCGCGCTGTGCCACTACGACGCGGGCGAGGGTCGATCGGGCGAGCGCCGGACCGGAAATGGCTGGGCGAGCTGGCTCGATCCCGGCTAGGAATGGTGCATGACCGGAACCCTCGTAGCCATCTACACGACGCCCGAAGGCGGTGGTCCGATGGAAGCCCACGACGAGGTGGCGGCCGTCGCCGGATCCGGCCTCGCCGGTGATCGCTACGCCGCCGCCGCCGGAACATTCTCCGGCAACGAGGGCGCAGGGCGCGAGGTCACGCTGATCGCACGCGAAGGAATCGACGCCGCCAACGACGAGGGCGTCACCATCGAACCGCACGAGACGCGCCGCAATCTCGTGACCGAAGGCATCGATCTCCACGAGCTCATCGGCCGGACGTTCGCCGTGGGCGAGGTCGTGATGCGCGGCGTGCGTGATTGCCCGCCGTGCAAGTACCTCGAGAAGATGACCCGCCCGGGTGTCCGTGTCGCGCTGGAGACCGCGGCGGCGTGCGCGCCGACATCGTCCGGGCGGGAGTGATCCGCGTCGGAGACAAGATCGCCGAGATCGACGGGGTTTGAGCTCGCGCCCGCGGCGCGAGAGGATGCCCGCATGGACACTCGGACCACGGTGCTCGGTATCGCGCGCGGGCGCATCGTCATGGGCCTCGCGATGCTGATCCTGCCGGGAGTGATGCTGCGCATCCTGTTCGGGCGCCAGGCCTCGACACCCTCGGGCCGGGTGCTCGCCCGTATGTTCGGCGCCCGCGAGTTCGTTCTCGGCGTGGGAACGGTGACGTCGGTGAAGGAAGGCACCCAGGATGCGGAGTGGGTGAGCGCGTCGGCGATCGTCGACGCGGTCGACGGTCTGGCGATGGCCTTCTCGCCCGGAGTGCCCCGCCGTTCGCGCCCCGGGGCACTCGTCGGTACGGCTGCGGCGGTGCTGGGGATGCAGGCCGCGCGCCAGCTGGCCGACGAACGTCAGGCCGCGCTGACCGCGGCGGCGATCATCGACGCGACCACCGGTCGCTGAGTATCAGAATCCGCATCGGTCAGAAGTCGATTCCCGACAGCTCGGGGATCCACCGCCGCGACCGCGCGACCGCGTCGCGCCACCGATCGCGATCGAGCACGCCTGCCGGCTCGATGGTCGCCTTGGGGTCCCAGGTGGTGGCGAGCGCGTCGATCGACCGGTGGTGGCCGACCGCGACACCCGCGAGCAGCGCGGCGCCGAGCGCGGTCGCTTCCCGGACGCGGGAGATCTCGACCGGTCGTTGCGTCGCGTCGGCCAGCGCCTGCACGAACGTCGGGTTGTCGGTCATGCCGCCGTCGACGCGCACGCGCGGAATCCTGGTCTCGGTGTCGGCTTCGGCGGCGTCGACGAGGTCGGCGCCCCGGTGGGCGATTCCCTCGAGCACCGCGCGCACGATCTCGGCACGACCGGTTCCGCGCGTGAGCCCGAAGAGGGCGCCGCGCGCGCCGTAGTCCCACTCCGGCGTGCCGAGACCGAGTGGCGCCGGCACGAAGACGACGCCGCCCGTGTCGGCACACGATGCCGCGACCTCGTGCGACTCGTCACTGCTCGCGATCAGGCCGAGATCGTCCCGGAGCCACTGCACGTTCGTGCCCGCGGCGAGCATCACGGCTTCGGCACCCCACGTGGTGCGACCGCCGTGACGCCAGGCCACGATGGGAAACGTCCCGTGTTCGTTGCGCGCCGCGTTGCGCGGGGGCTCGGCGCCGAGCACGAGGTCGAGCATGCCGCCGGTGCCGAACGTGATCTTCGCGTCGCCGCGGCGGACGCAGCCCTGCCCGACGAGGGAAGCCTGCTGGTCACCGGCGAGCGCGGCGATCGGCGGCGCGCCGGGGAGCGCGCTCGCCTCACCGACGACGCCCGCGGAGTCGACGATCGCGGGCATCATCGCGACAGGTACGCCGAGCACGTCGAGCACCCGCTCGTCCCATCCCGATGCGTCGCCCGTCTGCATCCCGGTGATCGCCGCGTTGGTGGCGTCGGTCACGTGCACGGCTCCGCCCGAGAGTGTCCATGCGACCCACGTGTCGACCGTTCCGAAGCAGAGGTCGGCGGCGCGCGAGCGGTCGTCGAGCTGATCGAGCAGCCATTGCACCTTGGTCGCCGACTGGTTGGGCCCGACGCGCACGCCGTCGGCGCGCAGCGCGAGACAGGCGCCGATCGTGCGCAGATCCTGCCAGCCGAGTCCCGGACCGACCGGCAGTCCGGTCCGGCGATCCCACACGACCGTGGATCCGCTCTGGTCGGAGATGCCGACCGCGTCGACCGGCCCGCCGGCGGCGAGCGCCGCGCGCGCGAGCTCCAGGCACGTGTCGCCGAGCAGGGTTGCGTCGAACTGGACGAGCCCGTCGGCGGGAGAGTCGGGGAGGAGCTCCCGGTCGTGACTGTTCACGAACGAGCCGTCGGCGCCAACGACGGCGGCCCGGACGCTGCTGGTGCCGACGTCGACGACGAGCACCTGACCCGTCTGCGTGGTCACGTTTCCCGTTTGCTCACGGCCACGGCACCGCGCCGTACGGACTGGCGAGCCCGAGCTTGCCGGGGTTGAGGATGCCGTTCGGGTCGAGCGTGTCCTTCACCGACTGCAGCACACCGAAGCCGGCGCCGAGCGCGTCGGCGACGAAGCGACCGCGGTTCAAGCCGACGCCGTGGTGATGGCTGAGCGCACCCCCGGCCGCCAGCACCGCACGCTGACCGGCATCCCACGCGGCGCGGTAGTACGACTCGCGATCGCTTTCCGGGGGCTTGCCTGCAAACGTGAAATAGAGACACGCGCCGTCGGTGTAGGAGTGGCTCTGGTGCGCGGAGGCGACCATGGTGTGCTCGACCGCGAGGATCGCCGCCGTCGCCTGCTCGTACACGTCGGGCAGCGCGCGCCACGACGCCGCGATCTCCATGGTGTCGACGACGAAGCCGCGGGTGATCAACGCTTCCAGCGCGGATACGTCGTTGCGGTGACCCATCCACTGCTCGACGAGCGCGATATCGAGGGCGCCGCACGACGCGCACTCCTCGTCGACGATGCGCCGGGTCGCCTCCACCACGTGGGCGTCGCCCTCGTCGAGCGCGAGCAACACATGTGCGTCACCGGTCTTGAAGTTGCGGTCGCCTTCGATCGCGTCGTACAGGCGCAGCACGGCGGGAGTGGCACCGCGCTGCACGATGCGCCGCATGGCATCCAGGCCGGCGGTGAACGACGGGAACGCGAACGCGGCGCGGATCTCGGCCGGGGGCAAGGGATGGAGCCGGAGCCGGGCGCCGACGATGATCCCGAGCGTGCCCTCGGAGCCGACGAAGAGCTGCGTGAGGTCGGGGCCGACCGCGGCGCGGGGCGCGCCGCCCGTCGTGACGAGGGTGCCGTCGGCGAGGACGACGTCGAGGCCGCTGACGATGTCTTCGATCTTGCCGTAGCGCGTCGAGAGCTGGCCGGCGCCGCGGCACGCGATCCAACCGCCGACGGTGGAGAGCGCCATCGACTGCGGCCAGTGCCCGCAGGTGACGCCGTGCTGGTCGCGCAGGTCGTCTTCGAACACGTCGCCAAATGTTCCGGGCAGCACGTCGACCAGCATCGAGGTCTTGTCGACTTCGACGATGCCCTTCATTGCGGTGAGATCGAGGAGCACGCCACCGAACACCGGAACGCTCGCGCCGCACACGCCGCTCCGGCCCGCGGCCGCGGTAGCGGGGACACGCGCTTCGTTGCACAGCCGGAGCACGGCGGCAACCTCCGCGGCCGCGTGAGGACGCACGATGACCGACGCGCGCGCGGTCACCTGGTCGTCGAGCGCCCAGATCATTGCCAGCGGCCACCAATCGCGGCTGGCTTCGCCGATCTCGGCGGCGGCGACGGAGACATCCGCTCCGGTCGCGGCCAGCTGGTCGCGCAGCGCTTCGCTCACTTCGACGCGTGCGCCGTCGACGCGGTCGCGCACCCCGGCGGCGTCGCCCCCGAACGCGATGGGCGGCGTGGGCGCGCCTCGGTTCGTCTGCATCAGGCGGGCAGACTACGACGGAGGTTGCGTGAGCGCATCGAGCGCGGTCTCGGGCAGTCCGCCCGTCGACCGCTCGGCGTCGATGAGCGCTCGGTATTCCTCCACTTGCCGGTCGCGTTCGGCGTCGGTCCAACCGAGCTCGGCGGCCATCAGGTCGGCAACGTCGCCCGCGGCCGCAGCCGACGCGTCTCGAGCGAGCAGGCGTGCGCGCGTTCGACGCGAGAGCACGTCGTCGACGGTGCGCGCCATCTCGGCGCGTACCGCGTAGACGACCTCGGCCTTGATGTACGCGAGGCCGGGAACGATCGGGTCCGCCAGCGCGGGGTTCTCGCGGCACAGCGCGACGACCTCGTGCGCGTCGCCGCCGTAGCGCGTGGCGAGGTCGGGCGGCAGTCCCGGCGCATCCCATCCCGCCGCTCCGTGCAGGCGGATACGCCGGGTCCGGCTGCGGCGGCCGCGCAGGCCGAGGCGTTCCACGGCGGCGTCGACCGCGTCGGCGGCCATGCGGCGGTAGGTCGTCAGCTTCCCGCCGGTCACGGTGATCATGCCGCCGGCGGAGGTGCGGACGGAGTGGCGTCGCGACAAGTCGGCGGTGCGCTCGCTCTTCGCCGCCTTCACCAGCGGTCGGAGTCCGGCCCACGTCCCGAGGATGTCAGCCTCCGTGATCGTGGTGGTGACCGCGGCGTTGATCGCCCCGAGCAGGTACGTGATGTCTGCCGGCGTGATCTGCGGATCGTCGACCGGTCCGTCGTAGTCGGTGTCGGTCGTGCCGATGTAGGTGAACTCGTGGTCGCCACCCTCGCCGCCCCACGGAACGACGAACACGGAACGCCGATCCTTGGGTACGGGGATCACCACCGCGATCTTGTTCTGGACGAGGGACCACGGCACCGTGATGTGCACACCCTTCGCGGGCCGGATCGACGACGGGTTGGTTCCCTCGTCGAGCGCGCGCACCTCGTCGGACCACACGCCGGTGGCGTTCACGACGACCGACGCCCGAACGTCGATCGTCCGACCGTCGGCGACGACGCGCGCCGTCTGTACTCGGCCGTCGGGTCCCTTGTCGAGCCCGACCAGCGTCGTGTAGTTCGCGACCGCCGCCCCGTAATCGGCTGCCGTGCGCGCGATCGCGAGCGTGAGCCGGGCGTCATCGGTCTGCGCGTCGTAGTAGATGTACGAAGCCGCCACCCGCTCGGCGGGGAGCGTCGGCATGTAGCTCAACGCCTTCTCCTTGGAGACACGCTGATGCAGCTTCCCGATCCGCAGCCCACCGGTGAGGTCGTACATCCACATGGTGGCGCCGAGCAGGCGGGCGATCCGGCGGGGGAGCAGGCCGTCACGGGTGAACACCGGCAGCAGGAACGGCAGGACGCGTACGAGGTGCGGCGCCGTCTTGCGCAGGATTTGGCGCTCGGCGAGCGCTTCGTACACGAGGCCGACCTCCTTCTGTTGGAGGTAGCGGATCCCGCCGTGCACCAGCTTCGACGACTTCGACGACGTGCCCGACGCGATGTCGTGGCGTTCGATCAGCGCGGTCCGTAGGCCGCGGGTCGCGGCATCGACCGCGGTGCCGGCGCCCGTGATACCGCCGCCGATCACGAGCACGTCGAACTGCTCGTCGGCAAGGCGGCGAAGCGAGGTCGCGCGGTCGAAGTTCACCCAGGCGTTGCTCACCCCGGCAATCTACAGGTGCCCCTCAGATGACTTCGCCGGGGGTGCCGTCGTCGCGCACCACGGGCAGGCCCGATGCGGCCCACGCCTTCATGCCGCCTTCCATGTTGGCGGCGTCGAAGCCCCACGCGATCAAGCTCTCCGTCGCGCGGGCGCTGCGCGCGCCCGACCGGCAAATGCACACAATCCGCCGGTTCATCGGCAGCCGGAAGCGGGCGGCCTCGAGCTCGCCGAGAGGGATCCACTGCGCGCGGGCGGCGTGCCCGGCTACCCACTCGTCGGCGTTGCGCACGTCGAGCAGCACGTTCTCGACGCTGCTCGTCTCCGCGTCGACGGCACTGACCTCCGGGATCTTGTGCCCGTGGAACATACTCATGCGGCTACGACCTCCGGCTCTCGATCACGGCAATACGAATGAGGACCGACCGAGCCTCGGTTCTGCGCCTGGCTCTCATACGGTGCGAACCTTCAGGGCGGCTACTTCGCGCAACCGTTTGTAGTCGGCTTTGCCCGCCGGCGAACGCTCGAGCGACTCGACCACGACCATGTGCTTCGGGACCTTGTACGCGGCGAGCGTCGCGCGGCAGTGTTCGCGGAGCCTGTCGGCGTCGATCGTGTGACCGGCCTTCGACTGCACGAGTGCGACGATCATTTCGCCCCACCGGTCGTCGGGAACGCCGACCACCACCGCATCGAACACGTCGTCGTGCGCGCGGAGCGCGAGCTCCACCTCTTCGGGGTAGACCTTCTCACCGCCGGTGTTGATGCACGCCGAGCCGCGACCCAACAGGCGGATCGTCCCGTCGGCGTCGACGGTCGCGTAGTCGCCGGGAATCGAGTAGCGGCGTTCGCCGACCGTGCGAAACGTGGCTGCCGTCTTCTCCGGATCCTTGTAGTACCCGAGCGGGATCGCGCCACCCACACCGAGCATGCCGATCGTGTCGTCACCCGGCTGCACGAGCTCACCGTCGTCGCTCACGACGACGACACGTTCGCTCGCCTTGAATCGCGCCGGCGCGATCTCGTCGCCGTCGCGGGTCTCGGTACGCGTCATGATGCCTTCCGACGCGCCGAGCGAGTCGATCAGGATCACATGGGGCAGGTGCGCGAGCAGTCCTCGTTTCGTCTGCGGGCTCCACGTAACTCCCGACGAGGTGATCGCGCGCAGGCCGCCGAGATCCCAGCGGTGTGGAGCGGCGTCGAGCGCGGCGAGCAAGGGCCGGGCGAACGCGTCGCCGACGATCGTGCACGCCTGCACGCCCTCGCGCTCCACCGCGTCCCAGACCGCGTCGGCGTCGAGGCGCGGTGTGTCGAGGAGTACCACGGTTCCGCCGCCGCCGAGCGTCGACAGCGCGATGAAGAGACCCGTCCCGTGCATGAGCGGGCAGGCGGGCAGGCACGTCGCCGCGCGCTTGTCGGCGCGCATCGCGACCTCGACGTCGGGAGGTTGGGTGCCGGGCCGCGCCATCTGCCACAACGACACGTAGAGATCGTCGCTGCGCCACATGACGGCCTTCGGGCTACCGGTCGTTCCTCCGGTGTAGACGAACACGAGGTCGTCACCCGACGGGTCCCGCGCGGTGGGGACCTCGGTGGGCGCGTCGGCGATCGTGCGTTCGTAGTCGGTGGCGCCGTCGAGCAGCTCACCCTGGCCGGCGTGGGCGACCTGGAGCAGCAAACGCGGTTGCCGATCGGCGGGCAGCGTCGCGAGCGCCTCGGCGACGGTCGGGGCGAACTCGTCGTGGTACACGAGCGCAGCCGTATCGGAGTTGTCGAGCAGGTATCCGAGCTCGGCGCCGACGTATCGGTAGTTCACGTTCACCGGAACCGCCCCGAGCTTCTGCGCCGCGAAGAAGGTCTCGAGGTACTCGGGCCCGTTCACGCACATGATCGAGACCTTGTCGTCGGGACCGACGCCCGCATCGCGAAGAACGCACGCGAGCCGCGCCGCCCGGGCGTCGAGCTCGCCGAACGTCAGCCGCCGGTCGCCGCAGACGACGGCGACCCGATCCGGGCGCAGCTCGGCGACGGTGCGCCACGCGCGCGCAAAGGATCGATCGGTCACGCCGGTGACTCGTTCTCCAGCCGTGCGAGCTTCTCGTGTTTATTGGTCGACTCCGGCTGCGGCTCCCCTTCGGTCGCCTTCGCCTGCTTCTCCTTGCGGCGGCGATGCCATTTCAGGCCGCCGTTCAGGGCCGCCAGGATCGTGTCGTTGTCCCGCGAGAGGCCCTCGTGCACCCGCTTCTCGAACAGCACGCGCATGATCGGGTTGAACGCCTCGTACTCCTCCGTGAAGTGCGCCCGCGTCCGCCCGCCGGCGATGGACTCGAGCCGGGTCCAGCCCGTCGCGTGCGACCACAGCGGCTTGCCGACCGCGTCGTAGCGCCACGACTCGAACGGCGTGACCTCGGTCAGCCACTCCCACGACTGGCCGACGCCACCCGAACCGAGCCAACGCGGCACGGGGAAGTAGCAGTGGCGGACGAGCCCGTTGCCGTCCTCGTCGCCGGGATGGAGGATCTCGATGCGCGTCTTGACGTCCTTGGGCTGCGGACGGTCAGGCCCGCGGTACCAGAAGACGTTCCACACCTCTTCGGGCGGCGCGTCGAGCTCGAACGAGAATTCGTGGCGTTGCACGACCCGGCACGATACCGGTCAGAGCGGGCGCTATGCCGCGGCGAGCTGTTGCACCGACGACGCGAGCGCGTCTTCCCAGCGCCAGTTGTGGTCGTAGTGATCGTTGGCCTCGACCATGATGTTGTACTGCCACCACAGCGCGTAGATGCCGCACGTCAGCAACGTCGCCACGACGCGTCCGACGTAGTTGTGCCGCTCCTTCATACGGGACGGATCGGGCGCGGGGACCGGGGCGCCCAGCCGCGCGTAGATCACCGACAGCTCGTGCTCGACCGCGCCCTCCGCTCGATCGTGGTCGACGAGGTCACCGTCGAGAAGGATGTACAGGATGATGTGCACCACCCCGCCCAGGATCGAAAGGAGTGTCCACACGGTGGGGTCGCGGAACTGCGCGGCCTGCTGGCGCAAGACGCCGAGCTCGGCCGCGATGCGATTGAAGTTCGGCTGCAACTCGCCGCTGAGCCCTCTCGCCTCCGCCTGCTGCCATGCGAGCGCGGTCGCGGCGTCGAGCAGCTCGAGGCGGCGGGCATTGTGATCGCGTGACCGCCGCACGAGCTGGTAGGTGACGTAGAAGCCAAAGATCCCGCAGCTGAGGATCGTCCAGCCCAACGCGGTCCAGAAGTCGAACCGGTAATCGGTCTCCGCGCGCCGCTGCCACGCGATGCGCACGCGCTCGGCCGGCGGCGGCGGCGCGGGCATGGAGCCGTACGGCGCCGCGCCGTACGCGGGCGCGGGGTACGCGGGAACCGGCGGCGGGCCGGGCGGGCCCGGCGGACCGGGCGGCGAACCCGGAGGGCCCGGCGGCGGCGGACTGGGCGGGGGAAGGTCAGTCACGCCGCAGAGACTATGCACGGCGGCGGCCAGGCGCGGGAGGTTGCCGCGCGCGTCGCGCCGGAGGAACATGGACCCATGACCGACTCGTACGAGGCCCAGCCCGACGACCACTTCACGTTCGGGCTGTGGACGGTCGGCAATCGCGGACGCGACACGTTCGGCAACGAGACGCGCCCGCCGCTCGATCCGGTCGACTCGGTGCATCATCTCGCCGATATCGGCGCGTACGGCGTGAGCTTTCACGACGACGACCTCGTGCCGCCCGGTTCCACCGCGGCCGAACGCGAGCAGATCTTGAAGCGGTTTCGCGTCGCGCTCGACTCCACCGGTCTTCAGGTGCCGATGGCGACGACGAACCTGTTCTCGAATCCCGTGTTCAAGGACGGCGCGTTCACGGCGAACGACCCGGATGTACGGCGGTGGTCGATCACGAAGACGCTCGACTCGATCGACATGGGAGTGGAGCTCGGTGCCGCGGTCTACGTGATGTGGGGCGGGCGTGAGGGAACCGAGTGCGACGCCGCGAAGGACATCCGGCTCGCGCTCGACCGCTACAAGGAGGCCGTCGACATCTGCTGCGCGTACGCGCGCGACCGAGGCTACGACGTGCGCTTCGCGCTCGAGCCCAAGCCGAACGAACCTCGCGGCAACATCCTGCTCCCGACCGTCGGTCACGCGTTGGCGTTCGTCGAGCGGCTCGAGTGGCCCGACATGGTCGGTCTCAATCCCGAGTTCGCGCACGAGACGATGTCGGGACTGTCGTTCCACCACGCGGTCGCGCAGACGCTGTGGGCCGGGAAGCTGTTCCACATCGACCTCAATGGCCAGGTGCCGGGCAAGTACGACCAGGACTTCCGCTTCGGTTCGGAAGGCATCCGCGACGCGTTCTATCTCGTGAAGCTGCTCGAGGATTCGCAGTGGCAAGGCATGCGCCACTTCGATGCGCACGCGTACCGCACCGAAGACGACGCGGGAGTATGGGAGTTCGCGCGCGGGTGCATCCGCACGTACCTGATCCTGCGCGACAAGGCCCAGCGCTTCCACGCCGACACGGAGATCCAGGACGCGCTGGAAGTGGCGATGGTCGAACGTCTCGCCGAGCCGGCGCTCGAGACGATCACACCCGACGCGATCGCGGCGATGCGGCGCGGCCCGCACGATCTCGAGACGATGGCCACGCGCGGCTACGGAAACGAGCGGCTCGACCAGCTCGTGACCGAGTTGTTGCTCGGCGCGCGCTGACGCCTCGTCGTGCCGCTCGTACTCGGGATCGACTCGTCCACCCAGTCGACCAAGGTCGAGGTTCGCGACGCGGAGTCGGGCGAGCTCGTCGCGCACGGCCACGCGCCGCATCCGGCCACGACGCCGCCCCGGAGCGAGCAAGACCCCGACGCCTGGTGGGACGCGCTGGGTGCCGCGATCGGAGCGGCCGGCGACGCGGCGATCGAGGCCGCCGCGGTGTCGGTGGCCGGTCAGCAGCACGGGATGGTCGTGCTCGACGCCGACGACACGGTCATCCGACCCGCCAAGCTCTGGAACGACACCGAGTCGGCGCCCGACGCACAGTGGCTCATCGGCAGACTCGGTAGTGACGCGGCGTGGGCCGTCGCGTGCGGATCGGTTCCGGTCGCGGCCTTTACGATCACGAAGCTGTCGTGGCTGCACCGCAGTGAGCCCGACGCCTGGTCGCGCGTCGCGCGTGTCTGCCTCCCGCACGACTGGCTCACCTGGAAGTTGAGCGGTGGTTTCGTCACCGATCGGGGAGACGCGTCGGGAACGGGATACTTCTCGGCCGCGCGGGACGAGTACGAGCTCGACCTCCTGCGGATCGTCGACGGCGACGTCGACTGGACGACCCGACTGCCGCGCGTGCTGAAGCCGACCGAGCGCGCGGGCGCCACGACCGAGCTGGGCCTCGACGCGATCGTCGCGCCCGGCACCGGCGACAACATGGCGGCGGCGCTGGCCCTCGCGTTGCGCCCGGGCGACGTCGCGATCTCGCTCGGGACGTCGGGCACCGTCTACACGGTCAGCGAGTCACCGACCGCCGACGCGAGCGGGGCGGTCGCGGGCTTCGCCGACGCCACCGGCCGGTTCCTCCCGCTCGTGTGCACGCTCAACGCGACCAAGGTCACCGATGCGATGGCGCGCTGGCTCGGCGTCGATCTGACGGGTCTCGACACGCTGGCGCTCGACGCGCCGCCGGGTTCCACCGGTGTCGTCGTCGTGCCGTATCTCGACGGCGAGCGAACACCGAACCGGCCCGATGCATCCGGCACGATCACCGGGTTGCAAACGAGCACGACGAGGGAGCAGCTCGCACGCGCGGCGGTGGAAGGGGTGGTGTGCGGGCTCCTCGACGGCCTCGATGCGCTCACCCGCGTCGGCGTCCGCACCGACGGAAGGGTCGTTCTGATCGGCGGCGGTGCGCGCTCGCCCGCGTACCGACGGGTTGTCGCCGATCTTTCCGGGCGACCGGTCGTCGCACTCGATGCGAAAGAGCTCGTCGCGTCGGGCGCGTGCGTGCAGGCCGCGGCAACGCTGCGCGATTGCGACGTTGCGGCGGTTGCGGCCGACTGGATGCTGGCGCGCGGTGCGACCATCGAGCCCGACGCGAATGTCGATCGCGCGGGCGTGCGTGCGGCGTACGCGGCTGCTCGCGGTTGAGGGCTACCGTCGAGTGGTGCCGATCGATCCGCCGCACGAGCCGTCTACCGAACCGATGGACGCCGCCGACTCGATCCTCGAGCTGGTCGGGAACACGCCACTCGTCCGCCTCCGCCGGCTGAGCGAGGCCGAGAACCTTCGGTGCACGCTCTTGGCCAAGGTCGAGACGGTCAACCCGGGCGGCAGCGTGAAGGATCGGGTCGCGATCGCCATGGTCGACGCCGCGGAGCGTGATGGTCTCCTGCTTCGCGGCGGAACCATCGTCGAGCCGACATCGGGCAACACCGGCGCCGGGCTGGCGATCGTCGCCGCGCAGCGGGGCTATCGCTGCATCTTCGTGATGAGCGACAAGATGAGCGACGAGAAGATCGCGCTCCTGCGCTCGTACGGTGCCGAGGTCGTCGTGTGCCCGACGGCCGTCCCGCCGGAGGATCCGCGCTCCTACTACTCGACCGCCGAGCGCCTCGTCCGGGAGACGCCCGGTGCGTTTCGTCCCGATCAATACTCCAATGCGGCCAACCCGCTCGCGCACGAGCAGACGACCGGCCCCGAGATCTGGTCCCAGACCCGCGGGCGGGTCACGCACTTCGTGGCGGGCGTCGGCACGGGTGGGACGATCACCGGAGTCGGGCGCGCGCTCAAGGCGCGCAATCCGCGCGTTGAGATCATCGGCGCCGACCCGTCGGGCTCCGTCTACTCCGGCGGCACCGGCCGCCCCTACCTCGTCGAAGGCGTCGGTGAGGACTTCTGGCCGGCGACGTTCGATCGCACCGTCGTCGACCGCGTCGTCGAGGTCACCGACGCCGACTCGTTTCTCACCGCGCGGCGCGTCACCCGCGATGAGGGGTTGCTCATCGGGGGCTCGGGGGGCACCGCGGTGCACGCCGCGCTCGAGATCGCGCGTCCGCTCGGACCCGAAGCCGTCGTGGTCGTGCTCGTACCGGATTCCGGGCGTAGCTACCTGACGAAGATCTTCGACGACCAGTGGATGTTCGACATGGGGTTCCTGCGCGGCGAAGGGCCTGTCGCCGGGGATGTGCTCGCGGCGAAGGGCCACGGCATGCCTGCGCTCGTGCTCGTGCTTCCCGACGAGAACGTGCGCCACGCGATCACGGTCATGCGCGAGACCGGCGTCTCGCAGGTCGTGGTGAGTGTCACGAAGGAGCTGCCGCTCGCGGCCAAGGAAGTGGTCGGGACGCTGCGCGAGCTCGAGCTGATGGACCTCGCCTTCCGTGACCGCGAGGTGCTCGAGCATGCGATCTCCGAGATCATGACGCCGCCCATGCCGATGCTCGGGATCGGCGAGCCGGTCGCCCGCATGGTCGAGTGCCTCGAGCAGGGTCCGTCGGTGCTCGTGCTCGACGGCGGTCACCCGATCGGCGTGCTGACGCGCTCCGACGTGCTCTCGTTCCTCGCCGAACGCGCACTCCCGTGACGCAGCATCCGGGAGACGCGTTCGAGACGCGCGCGATTCACGCGGGGCAGGCGCCCGACCCGGCCACGGGCGCCGTCGTGCCGCCGATCAGCCTGGCGACGACGTTCGTGCAGGAGGCGGTCGGGAAGCATCAGGGCTACGAGTACGCGCGCAGTGGGAATCCCACCCGTGACGCGCTCGAGACGTGCATCGCGTCGCTGGAGAACGCGCGTCACGGCATCGCCTTCGCGAGTGGCCTGGCCGCCGAAGACGCGGTCCTGCGCACGCTCGATCCCGGCGACCACGTGATCATCCCCACCGACGCGTACGGCGGGACGTTTCGTTTGGTTGCACGCGTGCACGAGCGACACGGCCTGGCGTGGACGGCGGCCGACATCGACGATCCCGACGCGTTGGCGGCCGCCTGGCGTGACGAAACCCGGCTGGTGTGGATCGAGTCGCCGACCAATCCGGCGTTGTCGATCGTCGACATCGCCCGCGTCGCGGCCGTCGCGCACGAGCGGACCGCGCGGGTCGCCGTCGACAACACGTTCGCGACGCCCTTCCTGCAGCAGCCGCTGGCGCTCGGCGCCGACGTCTCGCTCCACTCGAGCACGAAGTATCTCGGGGGTCACTCCGACGTCGTCGGCGGCTTCGCCGCGATCTCCGATCCCGAGCTCGCAGACGAGGTTCGCTACCTGCAGAACGCGATGGGCGCGGTGCCGTCTCCCTTCGATTGCTATCTCGTGCTGCGCGGGGTCAAGACGCTCGCCGTCCGCATGGAACGCCACTGCGCGAACGCCCGCGCGATCGTCGAGATGCTCCGCGAGCATCCGGCCGTGGAACGCGTGCTCTATCCCGGCCTTCCCGAACATCCGGGCCACGACGTGGCGCGTCGCCAGATGAGCGACTTCGGCGGGATCGTGTCGTTCCTCGCCGCGGGCGGTGAGGACGCCGCGCTCGACATCGTGGCCCGCACGCGCCTGTTCACGCTCGCGGAATCGCTCGGGGCGGTCGAGTCACTGATCGAACATCCGGCGCGGATGACGCACGCGTCTGCGGCCGGCTCTCCACTCGAGGTCCATCCTGCTCTCGTGCGGCTCTCAGTCGGCATCGAAGCCGCCGCCGACCTCGTCGCCGATCTCGGCCACGCCCTCGACAGCGTCGCCTGAACCGGCCGCCGGGATCGGCCAGTCGGCGATCAATTACGCTGACTCTCGATCCGGGCCGGTGGTCCGGACGGACGGTGCAAGAGGACGGGCGCTGTCGTATGAGAGCTCACATGACAATGGCGGGTCGGGCGAGGCGGGCCGGGGCGAACGCGTTGCTCGCGACGGCGTTGGTCGCCGCCGGCGGAGTCGGGAGTGCCGTGCTCACTCCGGCGCCGGCCGGCGCGGATGCGGCGGCGCCGCACGCCACCAAATTGAAGCTCTCGGCGCAGAGCGTGAACTTCGGTTTCCAGCGGGTCGGTACCGTCGGCCGCCTCCTGCAGGTCAAGGTCTCGAACTCCGGAACGACGCCGCTCACTTTGAACCGGATCGCGTTCCAGAGCGGCAACCGCACCGACTTCATCGTCGCAACCGGCTGTTTCCCGACCGGGCAGCACCACCACCCCGTCACGCTCTCGCCCGGCGATTCGTGCACGCTCGGCGCCCGCTTCGTGCCGAGAGCGCGCACGACGCGCACCGCGATCCTGCGCATCGACGACTCTGCGCCCAGCTCCCCGCAATACGTGACCCTTCACGGGGTCGGCACCGAGGGCTACTACATCGCCGGGGTCAGGGGCGGCATCGCTTCCTTCGGCGACGCGCGGTTTCACGGGGGCCTGCTCGCGCATCCGCTGTCGGCACCGATCATCGGGCTGACCGCGACACCAACCGGCGCGGGCTACTGGCTCCTCGGCTCCGACGGCGGGATCTTCGCGTTCGGTGACGCGAAGTTCTTCGGATCCACCGGTGCCCGGCAGCTTTCGCGGCCCGTGCTCGGGATGGCGACGACCCCGAAAGGGAACGGCTACTGGCTCGTCGCGGGCGACGGCGGGATCTTCACCTTCGGTGACGCGAAGTTCTTCGGTTCGACCGGCGCGATGCGGCTCAACCAACCGGTCGTGGGCATGGCCCCGACGCGGTCGGGCAAGGGTTACTGGCTCGTCGCGCGCGACGGGGGGATCTTCACCTTCGGTGACGCGATCTTCCGAGGATCCACGGGTGCGTTGCGACTCGCGCAGCCGATCGTGGGCATGGCGTCGACGCCGTCGGGCAAGGGCTACTGGCTCGTGGCCGCCGACGGCGGAATCTTCTCGTTCGGTGACGCGAAGTTCTTCGGGTCGACCGGTGGTGGAGCGTTCGGGTTGATGACCGGCATGGCGGTGACTGCCGACGGCGGCGGCTATTGGCTCTCGAACTCAGCGGGTCAGATCTTCCCGTTCGGGAACGCGCCGTACTACGGCGACACCTACCGCGGCGGCTCCGGCGTCAACGTGTTCGCTTCGGTGGCCGCGACGGCACCGAAGCTGCGGCCGTCGGGCTTCGCGGGCGCGGTGCTGTATCTCAAGCACGGCTCCCAAGCCTCGGCCACGTTGCCGCCCGCGGTTCCGCGCCTCGACGCGGGCGCCTGATCAGTCGGGGCCGACGACGAGGAGCGGCTCGCGTCCGACCGGCTCTTTCGTCGGCGCCTCGGCGAGCGTGGCGAACGCCCGCCTCCACGCGACGATCTCGGGCGGGCTGAGGTGCGTGCGAATGATGAAGAGACGGCCGCCGGATAGTCGGCGTTGTACGGCTTTTCGTAGCGCATCGCGGATCGCGACGTAGGTGCGGTCCGGCGCGAACACGGCGTCGACCCCGGCGACGCTCGCCCGGAAGCCGGCGCCGGAGCTGTCCCGGTGGAGCACGGTGCGGCCGTGCGGCCAGTAGTACGAGAAACCGAAATTGCCCGAGCTGTTCACGAGGATCACGTCGCCGACGGCGCGATGCTCGGCGACGTACTCCGTCTGTGCCTTCACGTCTTCCGCCGCGATGCCGATGCGGTGCACGTATTTCAGAGAGCCGGCTGTGAAGAGGAGCCCGAACGCCGCGGCCAGCGCGACGGCCCCCGCGACGTGCAATCGCGCATCGGCGATCCGTACGAGGCCGACGGCGCCGATCGCGACGACGACGAGCGAGGAGATGAGGAGGAACTGCGAGGTCCGCAAGTCGAGGAACGGGTACTTCCGCAAACGGCCGACGACCAGCATCTCGATCCACAACGCCGGGACCGACGCTGCCAGCGCCCTCGCGTGCAAGCGCACGAGCTCGTAAATCCCCGCGAGGAAGAGCACGACGAACACGATCGCCGGCATCGCGAGTTGCGGCGCGAGTGCGTCGAGGCGGTTCCACGCGGCGTGCAGCACGTGCACCGGCGAGCCGGACAGGTAGCTCGGGGTCCAATACGCGTGCAGTCCGACGCTCAGCTTGGGGTTGACCACGAACGCGAGGTATGCCCAGAGCAAAGCTCCCGTCACCGCGCCCGCGATGAAGACTTCACGGACGCGCTCGCGCCGGCGGCGCGACGCGGCCGACACCAGCAGCCCGCCGAACATCGCCGCCGTGACGAACGCCGACGTGGAACTGACGAGCACGGCGATCAGCGACGCGACGACCAACCACCGGAGGGGGAACTGTTCGTGGCGGTCGGTCACCGCACCAATCGCAAGGATCGCGAGCGCGCAGAACGCGTCGCACGTGTACTGCTTCAAATCGTTCCGGACCAAGGCCACCGGTGCGAGCATCACGACGAACGCGGTCGCGATTCCGGCCGCGTGCGCGATCCGGCGTGACTCCCACGCCAGCGCGCGGGCGAGAACGTACGCCGCGACTGCGCCGAGCGCGGAGAAGCCGAGAACGACCAGTCGGGCGCGCTGTTGACCCGAGCCGGGGACCAGCTTCAACAGCGCGATGAACCCGACGGGTGTCGGCGACCCGACCGCAACCATGCGATGCCACGGTGCTCGGGTGAGGTCGGCAACCCACGCTTCGTCGACCCAATACGGATGGCCGAGCAGCTGGGAGACCGGATGCACGAGAATCGTCACGATCACCGCGCCCGCCGCGATCACGACATCGAAGGGATCCCACCCCGAGCGATCGGGGCTTGTCACCTCCGTCACGCCGGAACCCTTGCAGATCGGCAATTGCGGTTACAATTTCTCGGTGCCCTCCGAGTCTCCCGAACCAGCCGACGTGAGTATCCGGCCGTGTCTCAGCGTTGTGATGCCGTGTTACAACGAAGAGGAGACCATCGCCACGATCATCGAACAGGTGCTGGCATCGCCGTTCCTGGCCGAGCTCATCATCGTCGACGACGGTTCGCGTGACGCCACCGTCTCGAAGGTGCGCAAGTTCGACGACCCCCGCATCAAGTTGTTCCTCCAGCCGACGAACCTCGGAAAGGGTGCGGCGCTGCGGAGAGGGTTCGAGGAAGCGAGCGCGCCGTTCGTGATCGTGCAAGACGCCGACCTCGAGTACGACCCGGCCGATTACGGGCGCGTGTTGGAGCCGTTGCTCAACGGCCAGGCCGACGTGGTGTTCGGTTCGCGATTCCTTTCCGGTGAGCCCCGGCGCGTTCTCTACTTCTGGCATTCCGTCGGCAACAAGATGCTGACCACGCTGTCGAACATGTTCACCAACTTGAACCTGACCGACATGGAGACGTGCTACAAGGCGTTCCGGCTCGAGGTGATCCAGTCGATCGACGTCGAGGAGGATCGGTTCGGGTTCGAGCCCGAGATCACCGCGAAGGTCGCGGGTGGGCGCTGGCGGGTCTGGGAGGTCAGCATCGGATATGCGGGCCGGACCTACGCGGAGGGCAAGAAGATCACGTGGCGCGACGGTGTGCGCGCCGCCTATTCCATCGCCCGCTACTCCGACGTGTGGCGGAGCGTGCGCGGGCACCTCGATCGGGTTCCCGACCGCGAGATCCCGCCCGCGGAGTTCGACGACGCCGACGACCGGCTGGCCGACGTCCTCCACTCGCTCGAAGAGGCAACCAACTACACCGAGTGGATATACAGCCTGGTCGAGCCCCATCTCGGTAACGAGGTGCTCGAGATCGGCGCCGGTCACGGCGAGCTCACGGAGAAGCTGCAGCGCGGCAGAGTCGTCACCGCGACCGACCTTTCCACGCGGTCCATCGACCGACTGCGGTCGCGGTTCGCGCAGAGCCCCAACGTCGACATCCGTCTCGTTGACATCGCCGCGACGGCCGACGGTCGCCTCTACGACTCCGTCGTGCTCGTGAACGTCCTCGAGCACATCGACGACGACGCCACCGCGCTGGAGAAGCTGCGCGGCTCACTTCGTCCGGGCGGGCGCGTGTGCGTGTTCGTGCCCGCATTCGACGGCTTGTACTCCGACTTCGACCAGCGCATCGGCCACCGCCGGCGTTACCGCCGCGCGCAGCTCGTCACGGCCCTCGACCGAGCCGGGTTCGCGATCACCGACGCGCGTTACATCAACACCGTCGGAGCCGTGGCGTGGTGGATCGTCGCCCGGCAGCTCGGCCAGGTGCCCACCCGGCAGTGGTCGGTCTCGATCTACGACCGTCTCGTCGTCCCGTCGCTGCGGCGGATCGAGGCCGGGCGCTCCCCGCGGTTCGGTCAGTCGCTGTTCTGCGTCGGCACCGTCCGGGATTAGTTACGGGAAGACCTGGCCGACCAGCCGGCGCTGCTTGAGCTGCGCCTTCGCGTAGTCGCGGTTCATCAGCGCGATGAAGTCGATCGAGATCGACTTGGGGCACGCGGCCTCGCATTCGCGGTGATTCGTGCAGGAGCCGAAGTACTCCTCCATCGTCTCGACCATCTCGACCGTGCGGTCCCAACGCTCGGCCTGACCCTGCGGCATCAGGTTGAGGTGCTGCAGCTTGGCGGCCGTGAACAGCTGGGCGGCGCCGTTCGGGCACGCGGCGACGCACGCGCCGCAGCCGATGCACGCGGCGGCATCCATCGCGGCGTCGGCGACACCCTTGGGGATCGGGATGAGGTTTCCGTCAGGTGCGCCGCCCACCGGCGAGGTCACGTAGCCGCCGGCTTCGATGATCCGATCGAACGCGCCCCGGTCGACGATGAGGTCGCGCACCAGCGGGAAGCTCGCGGCGCGCCACGGCTCGATCGTTATCTGATCGCCGTCGGCGTACTTGCGCATGTGGAGCTGGCATGTCGCCGTGCCCCGCTCCGGACCGTGTGGCACGCCGTTGATCATCATCCCGCACGACCCGCAGATTCCTTCCCGGCAGTCGTGGTCGAACGCGATCGGCTCCTTGCCGTCGAGAATCAGCCGTTCGTTCACCGTGTCGAGCATCTCGAGGAACGACATGTCGGGACTCACGCCGGGAACGTCGTAGGCCTCGAACGCGCCAGTGGAGTCGGGTCCCGCCTGACGCCAGGCCGTCAACGTGATGCGAAATGTCTTGTCGGGCATGGTCGTCTCTCTCTACCTGTCTCTATGTGTATGGGTCGACTCCACGCTCCGCTCCCGTCCGGTCGCTTTGCTGTCGTCTCTATTTGTACGAACGGGTCGACGGGTGGGCGTACTCGAATTCGAGCGGCTCCTTGTGCAGCTCCGGCTCCGTGCCGACGTCTGTGAACTCCCACGCGGCCACATAGCTGAAGTGCTCGTCGTCGCGGAGCGCCTCGCCCTCCTCGGTTTGGTACTCCTCGCGGAAGTGGCCGCCACAGCTCTCGTTGCGGTGGAGAGCGTCGCGCACCATGAGCTCGCCGAACTCGAGAAAGTCGGCGACGCGCCCGGCCTTCTCGAGCGACTGGTTGCGCGTCTCGTTCTCGCCGAGCACGCGCACGTTCTTCCAGAACTCCTCGCGGATGGCCGGGATCTCCGACAGCGCCTTGGAGAGGCTCTGCTCGGTCCGCGCCATGCCGCAGTTGTCCCAGAGGACCTTGCCGAGCTCGCGATGGATGTCGTCGACGGTGCGGTTGCCGTTGACCGCGAGCATCTTGTGGACCTGCTCGTCGACGGCCCGTTCCGCGTCTTTGAACGCGGGGTCGTCGACCGGCACCACCGGCTGGCCGAGCAGCGGCGCGAGGTAGCCGTTGATCGTGTTCGGCAACACGAAGTAGCCGTCGGCGAGTCCCTGCATCAGGGCCGACGCGCCGAGCCGGTTGGCGCCCTGGTCGGCGAAGTTCGCCTCGCCGAGCACGAACAGTCCGGGCACATTGCTCATCAGGTCGTAGTCGACCCAGAGCCCGCCCATCGTGTAGTGGACCGCCGGGAAGATGCGCATCGGCACGACATACGGGTTCTCGTCGGTGATGCGATCGTACATCTCGATGAGATTGCCGTAGCGCTCCTCGATCACGTCCTTGCCGAGCCGTTCGATCGAATCTCGGAGATCGAGGTACGCCCCGTTCTTGAGCGGACCGACGCCTCGCCCGGCGTCGACTTCTCGCTTGATCGCACGCGACGCAACGTCCCGCGCGACGAGGTTGCCGAACGACGGGTACCGGCGCTCGAGCAGATAGTCGCGATCCGCTTCGGGGATCTGGTCGGGCGATCGGGTGTCGTCGATCTGCTTCGGCACCCAGATGCGACCGTCGTTGCGCAACGACTCCGACATGAGCGTGAGCTTCGACTGGAAGTCGTCGCTCGCCGGGATGCACGTGGGGTGGATCTGCGTGTAACAGGGATTGGCGAAGTACGCGCCGCGCTTCGACGCCCGCCACGCGGCGGTGACGTTCGAGTTCTTGGCGTTGGTCGACAGGTAGAAGACGTTGCCGTAGCCGCCGGTCGCGAGCACGACCGCGTGACCCGCCATCGAGAACACATCGCCGGTGTCGAGGTCGCGGCACACGATGCCCGCGGCGCGACCGTCTTTGACGACGAGATCGAGCATCTCGGTGCGCGGGTACAGGGTGACGTTGCCCGCGTGCACCTGGCGCATCAATGACTGGTACGCGCCGAGCAACAGTTGCTGACCGGTCTGACCCCGCGCGTAGAACGTGCGCGACACTTGCGCGCCGCCGAAGCTGCGGTTGTCGAGCAAACCGCCGTACTCACGCGCGAAAGGCACGCCCTGCGCGACGCACTGGTCGATGATGTCGACCGATACCTGCGCGAGCCGGTAGACGTTCGCCTCGCGTGACCGGTAGTCGCCGCCCTTCATCGTGTCGTAGAAGAGGCGGTACACGCTGTCGCCGTCGTTCGGATAGTTCTTGGCGGCGTTGATGCCGCCCTGCGCCGCGATCGAGTGCGCGCGGCGGGGGGAGTCGTGGAAGGTGATGACCTTCACCCGGTAGCCGAGCTCGCCGAGTGTCGCGGCCGCCGAGGCGCCGGCCAGGCCGGTCCCCACGACGACGATCTCGAACCGCCGCTTGTTCGCCGGGTTCACGAGCTTGATGTCGAACCGGTGGTTGTCCCACTTCTGTTCGATCGGGCCGGCGGGGATCTTCGAGTCGAGTGTCATGGTCGCGTCAGTTCGTCTTCGCATTCGAGGTGTGACAAGCCTCAGTGGTCGGGATCGTGTGCGGGCACTCCGGCTTCACGGCGTGGAGCTGCACCGCGATCGGGAAGCTCACGTTGCCGAGCAGGATGATCGCGGCGAAGCCCTGCGCGAAGCGTCGCCGCAACGCGTTGTAACGAGGGTTGGTGAAGCCCATGCTCTGGAAGATCGACCACGTGCCGTGGTACAGGTGGAACGCGAGCGCGATGTTGGCGACCGCGTAGACGATCGCCACCGGCACGCGCCGGAAGCTGATCACGAGGTTGTTGTACGGATCTCCGCGCACGAACTGGGAATTGGCGTTGCCCCACGTGAGATCCATGAGGTGGAAGACGAGGAACGCCAGGATGATGATGCCGGTCCAGCGCATCGTGCGCGACGCATAGTCGGCGGCGATGTAGTCGCGCTTCGACTGGTAGCGGTCGGCCGCGGGGCGGGCCCGGCGATTGATCAGCGACAGGCCGATCGCCGAATGGATGTGGAAGACGAAGGCGCCGATCAACACGATCCGGATCGTCCACAACAGCACCGTGCGCGGCAACAGCGCGCCCGGCATGTTGCGCAACGCTTCGCCGTAGAGGTTGATCTCCTCCTTGGAGAGGTACAGCTTCAGGTTCCCGATCATGTGCACCAGGACGAAGCCCATGAGGACGACGCCCGTGATGGCCATCACCCATTTCTTGCCGACCGCGCTGCGGTAGAACCGCACGATCGGCAAACCCCGGGTCTGACGCCGGCGGATGGGCGCCACTCCGGCGCGGGGCGGTGGTGTCGAGCCGGCGCCGGTCGCCTGGTCTTTCTCGCTCGCACCGGTCGTCGTGGTGGCCATTGCTCTCCCTCGGCGTGCAGCCTCGTGCCCTTGTGAATCCGGACTCTACGCTGGCAGTTCCGAGGCTCGGCGAATCGTGAGGGAGTTCACATGCGTCGCGAAGCAGCCCGCCTGAGCGTGGTCGACGTCCTCGAACGGGGCATCACGGACGGTACGCACATCGGTGCGCAGCTGTACGTCTCCCACGGCGGCGTCGTCGTCGCCGACGTCGCGGTGGGCCGGGCGCGGGCCGACGTCGAGATGCGGACCGACTCGCTCATGACGTGGTTCTCGATGACGAAGGCGGTCACGGCGGTCGCGGTGGCGCAGCAGTGGGAGCGAGGCGCGCTCGACCCCGACGACGCCGTGGCGCGCCACCTGCCGGAGTTCGGCGACGTGGGGAAGGAGCGGATCACGATCCGCCATCTCCTCACGCACACCGCGGGCTTGGCCAACGCCGACGGGATCCTCCAGGGCACGCCGTGGCGCGAGTCACGCGCGCAGAGTCTCGCCCGGATCTACGCGGCGACGCCGGAGTACGAGCAGGGCACGCGCGCCGGCTATCACGCGGCCGCGGGCATGAACGTGCTCGGAGAGGTTGTGGCGCGAGTGAGCGGCGTTCCGTACGACCGCTACGTGCGGGACGAGATCTTCGAGCCGTTGGGCATGCATGATTGCTGGGTCGGCCTTCCCGGCGATCGCTACGACGCGTACGGCGACCGCATCGGCTTGATGCACATGACCGCCACCGCCGAACCCGAGCGACTGCGCGGCATCGACTCCGCCCGCGTGCTGGCCGAGCCGATGCCCGGCGCCAACGGCCGCGGGCCGATGAACCAGTTGGGGCGGTTCTACGAGATGCTGCTGGGCCGCGGGACCCGCGAGGGCGTGCGGGTGCTGTCGCCCGTCACCGTCGCCGCGATATCCGCGCGGCACCGCACCGACATGCTCGACGAGAGCTACGGAGTGGTCATGGACTGGGGCCTCGGGTTGGTGATCGACTGGTACGCGACGGGCCGCTACTCGTCGCGACGCGCATTCGGTCACGGCGGGCATCAGTCGTCGGTCGCGTTTTGTGATCCCGAGCACGATCTCGTGGTCGCGGTGGTGTGCAACGGTATGCCCGGGCGCGAGCGGCACAGCGCGCGCCTCGACGCGATCAGCAGCGCGGTGTACGTCGATGTCGGGATCGCCGCAGCCTCCGACCCCGGCCGGTCCAAGCCGTTTCCGGTGCTGGGACTCTGATTCGATCCCCGACGTACACTCGCCGCGACTCGCCCGAAGACTCAGCAAGGAGCACCATGTCCCGTCCTGCCACGCTCGGAGATCTGCGAGCCAGCGGCTGGGTGTCACAGCCCATCAAGGAAGAGCTCCGCGCCAACACGGTGCGCGCACTCGCGAAGGGTGAACCCCTCGTCCCCGGCGTCATCGGCTACGAGGACACCGTCATCCCGCAGCTCGCGAACGCGCTGCTCGCCGGCCACGATGTGGTATTCCTCGGCGAGCGGGGCCAGGCCAAGACGCGCATCATGCGCGCGCTCGTGGGCCTGCTCGACGAGTGGATGCCGATCGTCGCCGGCAGCGAGATCAACGACGACCCGTACAACCCGGTGTCGTCGCACGCGCGTCACCTGGTGCAGGAACGTGGCGACGAGACGCCGATCGAGTGGGTGCACCGCGATCGTCGCTTCGGCGAGAAGCTGGCGACACCCGACACCTCGGTCGCCGACCTCATCGGCGAGGTCGACCCCATCAAGGTGGCCGAAGGCCGGTACCTCTCCGACGAGCTGACCATTCACTACGGCCTCGTCCCGCGTACGAACCGCGGCATCTTCGCCATCAACGAGCTGCCCGACCTCGCCGAGCGCATCCAAGTGGGTCTGCTCAACGTGCTGGAGGAGCGTGACGTCCAGATCCGCGGGTACAAGATCCGGTTGCCGCTCGACGTGTTGCTGGTCGCGTCGGCCAACCCCGAGGACTACACGAACCGCGGCCGCATCATCACGCCGCTCAAGGACCGGTTCGGCTCGCAGATCCGCACGCACTATCCGCTCGAGACCGATCTCGAAGTCGCGATCGTGAAGCAGGAAGTCCGCCCGCTCGTCGCCGACGAGCTGCAGGTGACGGTTCCCGAGTTCATGACCGAGATCGTCGCCGAGATCAGCCAGCACGCCCGGCGGTCGCCGCACGTCAACCAACGCTCGGGTGTCTCGGCCCGGCTGTCGATCGCGAACTACGAGACGCTCGTCGCCAACGCCGCACGCCGCGCGCTCGCCAACCACGAGCACGAGGTCGTTCCGCGCGTTTCCGACCTCGACGCGCTGGCCGCGTCGACTTCGGGCAAGGTCGAGATCGAGATGCTCGACGACGGCCGCGATTCGCAGGTGCTCGACCGGATCATCAAGACCGCGGTGCTGGAGGTGTTCCGCGCGCGCGTGAAGCCCGAGTTGCTCGGCCCCATCGTCTCGTCGTTCGAAGACGGCTCGGTCGTGCACACCGGCGAAGACCTGCCGGCGGCCGACTACCGGAAGCTCGTCGACCAGATCGACGGGCTCAAGCCGTTGCTCGGCAAGCTCGGCATCGGTGAGTCGCCGGCGGCGTGCGCGTCGGGTGTCGAATTCGTGCTCGAAGGCCTGCATCTCACCAAGCGGCTCAACAAGGACGCGGTCGGCGGCCGCGCGACCTACCGAGCGCGCGGGTAGTCACTGCATGGCATCTCGTTTCCAGTACTCGCGTTGGGACGGCTCGCAGGTCGGCTTCGACCTCGATGCCGACGCGCTCCTGGAGGAGATGACCGACGATCTGCTGTACCACGGCGACCTCAACGCCGCGTTGCGCCGCATGATGCAACAGGGCTTTCAGGACCGTGAAGGCCGCGACGTCAGCGGGATGCGCGAGATGCTCGAGCGGTTGCGCGAGCGCCGCCGCGAGCAGCTCGATCGGTACGATCTCGGTGGCGTCTACGAAGACATCGCGAATCAGCTCGACGAGATCGTCGAGCAGGAACGCGAGGGCATCGACCGCCGGGTCGACGAAGCCCGCGCGTCGGGTGACAAGCGACGCGAGGATCTCCTCGAAGATCTCGCTCAGCAACGCCGGCAGGAGCTCGAGCAGCTCCCGCCCGATCTCGCGGGCCGGGTGAGCGAGCTCCAGCAGTACGACTGGATGGACGACGCGGCGCGTCAGCGCTTCGAGGAGCTGATGGAAGAGCTGAAGAAGCAGCTCCTCGACTCCATGTTCAACCAGCTGCAGCAGGGCATGTCGGAGATGTCACCGGAGCAGCTCGCGCGCATGAAGGACATGCTCGCCGAGCTGAACCAGATGCTCGAGCAACGCGAGCGCGGCGAAGAGCCCGACTTCGACGGCTTCATGGAGCGGTTCGGTGATTTCTTCCCGGGCAACCCGCAGACGCTCGACGAGCTGCTCGAGCAGATGGCGCAGTCGATGGCGCAGATGCAGCAACTGCTCAACTCGATGAGTCCCGAGCAGCGCGCGCAGCTCCAAGAGCTCGCGAATGCCTTGCTCGACGACATGGACCTGCGCTGGCAGATGGACCAACTCGGCCAGAACCTTCGCAACGCGTTCCCGCAGATGGGCTGGGGCCAGGGGATGGGCTTTCGCGGCGACGAGCCGCTGCCGCTCCAGGGCATGGGCACGTTGCTCGATCAGCTCGGCGACATCGACGCGCTCGAGAACCTGATGCGCAACGCGACCAATCCCGGCCAGCTCGCCGAGGTCGACCTCGACCGCGTGCGCGACCTCCTCGGCGACGACGCGGCGCGTTCGTTGCAACAGCTCTCCGAGCTCGCCCGCATGCTCGAGGAAGCCGGGCTCATCGAGCAGCGCGAAGGGCGCATGGAGCTCACACCCAAGGGGATCCGGCGCATCGGCCAGCGCGCGCTCGGCGATCTGTTCCGCAAGCTGCTCCAGGATCGTCCCGGCCGTCACGAGATCGAGCGCACCGGATTCGGTCACGAGCTCTCGAACGATCACAAGCAGTACGAGTTCGGTGACCCGCTGCACCTCGACGTCGCCCGCACGATCAAGAACGCGATCACCCGAGCCGGCGGCGGTACGCCCGTGCGCATCACGCCCGAAGACTTCGAGATCGAGCGCACCGAACAGGTCACGCGCAGCGCGACGGTGCTGATGCTCGACGTCTCGCTCTCGATGGAGATGCGCGGCCGCTTCCTCGCGGCCAAGAAGGTCGCGATGGCCCTGCACGCGTTGATCAGCTCGCAGTTCCCGCGTGATTACCTCGGCATGGTGAGCTTCGGGCGCGTTGCGCGCGAGGTCAAGCCCGAGCGACTTCCCGAAGCGACGTGGGACTTCGAGTGGGGAACCAATATGCAGCACGCGCTGGCACTGGCCCGCAAGCTGCTGTCGACGCAGACCGGCAAGAAGCAGATCATCATGATCACCGATGGCGAGCCGACCGCTCACATCGAAGACGGATACCCCTACTTCGACTATCCGCCGTCGCCGCGCACGATCGAGATGACATTGCGCGAGGTGCAGCGCTGCACGAAGGACGACATTCGGATCAACACGTTCATGCTCGAGGAGAACTACTACCTGCGCGATTTCGTCGAACGCATGATGAAGATGAATCGAGGTCGCGCGTTCTTCACCACTCCCGAGACCCTCGGCGACTACGTGCTCGTCGACTTCCTCGACGACAAGCGCGAGCAGCGTCGGGCGGGATAGTTCGCGCGGGCGTGACCCGGGTCGTCGTCCGGAGTGATCGTCAGAGCGGTTGGAACTTGCGCACCTTTCCCGACGCGAGTCGCTCGAGCGCGTCGACCTGGTGGATCTCGACCAGCGGATCCGCAATGCCGGAGGTTGCCATCAGCTCCTGGAGGCGACGCCGGATGGCTTCGATCTCGCACGCGCCACTCGTGACGACGGAGATTGCCGCCCCGCGCGGCGTCTGACTCACCTGGAGCCCGACGACGTGCGGATCGCTCAGCAGCACGGTCTCGATACCGAGCAACTGGACGACCGTGCCGCCGGGATAGACGAAGAAGCCGTCGCTTCGACCGCCGAGCTCGGTGATGCGCCGGTGCGCGGACCCGCAGCTGCAGACGTCGGTCGTGATCGTCATCGAGTCGTTCAACTCGTAGCGGATGAGCGGCTGCGTGCGGTTGTACAGATTGGTGAGGAGGATCTTCGCGGCGCGTTGGCCCTCGGGTACGGCGTTGCCGTGCTCGTCGACGGGCTCGATGATGAACAGGTCGTCGGAGAGGTGCATGCCGGCCGCGGCCGCGCACGGGAGGGCGTACGCGCCTTCCGAGCATCCCCAGTAGTCGTAGATCTCGATTCCCCACGCGGCGGCGACTGCCGCCTTCACCTCTTCGGTGCACTGCTCGCCGCACGTCACGACGCGTTGCGGACTGATCTCGAGCCGGCCCGCCTCGGCCTCGAGCGCGAGGAGATGCACGGAGCTCGGATAGCCCTGGAGTACCAGCGGCGGCGCCGCGTTGAGGGCGGCGACGATCGCGGGGAGCGCCAACGCCGACGAGAGGTGCATCAGGGGCGGTGACCCCTTCCCGGAGAGGTCCCGCAGGAACGCGTGCAGCGCGCCGGACACGTGGGTCGCGTTCGACGCGAAGAGCGAGGCGATGGGCGCGTCGATCGGGAGCGAGTTGCCGTTCCGGCCCTGCCAGCGCGTGGCCATGAGCACGAAGTCGGTCCACTCGTCCCAGCCGTAGACGAACAAGCCACGCTTGCCCGTCGTCCCGCTGGTGGCCACGGCCCGGTACTGCCCGAGGAGGTAGGCATCGTCGTCGAGGCCCGCGATGTGCTCGTTGACCACATCGAAGGTGAGTGCCGGGTCGGTGACCACCTGATCGAAGTGGTCCATCAGATCGGGCTTGGTCATGATCGGAAGTGACACGAGATCCGCCTCGGTGAAGCGGTTCACGTCGACGCCGCAGAGGCGGGCGGCGTGAAAGGGCGAATGCTGCGCCGACCACGCGAGCAGTTCCCGCAGCCGGCGCTCCCGTTCGGCGGCGAGGCGGTCGGCCGACCATCGGAGCCTGCGCACGGCCGAGAACATCCCGTCGGTGACATCGCACCGCTGGCGGGTCAGGAGGTCGACGTAGTCGTCCGGCACGTGCCTTACTCCTCGACCTCGTCGCGGCCCACGGTGGTGCCCACGGTGGTGAAGGTCTGCTTCTCGTACAGCGACCGCCATCCGTCCCGGAACACGCGCGGGCGCAAGGGGATCGCGCTCTCGGCGTGGACGAACTCACAATCCTGCGCCGCGGCGTCGGCCAGTCGTCTCGCCGAGATGGCTTGGCGGAGCTTGCGGCCTTGCTGGCGCGGATGGGTCGCGTCGAAGCCGAACCATCCGAGCCCGTCACCGGCGAACAGCGCACCGGTCGCAACCAGTCGATCCGCGTCGAAGACTCCGTAGTGCTGAGCGCCCGGGCGACCGACGGACGCGCCGAACCACTCCCGCATCGCGGGTGCGTTCCACGCGCCCCAGGCGACGAGGTTGAGCTCGGCGATCGCATCCCGGTCGGCGGCGCCGAGCCGGCGCACCTCGACATCGGGCGGAGCGAGGAGGCCCGGTTCGATCGGCCGCCAGATCTTGAACGGCCCCGGGGTCGGGGACCGCATGCCGCGCGCCGTGATCCATTCCGCGACCTCGGGCGGTTGCGTACGCGGCGTCACGTCGATTCGGAAGTTCTGTTGGCCGTTGGCGGCGTAGAACGCCCAGATCGCATCGAGGTCCTCGGGTCGCGCCGGCGAGCGCATACCCAGTGCCATGACCCGGTTGAGATCGGACGCGTCGACGGTGCGGAGCGCTACCAGCGGCAGCGGCCCCGAGCGGTCGATCACCACCCCGAGGGGGTCGCCCGGCAACCCGGACGCCGCGGTCACACAGTCGATCCAGACCGCGGCCTCGTGTTCCTCGATCCTGAGCGCGAGCGCGCCGGGTTCCGTGTTCACTACATCTCATCGTCATCGGGGGCTCGGGTTTGATGCCCGATCCGCTTCTCACCCCTCGCGCGGAGAGTGCCGCTCGCCCGGGTCCTCAGGCGCCGGGCCGCGTGACCGATGAGGGTTCCCGGGCAAGGATGCCGGTTGGGCTGCTCACGGAGGAGTGCGCTGTGGTCCCGCGCGTGTTGGTGGTGCAGAGTCGTCCCGAGGTCGCACGGGCTATGCGAGCGTCGCTCGCGGAAGCCGAGGTGGAAGCGCTCGTGCTCGGCGACGGTCACGGAGTGACGGGCGCGATCCGGACCTGGGATCCGCACGTCGTGCTCGTCGACCTGACGCTGCCCGCCCTCGACGGCTGGCTCGTCCTCGCCGAGATCGGCGGATTGCCGGCGCCGCCGTTCATCGTCGCCCGGGTGGCCGCCCCCGACGACGCGGACCGCGCGGTCGCGCTCGGCGCCGACGCCTGGGTCCACGACGACGTCCATACCGTCGCCGCCGCGGGCAAACTGGTGCCGTCGATCGCCGCCTGATCCGGGAACCAACTCCCGCGGGAGCGTGTTGACGGTCAGGACCAGGAGGAAAAAAGTGGCACGTGTTCCCGAAGAGCAGCTTCCGAAGACCGACGACGAGTGGCGGGAACAGCTGACGCCCGAGCAGTTCCAGGTCGCCCGCCAGGCGGGCACCGAGCGGGCGTTCACCGGCGAGTACTGGGATTGTCACGACGACGGCACGTACGAGTGCGTGTGCTGTGGCGCGCCGCTGTTCTCGTCCGACACCAAGTTCGAGTCGGGCACCGGCTGGCCCAGCTTCTTCGAGGCGCTCGATCCCGCAGTGGTCGAGGAGAAGACCGACGTCAGCCACGGCATGGTCCGCACCGAGGCCGTGTGCCGCAGCTGCGGCGCCCACCTCGGCCACGTCTTCCCCGACGGGCCCAAGCCCACCGGCCGGCGCTATTGCATGAACAGCGCGTCGCTGCGCCTACAGCGCAACGACGATGCTGCTGGTCGCGCTTAGCCGAGAGAGCCGGCTGCGCCGGCGACTGAGGCTGCGCCACTCCGGCGAGCGGGCTGCCGACCCTCCGGGCTCCTCCGCCCGCCGCATCTTGCGTTGCCGAACGCGGTTGCCTCAGCCCACTCCCTTTCGGTGCGCGGCCGTGAGCGGAGCGCCGGAGGCGGCGTCGCGAACTGGCGGGAGCGGCCGAGCGTCCGCGGCCGGAGTTTCGCCGGCCGCAGCGAGCGCGACCCGGGAAATGATTCTTTTCGCGCGCTCTTCGTAGTCGCCTGACCGCGAAACGGTCGTGAATCCAGCATTTGAGCGGCTTCCCCTTGCGCAGCGCCGCAGTGGTTGCCATGATGACACCGCTGTAATTCCATCGGCGGTATTTCGGCCCCGGATCCCCGGTCGAGGCTCTCGCCGAGCAACCGAGCCGGCTCCCCGAGCCGCGCAAACCTGGGAGGCCCGCCGATGCGGGAGATGCTCATCGAGCTCGAAGTCGACTCGACCGATCGCCGCTGGCAGGAACGTGCCAACTGCCTCGGAGTCGATCCCGACCTGTTCTTCCCCGAGCGAGGGGCGTCCACCAAGGAGGCCAAGTCGGTCTGCGGTGGTTGCGAGGTCAAGAACGAGTGCCTCGAGTACGCACTGCGGCACGGCGAGAAGTTCGGTATCTGGGGCGGGATGTCGGAACGCGAGCGCCGTCGGATCCGTCGCCAGCGCGCGCTCGTGCGCCGAGGGCTGGCCAGCGCCTCGGGCGCTTAGTCCCCACCCGAGCGAGCGCCTGGGATCTCGTCACCCGGCATTCGGCGCGGCCCGCGGCCGACGCGTGCTTCGATCGTGGCCGACGCGTCGAGAGCGGCCCACGTGAGGAACTCGCCCGAGCAGCGATCCAGCTCCGCGCGAGGCACCAGACCGACCACCTCGACCGAGGCGACGTCGGTGTGCTCCTGTCGGGCCAGGTCCCGCACGCCGAGGCAGGCGCGCTCGATGCCCGTGCGGTCGAGGTCGACCAGGTTCATCGATACCTGGGGTCGCCCCTTCGACTCGAGTAGGAAGCCGAGCGCGCGCACACCGGGGAGACCACCGCTCTGCTCGCGAATCTCGCGTGCGATGCGGCGAGCGACGACGACGTCCGGCGTCGTCAGCAACAGGTTGATCGCGACGAGCGGCTTGCGGGCTCCCACCGCGGTCGCACCCAGCGCCGGGTGGGGTACATCGGGACCGAAGTCGGGATTGCGGGTCTCGAACGCGTGGCGCCGGATCTGCGGAAGATCGCGCCCGGCGGGGTCGGCGTCGTCGTAGAAGAACACCGGTACACCGTGCGACTCGGCCCACCACTTCCCGAAGTCGCGCGCGGCCTCGGCGGCCCGCGCGCGTTCGGCGTCGCTCCGGTCCAGCGCGACGAACGGGACCACGTCGAGTGCACCGACGCGCGGGTGCACGCCGTCGTGATCGGCAATCGTGATGGAGCTCGCAACCGCGGTCGCGAGATTCCGTGCCGCGGGCGCGGCATCGTGGGGCGCCGGCCCCGCGAGCGTGAACACCGATCGGTGGTGATCGGGATCAGCATGCACGTCGACGAGTGACTCACCGCCGGCCGCCGCGAGCGCGCGTAACGCCGCAATGTCGCGGCCTTCCGAGACGTTCGCCACGCACTCGAGCATGCGAGCCAGCGTAGAGAACGCTCGGCGAGGCTCACCGGAAGGTGTTGGCTACCCTCGACCGATGCGTTTCGGGCTCGCGCTTCCGCAGTACGACTACTCGGTGCAGAGCGAGCGCCCGCTGCGATTCGACACGATCGTCGAATACGCGCAGCGGGCGGCCGCATCGGGATTCGAGTCGGTTTGGCTCTCCGATCATCTCTTCCTCGACATCGGAAAGTACGGCGGACCCCCGGATCACGAAGCGTGCTTCGACCCGGTCGTCACGCTGGCGGCGCTGGCCCGTCGGGTTCCCGAAATACGGCTCGGGACACTCGTGTTCTGCGAGGCGCTGCGCCCCGCGGCGGTGCTCGCCAAGGCACTCGCCACGCTCGATCGCGTGAGTGCGGGACGACTCGATGTGGGCCTCGGCGCGGGTTGGTACGAGCCCGAGTACGAGAGCATCGGCATGGCGATGCCGACGCCGCCGGTGCGGCTCGCGCGGCTCGCGGAAGCCGTCGACGTGGTGAAAGGCGTGCTGGAAGGCGGTCCGTTCTCTTTCGACGGCACCTACCACCGCGCCGCCGGCGCCGCGAGCCTTCCGCCGCCGCACCAGCGGCCGCGACCACGGGTGTTCGTGGGTGGCAAAGGCGACCGGCTGTTGCGACTCGTCGCGCAGCACGCCGACGGTTGGAACACGTGCTGGTCATGGACGGTCGACGCGTACCGCGAGCGGCTCGGCGTCTTGGAGCGCGAGTGCGAGCGCGTGGATCGTGACCCGGCGACCGTGTGGCGGACCCTCGGTCTCTACGCGCTCTGCGGCGAAGACGAACGCGATCTCGCGCGGCGCTTCGACCTCATGCGGGCCAACTCACCGCGCGGCGTGCTCGACGGCATCGACCTCGGGGAGTTCCGCGTCGGCAAGCTGGTCGGCACCGTCGACGAAGTGCGCGCGCAAGTGGGGGAGTGGGAAGCGCTGGGTGTCGACTCCCTGGTGCTCGGCGTCGGCGGGGTGCCGTTCCACGTCACAAGTGCCGACGACGTGGCGATGTTCGGGAGTCTTCACCCCTCGTGACGGGGCACTAAACCTGGTGCGTGGCGACGTCACGCCGCCGGCGCAGGATTCGGCGCCGCTCCCGTTCGGAGGCGCCGCCCCACACGCCGTGCTCGATGCGATTGAGCAGCGCGTACTCGAGGCACTCCGCGGTCACCGGGCACGCGGCGCACACGCGCTGCGCGGTCTCGACGCCCGTGCCGTCGGAAGGGAAGAACTCGGCGGGGTTGATCCCACGACACCGCGCCTGGAACATCCACGCGTACTCGTCGGGCGTTTCCTCCACGGTCACCTCCACTTCAACGATCGGTACGGCTGTTGGGTTCCCTGGGTTCACATTGTTTCGTTGACATTGCTTCTGGCACATTGTTTCCGGTCGATCCGGGATATGACGGCTCGGGTCCCCAAATCCACCGGATCTTCAATCGTTCTTCAAACAACCAGACGTTTGAGCGGGCCGTATGGTTGCACCGGAACTTCGAACCGTTCCTTCAGCCAACTCTCAGGTGACGCGGCGAGCATCGCGACCGGTCATCGAAGTTTCGACGTGAAGTGTCCGACGCGGGAAGGGTCGATGGATCAGTTCTGGTCTCACGAGAGCGAGCCCGAGCCTGCGATCGACACCGCGCTGCCGGGTGACGGGCCAAACCCGCAGGTCGCCGGTCCGCAACCAACTTCGCAACCCGATCCGTGGGCCGATCCGTGGGCCGATCCGTGGGCGCCGCCGCCGGCGACCGCGCGCCGGGCACCGCGCGTCGGGGTCGTCGCGCTCATCGCGGCATTGATCGGCGCGCTCGTGGGTGGCGGTGTCGCGGGCGGGATCGTCGCGCTCGTCGACGACGGCGGCACCAGGACCACCGTCGTGACGGGCGATCCGGGCAACCCGGACGCTGCCGCGCGCCCGTCGACCGCACTCTCGAAGCCGGGTGACATTCGATCGATCCTGGCCCGGGTCGAGCCCGCGGTCGTACGCATCGACGTGACCACGCGGCCCGACGCCATCGGTAGCCAGTCCGGTACGGGAACCGGCTTCATCGTCGATTCGAGTGGCATCATCGTCACCAACGCCCACGTCGCCAACGCCGAGACAGAGCAGCAAGCCGCGCAGCTCATCGTGACGCTGAGCACCGGTGACTCCGTACGCGCGCGCGTGCTCGGTGAGGACACGAACCAGGATCTGGCGGTCCTGAAGATCGATCGCCAAGGTTTGCCGACCGTCCGTCTCGGCGACTCCGACGCCCTGCAGGTCGGCGACGCCGTCGTCGCGATCGGCAATTCGCTCGGCATCGCGGGAAGTCCCACGGTCACGACCGGGATCGTGTCGGGCCTGGGCCGGACCGTACGCGTTGCCGCCACCGAGACCCTCGTCGATGCAATCCAGACCGACGCCGCGATCAATCCCGGCAACTCGGGTGGTCCGCTCGTCGACATCGAGGGCCGGGTCATCGGGATCAACACCGCGATCGCCGACCCCGGCTCGGCGAACAACGTCGGCTTCGCCATCTCGATCGCGTCGGCCGAGCCCGTCGTCAGCGCGCTGCGCGCCGGGCGGACACCGAAGATCGCGTTCATGGGTGTGAAGACCGAAACCGTGACGCCCGCGCTCGTCCAGCAAGCGCACCTGTCGGCGAAGACCGGGGCGTACGTCGCCGAGATCACGCCGGGCGAGGGTGCCGCGCGCGCCGGGATTCGCAGAGGCGACGTGATCGTCGATGTCGACGGAACGCGCGTCACGAGCAACGACGACGTGTTGCGCATCGTTCGCCGCGATCAGCCCGGCGACAAGCTGTCGGTGACGGTCCTGCGCGGGACCGCGCACAGGTCCATCACGGTGACACTGGGTGAGCTGCCCAACGCCTGACGAGCGCGCCCAACGCTCGATTCGGAGGGCGATCCGCTAACCTCCGCGATTCGTTCGGCCCGCGTTTCGTCGGCCCGCGCACCGGGAGTTGCAGCTATGAGCATCGAGCCGTACGAGCTCGAAGAGATCCCGCCCCAGGGGCACGTGAAGATCGTCTACACGGGATCCGTCGCGCCGCATTGGGAGATCCACCGGGTGTTCGGCGACCAGCGCGCGATCGACGAGTTCCGCCAGCGGGCCATGGCGCGGCTCCAGTTGCTGCCCGTCTACGACCCGCAGTTCCGCCGCAACCGCGAGCGCGTCGCGCGCGACGCCGAACGCGAGCACCTCATCCTCGAGTGGGACCTCGGCGACGAGCCCGAGGCGTAGCAATTTCCTCAGGTCTCGAGGGTCGAGAAGCGCGCCGACACGAACCGCGCCACCATCGTGCACAGGAAGACCAGCGCGATGAGCGTGAGCCCGGCGCCCCACGCCCGGTCCTGAGCCGCCGGGAACGGCTGCTGCGCGTTCTGCCAGATCACGACCGACAGCGTCGTGTTGGTTCCGTGCAGCAGGTTGGTTTGCAGAACGCGCTGCGCGCCGAAGATCGTGAAGAGCAGCGGTGCGGTCTCGCCGGCGGCGCGCGCGATCGCGAGCATCGATCCGCTGACGATGCCCGGGAGCGCGGCGGGGATCACGACCCGCGCAACCGTGCGTGAGCGACGGGCGCCGAGCGCGTCGCTCGCTTGCCGCAGGTCGTCGGGGACCAGCTTCAGCATCTCTTCGGTGGAACGGATCACGATCGGGAGCATCAAACAGCCGAGCGCCAAGGAGCCGGCGAAGGTCGAGTAGCCCTGGTGCAGGCCCGAGCTCACCCAGATCATCGCGACGAACAGCCCCATCACGATCGAAGGCACCCCCGTCATCACGTCGGACATGAACCGGATGACTCGTGCGAGGGGTTGCTGCCGTCCGTACTCGTTGAGGTAGATGGCGGCGAGCACTCCGAGCGGAATCGCCATCAACGCGGCGACGGCAGTCACCAACACCGTCCCGCCGATCGCGGGCCAGATCCCGCCGCCGGGGAACTGGGTGATGACCGGCAGGTTGTTCGAGAGGAAGCTCCAACTGACGATCGACGCGCCCTTGATCACGACGTAGCCGAGGACGAGGCCCAGCGGCACGAGCGCCAGCGCGACCGCACCGATCATCCATGCGGACGCGATCGCGTCGACCAGGCGCCGGCGCGGGCTGGTCGAGCGCTCGCCGAGCCACCACTCCGGACTCGGCTCCGGCGCGGCGGAATCGGCCGGCGGCGGTGCCATCGTGGTGGTCACGCTGACGCCCCGGCCTGCTCGGTGGTCCGGTTCGCGATCCACCGGGCCGCAACGTTGACGAGAATCGTGAATGCGAAGAGCACGACGGCGAGGCCGATCAAGGCGGCGCGGTGGGTCGGGTCGCTCTGTCCCTCCGGGAACTCGTGGGCGATCACCGAGGCCATGCTGTCGCCCGACTTGAACAGGTGCGACGTGATCTGGTGGCTCGAGCCGATCACCAACGCGACCGCGATGGTCTCACCGAGCGCACGGCCCAACCCGAGCATCACTGCGCCGACCAGTCCGCTGCGCACGCGCGGGAACACGCACATGCGGAGCATCTCCCAGCGGGTCGCGCCCATTGCGATCGCGGCGTTCTTGTCGTCCTGCGCGACCGTGGCCAGCACTTCGCGACTGATCGCGGTCACGATGGGCGTGATCATCACCGCCAGGACGATGCCGGCGGTCATGAAACTCGCGCCGCTTGCGTTCCCGCCGACGAGACGACCGAGCCCCGGGAGCGTTCCCACTGTGTCGGCGATGGCTTGGTACGCGGTTCGAGCCGGACGCTCGAACACCGCCAGCGCCCACAGTCCGTACACGACCGAAGGGATCGCGGCGAGCAGGTCGATCGCATAGATCACCGGCCGGCGCAGCCGCCGCGGTGCGAGCTCGTTGGTGAACAGGGCGATTCCGAGGCTCAGCGGAATTGCGAGCACGAGCGCGATCACGGAGGAGACGGCGGTGCCGTAGATGAACGGGAGCGCGCCAAACTTGCCGTTGGTCGGGTCCCATTTCGTACCCGTGATGAAGGCGAACCCGTCGCGGCGAAAGATCGGCCACGCCTGCTTGGTCGTGACGAACGCGATCAGCGCGAGGATCGCCAACACCGAGAGGCCGGCGGTGAGGGCGACCGCGCGGAAGACGCGGTCGCCCCAAACATCCGAAGATCGTCGTGACACCGTGGGCGCGGTCACGGTGCCGGCGTTATGCAGCGATCTGGAGCTTGCCGAGCTGTGCGATTGCCTTCGTCACGATCTCGGCGGGGAGCGGCGCGTAGCCCGCGTCGTTCGCCTGGCCTTCGCCCTTGGAATAGATGTACTGCAGGAAGCTCTTGAGCGCGGTGCCCTGGTCGTGGTCGGTCTGCTTCTGGTACACGAGGATGTAGGTGGGCGACGTGATCGGGTACGACGCGGCTCCGCTGGCGTTGATCGGGTCGTAGGTGAGGTCGGCCTTGAACGTGGAGCTCGCGACCGCGGCCGCGGCACCCGTGAGCGTCGGGGCAACGAACTTCCCGGCCTTGTTCTTGATCGATGCCGTAGTCAGCTTGGCCGCGGTGGCGTCCGCAAGATCGACATAGCCGATCGCGCCTTCGGTCTGGCTCACGATCTGCGCGACACCCGGGTTGCCCTGTCCGGCTTGCGTGTCAGATGCCCAGTCGACGCTGTCGCCGCTCCCGAGCGTCCAGTCACTCGGCGCGACGGCAGTGAGGAACTTGGTGAAGTTGCTCGTCGTGCCCGAGCTGTCCGCGCGGCGCGCGACGGTGATCGAAGTGGACGGCAACGTTGCGCCCGGGTTGTCGGCCTTGATCGCGGCGTCGTCCCACTTCTTGATCTTCGTGGCGAAGATCTGGGCCAGCGTCGAGTCCGAGAGCTGCAGCTTGCTCACGCCGTCGAGCTTGTACGAGATCGTGATCGGCGCGGCGACGGTGGGGAAGTAGAGCAGCTTGCCGTCCTGGTACGAGCTGAGGTCCTCCGGCTTCGGGAGACTGTCGGAGCCCGCGAACTGCACGTTCTTCTTCTGGAGGTCGGTCTTGCCCTGACCCGACCCGCCGCCGCCGTAGTTCACCGTGATGTTCGAGCTCTCGTCCTGGAAACCCTGGATCACTACCTGGTCGAAGGTCTGCTGGAACGTCGATCCGGATCCGGCGAGTGTCACCTTCGCTCCGGAGCCACCTTTGCTGCTGCTCCCGCATGCGGAGAGCAATGCCGCGAAGAGCACGGCCACCAAAACGGAAGTGATCACGACGAGCGAGCGCGAACGACTGCGGGTTGTCGGCAAGGGGTGTCCTCCGGAGCGGGGTCTCGGACTCAACGGCGCGATCGTAAGAACAACACGTGGATCCGAGTTCACGGAGAGGTGAACGAGAGATGAACCGGCCCGTAACAGTCGGGGTCGCTACACCGTGGAATCGGACGAGTCCGCGTCGCCGGGAAGCTCTCCGGTGACCATGAACGAGACCCAACGGGCGATCATCACCGCGTGGTCGGCGGCGCGTTCGAAGTCGCGTCCCACGAAGGCGAGCTGCACCGCCATCTGGAGGGCCGCCTCGTCGGCCGCGCCGGCGAACCCGCTGAAGATCGCCCGGAAGAGCTCCTTCTGGAGGTCGTCCATCACGTCGTCCATGTCGGGCAGCGCGGTGGCGGTGGTGGCGTCCTCGTCGGTGAAGGCGTCGACGGCGAGGCGCGTCTGCACGCTGGCCTGGGCACCCATGCGCTCGATGATCCCGCGGATCCGGGGCGGGAACTCGCGGGGGTAGAGCCGGCGGGTGGCGCGGGCCACGTTGCGCATCAGTCCGGCCGTGAGCTCGATCTCGTGGAGGATCCGCAGGATCGCGAGCAGTGTCCGCAGGTCCGACGCCATGGGCTGTTGGAGCGCGAACAGCTGGTACACCTGCTGCTCGACATGCAGGACCAGGCCCTCGATCTCCCGGTGAGCCGCGTAGATGCGCTGGACCAGCGGGAGATCGGCATCGAGCAATGCCTGGGTGGCGGCCCCGATCTGCTCGCAGCTCTTGGCGGCCAGGGTGATGACCTCGGTCCGGATGTCCTTCAACTGGTCGTCGAACGACCGCCGCGTTTCGGTCACGGTGCCTCCTGTGCGTGTTCGCCGGCCGAATGCACTCGT
Source organism: Acidimicrobiia bacterium (assembly GCA_038320885.1). GTDB lineage: Bacteria > Actinomycetota > Acidimicrobiia > IMCC26256 > PALSA-610 > JBBQER01. The sequence goes on from JBBQER010000013.1 coordinate 47,854, forward strand.
CGCGGCGCAATCGGTGCGGCAATCTGGTCAGCTGGCGAGTCTGGCGAGTGTTCCCGGTCGAACGGTGCGATGGGTAACGCCTCGGTCGGCTGTTCATCTGTCGTTCACTGGCTGGTCACCGCGACCTTACGACGCGGCTTTGTGCCGTCCCTACGATGCGCCGGGATGGGAGCGCTTGGCGAGCGCGGCAGCCAGCCGCGATGCTGGGCCCCGGTTGGCCCGGTCAACGCTTCCGGAAGGTCAAATGTGTCCACAGCCGAAGAGGGTGACGCGATGCCGACGCTGGCGATCCGCCCGACGCAGCGACGCTCCCCCGGCGCGGCCATCGCGCCCCAGGATGGCGACGCCATCGTGATCGGCCACGTTGCCCCCCAGCCCGCGTCGGGTACAGCCAACGAGGTGATCTTCGAAGTCAGCGACGTCGCCGTCCGCTATTCCGGCACGCTCGCCGTCGAGGGCGTCACCCTCGACGTGCACGCCGGCCGCATCACCGCGCTGATCGGACCGTCGGGGTGCGGGAAGAGCACGCTCCTCCGGACCTTCAACCGCATGAACGATCTGATCGCCGGGGCCCGGGTCTCCGGTCGCCTGGCCTTTCACGGCCACGATCTCTACGCACCCGACGTCGACCCGATCGAGGTGCGGCGGCGCATCGGCATGGTCTTCCAGAAGCCGAACCCGTTCCCGAAGTCGATCTACGACAACGTCGCGTTCGGCCCGCGCATCACCGGCCGGCGCAAGGGGCTCGACGACATCGTCGAGCACGCTCTCCGCCAGGCCGCGCTTTGGGACGAGGTCAAGGCCAAGCTCAAGAAGTCGGCGTTCGCGCTCTCGGGCGGCCAGCAGCAGCGTCTGTGCATCGCGCGCTGTCTCGCGGTTGAGCCCGATGTGATCCTGATGGACGAACCGTGCTCGGCCCTCGACCCGATCGCGACGTCGCGCATCGAGGATCTCATGACCGAGCTGAAGCGCGACTACACGATCGTCATCGTCACCCACAACATGCAACAGGCCGCACGCGTGTCGGACATGACGGCGTTCATGACGACCGACGTCGACGACGAAGGCCGGCGCACGGGCCGCATGGTCGAGTACGACTCGACCGAGAAGATGTTCACCAACCCGTCCGACCCTCGCACCGAGGGTTACATCACGGGTCGGTTCGGGTGAGTGGTAGCACCGGCGCGTGCACATGACGGCGGGGGTCGCCGATGACCCCTGTGCTGGTGGTGTTCGGGCTCGCGGGTTGGGCGATCGCAGTTTCCCTCGGTTTTCGCGTCGCGCAGACTCGCAACGAGCTGCGCCGGGCGCGTGAAGTGAGCCACGCGGGTCAGGATGTCGCACTCGACGAAGCAATTGTCGACTCGACCCGGGAGTCGGCCGAGCGCGTCGCGCGCGCCGAGGCCGTACAGCACTGGTTGCTGGCCGCACTCGACGAGGCGACCGACGCGATCGTGGTTGTCGACCGCATCGGTCGGGAGATCGTCCGTAATGCGCCGGCCCGTCGCTTCGGCGGCGCGCGCCACGGCGAGGTGCTCGCCCAGGATGCCGTCGACGAGCTCCTGCACGCGGCACTCGACGGCGTCACGTCGCAGCGCGAGCTGCAGCTCTACGGGCCGCCGCGTCAGGTGTTGCAACTCCGCTCGTTTCCGCTCCGACGCGACGGCGAAGTGGTCGGAGCGGTTGCGTTCACCCGAGACGTATCCGAGGCGCGCCGGGTCGAGAGCGTGCGGCGCGACTTCGTCGCCAACGTGAGTCACGAGCTCAAGACCCCGATCGGCGCGCTCGGACTACTCGCCGAGACGATGGCCGCGACCGACGACCCGCGCGTCGTGCAGCAGCTGGCGGATCGCGTGGTCCGCGAAGCCGACCGTTTGTCGCGCATCGTCGACGACCTCCTCGACCTCAGCACGATCGAGGCTCAGGAGTCACCCTCGCGGGCGCCGATCCCGGTGCGCCTGCTCGTGGCGGAGACGGTCGACCTCGTCCAGGCCGCGGCCGACTTGGCCGACGTGCCGATTCGCGTCGAACCGGAGCCTCCCGAGATCGAGATCGCGTGCGATCGGCGCCAGATGCGCAGCGCGCTGATGAACCTGCTCGACAACGCGATCAAGTATTCGGGTCCCGGTCAACCGGTCGAGGTCGGCGCGCATGTTGTCGGCGACCACCTCGAGCTCGTCGTGCGCGATCACGGCATCGGCATCCCCTCTCGCGATCTCGAACGCATCTTCGAGCGCTTCTACCGCGTCGACCGCGCCCGCAGCCGGGAAACCGGCGGAACGGGGCTCGGTCTGGCGATCGTCCGCCACGTGGTGCAGGCCCACGGTGGCGAGGTAACGGTCACGTCGAGCGAAGGCGAAGGCTCGACTTTCATGATCCAGATCCCGATCTCGAATGGCGGCGCCCGCCCGATCTCGGAGGGCTTCTGATGGCTGATCCGCCGCTCATCCTCGTCGTCGACGACGAGCAGTCGTACCGGGATGCCCTGACGATCGCGTTGCAACGCGAGGGATTCCTGGTCGAGACCGCGGCCGACGGACCCGAAGCGTTGGCGCGCTTCGATGCGACCCGGCCCGCACTGGTGCTCCTCGACGTGATGCTGCCCAAGATCTCGGGTGTCGATGTGTGCCGCGACATCCGGGGACGTTCTCGCGTCCCGATCATCATGGTCACCGCCCGCAACTCCGAGATCGACGCCGTCGTCGGGCTCGAGGTCGGCGCCGACGACTACGTGACCAAGCCGTTCCGGTTGCGGGAGCTCATCGCGCGAGTACGCGCCGCGCTCCGACGCGTGCCCGCGGACGACGACGACGATCCCGACCGGCCCGAGGTGTTGGAGATCGGTGACGTCCGCCTCGACGCCGGCCGCCACGAGGTGTTCGTCCGCGACCAACCGATCGCGCTACCGCTCAAGGAGTTCGAGCTGCTCGAGCTGCTCATGGCGAACGCGGGACGCGTGCTCACGCGGGACGTGTTGATCGACCGCATCTGGGGACCGAACTATTTCGGCGACACCAAGACGCTCGATGTCCACATCAAGCGTCTGCGGGCCAAGCTCGAGTCGGACTCCACGCATCCCACTCGAATCGTGACGGTGCGCGGCGTCGGCTATCGCTACGAACGAGCCGCCGCGACCTGAGCCTGGCTACGGATGTCGCTTGCGGCCGCGCCCGGCCCGGCGGACGACGCTCCGAGCGTCCGGCAAGAAGTCGTCGCCGACCGGCCACATCGGCTCGGACTCGGATTCCGTCTCCGTGCCCGTTCCCGTTTCTGTGACCGTCTCCGTTTCGGTTTTCGTGACGGTCGCGGCGCCCGGCTCCGACTCATTCGGTTCCTCGGCCGCGGGCACGAGGGGCGCGGCGCGATCGATGGCGCGGGCCGAGGTGGCGTACTGCGTCAGCCGGTCGAGCACGGCCTCCGGCGTCTCGAACGTCGCCATGGGGACCGGTTCCTTCGGCGCTTCCGCCGGACTCTCCGCGTCGGCTTCGAGATCCTCGTCAGCGGCGTCGTGGTCGGCATCGCTCGCGAGTGCCGCATACACCGAATCGGCCGCGGCGGCGTCGTCGGGCTCTCCGCTTCCACCGAGCATGTCGGAGAACCGAACCATGGATCCGCTTTCTCGATGACGAGAACCTGGGCAGTCTACGTGCTCACGCCGCGGCGGGCGGCGTGTAGCGCGCGCGGACGACCTCCCCGGTGTTGTCGGTCTCGAGCGTCCACGTGCAACCTTTCGGCCACTCGCGGTCGTCCGGGATGTCGACACCGGCCGCGGCGTAGTAGTCGAGCAACATCGGCAAGACGTCGCCGTGCATGCACATCAGCGCGCCCGGGATCGCGTGTTTGCGCACGAGCGCGAGCGCGCCTTCGAGCGGCGCGGCCTCCGCGAGCTCTTCGACCGGCTCGACCGCCATTCCGCGGAGACCGGCGATCGGAACCACCGTTTCCATACAACGAACGTACGGGCTCGACAAAATTCGATCGAACGACGCGTCGTCGAGGAGCGCGACGAGCAACCGCGCTTGCAGGTGACCGCGGGCCGAGAGGGGCCGGAGCCGGTCGTCGTCGCGCCAGCTGTCGCGGTCGCCGGCCTTGGCGTGGCGAACCAGGTACACGGTCACGGCAGCCTCGGCCGGCGCTCGCGTACGGAGCGAGCGTCAGCGGGGAGCGCGCGGAGCATCTGTACCTCCCAGGCTGTGCACGAGCCGGCGGTCGGCGTCGTAGCTGAGCAGTGTTGCGGCTGCCGTCGGCGAAAGCCAACGGCGCTCGTCGACCTCGCGGTTCGGTGCGAAGGCCGGCTCGTCGCCGGGGCCCGCCGCCTGCTGGGGCGTGACGGTCATGTGCCAGAAGCGCACTTCCTTCCGACGGCCCCGCCGGTCCTCGTAGTGCACGGGCGGGAGCTCGGCGCCGAGGGTGCATCGGTACCCGGTTTCTTCTTCCACCTCGCGCCGCGCCGTGTCCTCGGCCCGCTCGCCGGGCTCGGTCTTTCCCTTCGGAAGGCTCCAGTCGTTGTAGCGCGGACGGTGTACCACCAGCACCTCGACGTCGTCTCCGGCCGCGGGCCGGGTCACGAGACCGCCCGCGGCGCGTACGACCTCGTCTCGGGTCACAACCACGCCCGGAGACGACGATCGCGCGCCGCGTCCCACGCGCTCGCAAGGGCCGCCCGGGCCCGCACGCTCAGGCCGCGTTCGATCTCGGCGAGCATCCCCAAGGCGTACGCCTCCGCCGGGCTGCACTCGGGCGCGGTCTTCGCCAGCCAGGAATCGGCGATCACCGCGTCCTGGTGCTCGCCGAGCACGTCCTGCAGCCTTGTGACCGCGGCGGCCAGCTCGCGGGCGGGCTTCCCGATGACGGGCTCGGCCAGCTCCGCGGCGTACCGGTACCGCTTGGCACGGATTCGCACTTCGTGCAGCGCGGCGTCGGAAGGCACTGGCCCGAGGTCGTCCGTCGCCTTTCGCAGCCGGCGCCACGTGGGCCGGACCGCGCCCGGCAACTCGTCGGTGGCGCCGGCATCCGCAGCCGGAGTGAGCCGCGGACTGATCACCGCCTCGTGCAACCCCCGATGCAGCTGCGCGTAGCGCGGGGTGCGCAATGCGACGAGGAGGTCGGCACGTGCCGCCGCCGCGTCGATGTCGAGACGGCGGATCGCGGCGCGCGCCGCGTCGGCGTGCGAGTCGGGGAGAAGCGCGGCGTGGAGTGTCAAGCGCGCTTGCAGCACCTCGACGTCGCGCACGCCGCCCAGCTCCGCGCCGAGCCAGCGCAGCTCGGCCCGCAGATGCATCGACCATTTCGGGTCGACGAACACGCGCAACGTGCCGAGATCGGAGCGCAACCGTCGCGTCGCGATGCGCGCCTGGTGGACGGCTTCGGGATCGCGATCCGTCCACAGCACCGGCTCGTTGGTGTCGAAGCGCGCGACCGACGACGTGATCGAGATCCGAACGACGTCGGCGATGCGTAAACGTGAGGGCTGGGTCACGATCAGCCGTCGACGCTTCGGGCCTTCGTCCGTGCAATTGCGAGATCCTGCAATGCGACCTGCGCGTCGAGTCCGTTCCGGTTCGGGACTTTCACCCAAGTGCCGTCGTGATCCAGGCTCCACGCGAGCACGTCGTCGGCGAGGTTCAGCTCGAGGATCTCGTCGAGTCGCGCTCGCAGGCGCGGTTCGGACACGCGCAGCATCGCCTCGACGCGGCGATCGAGGTTACGCGGCATCATGTCGGCCGACCCGATCACGTATTCGGCTTCCGGGTCGGCGGGGTCGCCGAAGCGGAAGATCCGCGAATGCTCGAGATAGCGCCCGACGATCGAACGCACGGTGATGCGTTCCGACAGGCCCGCAACGCCGGGACGCAGGCAACACATCCCCCGCACAACGAGGTCGACGCGCGCGCCGGCCGCCGACGCGGCATAGAGCTCGTCGATCATCTGTGCGTCCACGAGCGCGTTCATCTTCAAGGTGATGACACCGCCGGGCCGGGCCTGGCCGCGGATCAAGGTGACCCATGCATCCCGCAGGTGGGTCGGGGCGACGAGCAACTTGACGTACTCGCCCTGGCGGCTGTAGCCGGTCAAGTGGTTGAACAGCTCCGAGATGTCGTCGCCGAGCTCGTCGTCTTCGGAGAGCACGCCGAGGTCCTCGTACAGGTTCGCGGTCTTCGGGTTGTAGTTGCCCGTACCGACGTGGCAATACCGGTGGATGCCGTCCTGTTCCTGGCGAACGACGAGCAGGATCTTGGCGTGGGTCTTCAACCCGACCAGCCCGTACACGACGTGGGCGCCGGCCTGCTCCAGCATCCGGGCCCGCTCGATGTTGGCCTGCTCCTCGAAGCGGGCCTTCAGCTCGACGAGCGCCACTACCTGCTTGCCCGTCTCGGCTGCCTTCGCGAGTGACGCGACGATGCCGGCTTCGTCGCCTCCGGTGCGGTAGAGCGTTTGCTTGATCGCGAGCACGTTCGGGTCGCGTGCCGCCTGCGCGACGAAGGCCTCGACCGATGTCGAGAACGAGTCGTACGGGTGGTGGACCAGGACGTCGCCACCGCGCATAGCGCGGAAGACGTCGACGTCGTCGCCGCCGGCGAGTGCCGACGGCGTCTGCGGTGTGAACGCCGAGAACTTGAGGTCGGGCCGGCGCAATGCGTACAGCGCCATCAGGCCGGCCAGGTCGAGCGGGCCGTCGATGACGTAGAAATCGCCGGCGGTGAGGTCGAGCTCGCGACAGAGCAGCTGCAGGACTTCAGGAGTCATGCGCGCATCGACCTCGAGCCGCACCGCGACACCGAGCTTCGTGCGTTGGCGCAGCACGTCCTCCATCGCGGCGAGGAG
>JBBQER010000014.1:0-53484 GCA_038320885.1 Acidimicrobiia bacterium
CACACGTCTTCGCCGGTGAACATCGGGCGCAGCGCGCGCTTGCGCAACTCGTCGCTGCCGTGGGTGACCATCGTGGGCGCCGCGAGATACAGGTTGAAGAACAGCATGGTCTGCGGGGGCGGCGCACCCGCGGCGCGCAACCGTGTGTCCACCTGGCGCTGCACTCGTCCCTCGAGTCCGAGCCCGCCGAAGCCTTCGGGAAAGTGGACCCAGGCCAATCCCCGGTCGTACTGCGCGCCGCGGAACGTGATGGCGTCGGTCGTACGCGGATCGTGCGTAGCCACCAGGTCGTCGACGAGCGCGTCGACTTTCGCATCCTCTGCGGTCATGGCTCGGAGCCTATTCTCACGTCGTGACGGGCGTCTTGGTTGCGAGCCAGACCGACCTGCTCTACGCGCGCCAGCAGATGGCGCTGTCGCTCGGGACCCACATCGTCATCGCCTGCTTGGGGATGGCGTTCCCGTTCCTCGTCGTCGTGGCGGAATGGCGCGGGAATCGCACCGGCGACGCGATCTATACGACGCTCGCCCGGCGCTGGGCGAAGGCCATGGGCGTCTTGTTCGCGGTCGGCGCGGTGTCGGGCACGATCCTGTCGTTCGAGTTCGGCATCCTGTGGCCGCGGTGGATGGGTCGCTACGGAGCGGTGATGGGGCTGCCGTTCGCGATCGAGGGCTTCGCGTTCTTCCTCGAGGCGATCTTCATCGGGATCTACCTCTACGGCTGGGATCGACTGCCGGCGCGCGTGCACCAGGCAGTCGGGCTGGCGATCGGCGTCGCCGGCGTCGCGTCCGCATTCTTCGTGGTTGCCGCCAACGGCTGGATGAACGATCCAACCGGCTTTCACATCGTCGGCGGCAAGGTCGTGGACGTCAAGCCGTGGGCGGCGCTCTTCAACTCCGCGCTCTGGCCGGAAGCGACGCACATGATCCTCGGTGCGTTCATCGTCGCGGGCTGCCTCGTGGCCACGCCGCACGCCTGGGCGTTGCTGCGCGGACGCGGCACGCGCTACCACCGGGTGGGATTGGCGTTGGCGCTGACGGTCGCGATGCTCGCGGCACCCGTGCAAATCGTGGTCGGCGACTGGGCGGCGCGCCACGTCGCGCAGAAGCAGCCGATCAAGCTCGCCGCGATCGAAGGCGTCACGCACACACAACGCGGCGCCCCGCTGCATATCGGCGGGTTGTACGTGGACGGAGCGATCAAAGGTGGACTTCGCATTCCCAACCTGCTGTCGCTGCTCGCGTACGACGATCCGCACGCGACCGTGCAAGGCCTCGAGACGGTTCCCGTGTCCGACCGTCCGCCCGTCAACGTCGTGCGCACGGCGTTCCAACTGATGGTGGCGATCGGGTTCGCGATGCTAGGGCTGGGCGCGTGGCTCGGGCTGGCGTGGCGGCGCCGGCGCTCGCTGCCGCGGTCGCCCTGGTTCCTGCGCGCCGCCGTGCTGTCGGGTCCCGCCGCGGTGCTCGCGCTCGAGTGCGGTTGGATCGTGACCGAGGTCGGCCGCCAACCCTGGATCGTGTACCGCGTGATGCGAGTTCGCGACGCCGTGAGCGATGCCTCCGGACTTCGGTACGGCTACTTCCTGCTGATCGCCGTGTACACCGGGCTCGCCATCGCGACGTTCACCGTGTTGCGGCGCCTCGCTCGGGTCCCGCTGCCCGCGGAAACGGAGCCGACGCCGCCCGGAGCGCCCGCATGACGCTCGCCAACGTCGTCGCCGCAACGATGTTCGCGGGTATCACGCTGTACGCGTTGCTCGCGGGGGCCGACTTCGGCGCCGGTTTCTGGGATCTCTTCGCGGGGAACGCCGAACGCGGTGCGCCGACCCGCAAGCTCATCGAGGAGTCGATCGGGCCGGTATGGGAGGCCAACCACGTGTGGTTGATCTTCGTGCTCGTAACGCTGTGGACCGGCTTCCCGAGCGCGTTCGCGCCGATCATGTCGACGCTGTACGTGCCGCTCACGCTCGCCGCGGTCGGCATCATCCTGCGTGGCGCATCGTTTGCGTTCCGCAAGGCGTCGCGCACGCTGAGCGCTCGCCGCATCTACGGAGCCGCGTTCGCGTCCTCGTCGGTGATCACGCCGTACTTTCTCGGGTCGGTCGTCGGGGGCGTGGCGTCGGGACGGGTTCCCGCGGGTACCCATACCGGCGACGTGTTCGAGAGCTGGCTGAACCCGACCTCGGTTCTGGGTGGCGTCATGGCGGTGATCGTGTGCGCCTTCCTCGCCGCGGTGTATCTCGCGGCCGACGCGGATCACCGGCAGCGGCCCGAGCTCGCCACGGTGTTCCGCCGGCGCTCGTTTGCGGCGGGCATCGCCGCCGGAGTGGTCGCGGCCGCGGGCGTCGCGGTGCTGCACGCCGACTCGCCGGACCTCTTCCACGGCCTGACCCATCGCGGCGCACCCTTCATCGCGGCATCGGCCGGGGCCGGCGCGATCACACTCGTGCTCGTGGCGAGGCGCCGGTTCGCGATCGCGCGTTACGTCGCTGCGCTGGCGGTGGTCGCGGTGCTGTGGGGATGGGCAGCCGGACAGTATCCGTGGATGCTCGAGCACGAGCTGACCATCAAGGCCGCGGCCGCGCCGCGCGCCACGCTCGCGGCCGGCCTCCTCGCGTTCGGGATCGGCTCGTTGCTCCTCGTGCCTGCATTGGTGTGGCTCCTCGTGCTCTTCCAGCGCGGCGATCTCGCGAGCGAGGCGTAAACGCGTCGAGTTACCGACGACTCATTTCGTCGTCGCGATCCCGCCGTCGACCGGGAGCACCGCGCCGGTCACGTACGCGCCGGCGCGGCTCGCGAGGAAGATCGCGGCGCCGGCCATGTCGTCGGGGCGGCCGATGCGGTTGAGGGGTGACGAGCGCGCGATGTCGTCGCCGAAGTCACGCAGCGTCGCGGCCATCATCTTCGACTCGAACGGTCCCGGCGCGATCGCATTCACGGTGATGTGCTTGCGGCCGAGGTTGCGCGCGAGGTGGCGGGTCAGCTGGTGGATTGCGGCCTTGCTCGACGAGTACGAGTAGGTCTCGAGCATCGGGACCTGGATGCCGTCGATCGAGCCGATGTTGATGACCCGGGCGGGATCGTCGGCCGTCGCCGCCGCTTCGAGCAACGGCAGCAGCGCGCGAGTGAGGAAGAACGGCGCTTTGACGTTGAGGTCGAGCACTTTGTCCCATGCGTCAGCCGGGAAGTCGGCCAGCGGCGCGCCCCAGGTCGCACCCGCGTTGTTCACCAGCACGTGCAGGCTGGTCTCGCGCTCGGCGACCTCCGCGGCCAGTTGGTTGCAGGCGGCCTCGTCGGACAGATCGGCCGGGAGGCTCACGCATTCACCGATCTTCGAGAGCTCCGCGGCGACCTCGTCGCACACCGCTTTCTTGCGGGACGAGATGTAGACCTTGGCTCCGGCCTCCACGTATCCTCGGGCGATCATCGCTCCGATCCCGCGGCTCCCGCCGGTCACGAGGGCGGTCTTACCGCTGATGCTGAACAGATCCGACACGCATTCCCCCTGGTCGCAGGCCCCGGGTCAGAGATATGGAAGCGGGCTACCCGCCGAGCCGAACCTAGTGGTTCGGCGCCCGGCGATGATCCGGGTGATCCGGCGGCCGGGGCCGTGCCGAACAACCCACGCAACGCCGGCCGGCAGTCGGGGGAATCGATGATCGATACCGCGAGCGGAGCCTGGGAGATCGCCGTGCGCGATCGCCTGGTGGCGCGCGATCCCGCAGCGCTCTCCGAGGTCTATGACCAGTTCGGGTCGTACGTCTTCGGTTTGGCCGCCCGGGTGATCGGTGACCGCCACGCCGCCGAAGACGTGACCCAAGAGGTGTTCCTGTCGATCTGGGAGCGGCCCGAGGCGTTCGAGCCCGGGCGCGGCCGCTTGCGCACGTTCCTCGGGACGCTCGCGCACCGGCGTGCGGTCGACGTCGTCCGGCGCGAAGAGGCGCGCCGCAGGCGCGCCGCGCGCGATGCGGCGACGATGGTTCCGGTTCCGGACGTCGGTGAGCTCGCGATGGCGATCGTCACCGCCGAGCAGGTGCGCGCCGAGGTCGACCGCCTCCCGCGCGAGCAGCGCGAGGCGATCGACCTCGCCTACTTCGGGGGCCGCACCTACCGCCAGGTTGCCGACGAGCTCGGTATCCCCGAAGGCACCGCGAAATCCCGCATGCGCCTCGGACTCGCCCGTATCGCACAAGCACTCGAAGCAAAGGGAGTCGACCTCGCATGGACGTGACCCGTTCGGAGTTCCAGGATCTCGTCGGTGCGTACGCACTCGACGCCTGCGAGCCCGAGGAAGCGACTGCGATCGACGCGTACATCGCGACCAACGCCGACGCGGCCGCGGAAGCAGAGCGCCTGCGGGACGCGGCCGCCTGGCTCGGTGCCGTCGGCGCCCTGAACCCGCCCGCCGCGCTGCGCGGCCGCTTGTTGGCCGTCGCCGCGGAGCGGGTCGACGGGCTTCCGCCGGTGGAGGCGCTCCGGCGGGAGACAGCGCGGTTCGTCACGCTGCTCGACTCGCTCACACCCGCGGATCTCGACGTCGTCACCTGCAACGGTCTGACCGTGCGCGAGCTCGTCGCGCACGTGGCGGTCATCGACGAGGCGTTCGTCGCCGGCACCGAGACGACGAACCACGTGCTCGTCGGGGCCGACCACGTCGAGGCCCTCACCCGCGCCGAGCTGCCGAAGATCGCCGACTGGTCGTTCGAGCAGATCTGCGCGCGCTTCTATACGGCGCGCCGGGCGCTCGTCGGTCTCGATGGCCGTGTCGCTCCCACGACCCGGGTCGGCGGTTACGCACTCGAGGCGGCGCTCGTCATCCGCGCGTTCGAGACCTGGACGCACCACGACGACATCGTGGCCGCGCTCGGTCGCGCCGAGGAGCAGATCGAGGGCCCGGTCCTGCGCACGATGTCGGAGCTCGCGATCCAGACCCTGCCCGTCGCGATGGCCGCGAAGGGATACGCATACCCAGGAACGACGGCGAGGATCGTGATGACCGGTCCCGGTGGCGGCGACTGGACGATTGCGGTCACGGCTCACGAAGCCGTGGCGCCCGTCCCGCACGTCGTGCTGCGCGTTCCCGCGATCGAGTTCTGCCGGCGCTTTGCCGACCGCCTCGCGGTCGACGAGGTGCCGGTCGAGATCGAGGGCGACGCCGAGCTCGCCCGGGCACTGGTAGACGCCGCCCCCGCCTTCGCCGGGCTCTAGGCCTTCTGTCGGTCGCTCCTTTCCGCCTTCACCGAACGGCGCGGGAGGTCGACAAGAAGGGGTGACCCAGAGCAGCCAGAGCCGGGAAGACGTCGAAGCCGCCTTCTGGCTCTCGCACCTGCGCGTCGGGTTCACCGTATTCGTCGGCGAAGCAATTGCCGTGTTCGTGTACTTGCGCGCGTCGCCGAACGGGCTCAACCGCGGTCTGCTCACGGTCATTGCGGTGAGCACCGCGTGCGTCGGCGCGCTGTCGTTCTTCGGTCTCGGCAAGATCGCCCGGCAATCGTGGCGCCACCGCTTTTCACTGAGTTGGTGTCTTGGCGCGGGATGGATCTTGGCCGCCTGCGTGCGACTCGACGGCGGATTGCGCAGCCCACTGCTCTATCTCGTCTTGTTTCCCGTCATCTACGCCGCCCTGGCGTTCCGCCCGGCCGCGGTGGTGGCGTGCGGCATCTCCGCACTCACGGAAGTCGTCACGATTCGGGCGACCATCGGTGTGCACATGGTTCCGCGCGACACGTTGTTCATGATCGCGGCAGTCGTCGGCGGAATGAGTGCGCTGGCGGTCGCCGCGTCGGTGTACCGCACCCGGCTCCAGCAGAGCGAAGTGGCGCTCACCGCGGAGCTGGCGGCCCTCGCCGACACCGACGGGCTGACCGGCTGTCTCAATCGCCGCGCCTTCCACACGCGCCTCGAAGCCGAGATCGACCGCGCCGTGCGTCACGACCGCCCGCTGTGCCTCGTGGTGGCCGACATCGACGACTTCAAGTCGGTCAACGACAACTTCGGCCATCCGATCGGCGACGAGGCGTTGGCCCTGGTCGGTGCCGCGCTCCGCCGCGAGCTGCGCAGCTCCGACGTCGCCGGGCGGCTCGGCGGCGACGAGTTCGGCGTCATCCTCGCGGACACAACGCTCGAAGGTGCCGAGACCCAGGCACGCCGCCTGGGTCAGAGACTCGACACCGACGCGTCGGTGGTCGCGCTCAGCATCGGCGTCGCCGCGCTCGATCCCGCCGAGCCCGACGTGCAACGGCTCACTCGCGACGCCGACCGGGCGTTGTACCACGTCAAGCGCACAGGCCGGCACGGCATCGCCGCGACCACGCCGAGCGGGCTGCCCGCCCGTATCGCGAGCTGAACGGTCCGCGTCTATTGTCGGATTCGCCTCGGAGCGGCGGCTACGCCGCGCCGACCGTCGCGACTCCTCGTTCAGCCGGCTGCGGCTTCGCCGCTGTCGCCGGCGATGTTGTTCGCTTCCATCTGCTTTTCGACGTCGGCGATCTCCGCGACCTTGGCATCGATCTGCGCGGCGGCGTCGGCGGGTGCTTCGTTGCGGCGCTGAGCGACCACGAGTGCGCCGATCTCCTGGCACAGCTCGTTGATCTTCTTCTGGAGACGCGTGTCTTCCAGCTTCTCCTTGCCGACGGCCGTCGCGTGCTTCGCCTGATCCGCGGCCTTGCCGGCCGCGTCCTTCACCTTGTCGAGAAATCCCATTGCAAACCTCCAGAGCCGGGAACGCGGAGACTACCGGCTCAATTCGCTATTTGTGCAGCGTGAGTCCGTCGATGTCAGCCATGGCCCTCGGTCGTCGGGCCCCGGCGACCGGTTTTCCGGAGGTGTCGCACCCGGTCGGTACGGTTCGCCCCCATGCAGATACGGCCGCGCTCGCGAAGGACGTGACACCGCAACCCTGCCGGTCGCGGCGCTAGCTGCCTCCGAGCAGCGCGGCCGACAGGCGGGCCCGCTCGCGGTCGACGAGCGCGCGGTGCACGCGTTGGTGTTCCAGGTGCTGCGCGATCATGCGGGCGGCTTCGGGTACCGGATGGTCGGCGAGGAAGCGCGGAACGTCGACCACCGATGCGTCGTCGACGAGCCAGGTGACGCCGTCGAGCAGGCGGGGGATGAGCGATCCGGAGAATCGCGCCCGCACCTCGTCCCAATGGTCACGCACGAACGCCCACACGAGCGGACCGTGCTCGCGGTTGCGCAGGGCGCGCTGGATGACGAACGGTCCGCTCTGCGGACGCACCGCGTCCGACATCGCGTGTCTCGCGGCACGGAGCGCGAGGTCCTCGCCGGGAAAAGTGCCGAGCGCGTAGAGGTAGCGCAGCTGCGCCTGGGGCGTTGGTGGCGTGGCCGCGCGGCGCACGAACTCGTCGAACGTCTCGGCGTCACCCGCACTGGCGACGATCGCGACACAGGCACTCGCGACGTCGGGATCGATATCCGCGTCGGCGTCGGTCTCCCGGGACCGCGCGATCACCGAGGGATCCTCGACGAGCGTGCCCATCGCTTCGAGAACGATGCCACGCAGTTGTCGGGTACGGGCGTCGTCGGTCGGGCCGGTATCCCAGCCCAACCGCGCGAACGTCGGTGCCAGCACGTCGGCAGTCTCGGCCCGCAAGCGAACGAGTGCCTCGCCCTCGACCAAGCGCGCGGTGCCGCGCAACGTGCTGATGAGCACCCGCCATACCGCCAGGTCCTCCTCGCCCCGCAGCCGCCGCGCGAGCGCCAGCAGGTCGGCCGCCGCCGCCCGTCCCGCGAGCATCGATGCCCAGAGGTCGTCGACGAGCGAAAAGCGTTCGAGCGGCTCGAGCACCCCGGCGTCCAGAAGACGATCACGCCATTCGTCGGCGTACGAAACGCGATAGAAGCCCTCACCGCCGGCGTCGAGCACGACGAGCGAGTCGGAGGGCACTTCGAAGGTTGTCGAGTCGCCGTCGAGGAGCAGCGACCGCGTCTCGAACGTCGAACCGGCGTGCACACGTGCTCGAACCGGGATCGCCCATCGCTGTGACGAGTCCGCGTTCTCGTAGCTGAAGCGCTCTTGCGTGAGAGTGACGGCGGCGCCGTCGGCGCGAGCAGCCACGATCGGAAAGCCGGGCTGGAAGATCCACGAGTCCATGATCCGGCGCAACGGCTCGCTGGTTGCCGACTCCAGCGAGTCCCAGAGGTCGGTGGTCTCGGTGTTTCCGAGCTGGTAGCGATCGAGATAGTGGCGTACTCCTGTCCGGAACGCGTCGGCGCCGAGCCAGCGCTCGACCATGCGCAGGATCGATCCGCCCTTTTGGTACGTGAGCAGGTCGAACATGCCGTCGGCGTCTTCGGGCGTGAGCACTTCGTACTCGACGGTGCGCGTGTTGGAGAGTGAATCGACGTCGAGCGCGGCGGCGCGACCCAACGCGAAGTCGTCCCACGTCTTCCAGTCGGGGCGGTACGCGTCGACGCCGAGATGCTCCATGAAGGTCGCGAACGCCTCGTTGAGCCAGATGCCGTTCCACCACTTCATCGTCACTAGGTCGCCGAACCACATGTGCGCGATCTCGTGCACGATCGTGAGGGCGGCATCGCTGGCTTCGCCGAGCGTGACCTGATCCGGATCCAGCAGCAGCCGCGCCTCGCGGAACGTCACGCACCCGAGGTTCTCCATCGCGCCGAACGAGAAGTCGGGCAGCGCGACGAGATCACATTTCTCGCCGGGATACGGGATGCCGTAGTACTCGGCGAAGAACCTGATCGCGAACGCGCCGACGGCGAGCGCAAACCGCGTGAAGTGCGCCTTGCCGGGAACGTGCGCGATCCGGAGCTGAACGCCGTCGACGTCGACCGGATCTGTGAGCTCGAGCGGACCGACGACCCATGCGACGAGGTAGGTCGACATCGGGATCGTCTCGCCGAACTGCACGCGTACGCGCCCGTCGCCCAGCGACTCGCGTCCGATCTCGGGGCCGTTGGAGATCGCGAGGAGCCCCTCGGCGACGACGAGGGTCACCGCGAAAACCGCCTTGAACTCGGGCTCGTCGAAGCACGGGAACGCCCGGCGCGCGTGCGGTGCCTCGAATTGGGTGGCCGCGAGCACCCGCTCGATGCCGTTCTCGTCGACGAAGGTGCTGCGGTAGTAGCCGAGCAGGCCCCGGCTCACTTCGGCCCCGAATCGGAGAATGAGCTCGGCCGGACCCGTCTCCAGCGCGCCCTTCGACCTCACGACGATGCGCTCCGTCGCCGGCTCGACGGTCAGCTCGGCGCCCACGTTCTCGCCCCGCTGGCTGAGCGATCCGAGTGAAACGTCGAGATCCTTGGCGTGGAGCACGATCGTCGAGGTCGGATCGACGACGTCGAGCGTGATCGTCACCTCGCCCTCGAAGCCGCTGATATCGGCGTCGGTCTCTACGAGCAGGTCGTATCTGACCGGGAGCACGGCGCGGCTGAGGCGGGCGGAGTCACTCATGAATCGCGCAGCGTACGCGCTTGTCGGAGGCCGGCCCATATCCCACTCATGGGCCGGACGTTCCGACCGATAAACGTAGGTCCGGCCATCGGGGTCGACAGGGGCAACTGATGACGACGGCCGAAGCCAACGATCTGATCACCGAGGTGACCCAGCTGCCCATCCAGCCGGGCACCGCGATGCGTCTGCTCTGGATGCTCGATGACCCGCGCACCTCCGCCACCGACCTCGGCCGGCTCATCGAGTCGGATCCGGCGTTGTCGACCCAGATCATCCGGCTCTCGAACACCACCTTCTACGGTCTCTCCGGCAAGGTGTCGAGCGCGTGGCGCGCCGTCACGGTGCTCGGCCTCGCGACCGTGCGGGCGATTTCGACCACTGCCGCGTTCGACCTGTTCTCGGAGCAGCCTCGCTCGGTTCCCGACGGCTTCTGGGAGCACTCGGTCACGACGGCCGCGGCGGCGGCAGCGATTGCGCGTCGCGTGGGCATCCAGCCCAACGACGCGTTCAGCGCGGGCTTGCTCCACGACCTCGGTACCGCGCTCGTGTTCCGGCGCGCGCCGCGCCGCTACGACACGGCGATGGATCGGCACTGGACGAACCCCGAGATGTTGCTCACCGACGTCGAGAACGAGGACTTCGGCGCGACCCACGCCCAGGTCGGTGGCACGGCCATGGGCGTGATGCGCTTTCCGGCCGACATGGTCGAAGCCATCTCCGTGCACCACAGCGAACCGAAGGGCGTCGCGTCACTGCTCGGCCGCTTGCTCATCGCCGCGGATGCGGTCGCGCTCGAGATCGACGGCGTCGATCACGAGGAGAACGTCGAGGTCGGCTACGCGCTCGAGGCGCTGGAGATCGTGCCGTCCGCGGCCGACGGTCTCGTCGACGAGGTGCGCCGCGATCAAGCGAACCTGAGCACCTTCCTCACGGTCGAGTAACGCTCAGGTCGAGCGGCCGTCAAGAATCTCGTCGGCCCAGTCGAGTTGCGGCCGCGCCCGACGACGGCCCGCCATCGCTTCGGGCACATTGATCTGCAGCCGTACCAGCGCGCCGCCCAGGGTCTTCCCGAGACTGTCGGCGCGCAACGACTTGGGGCCGCCGCCGCCCAGTGCGCCCTGCATCACGAAGTTCAGCGCGCGCACGTTGGCAGCTTCGTAGCGGTCGACGCGGCCGCGCACCATCGATCCGAAGTGTGCTTTCACGCGCTCGGAAGTGACCTCGCGCACGATGAGTGCGTAGGTCTCGTCGTCGTCGGCGAAGATCGCGACGTTGGCGACGTCGCCCTTGTCGCCGGCGCGGTACCCGCAGATCTCGCGCAGCGGGAGACGAGGCATCAGCGCACCTCCTCGATCGTGACGCGCACGTGGTCGTCGACGAGTTGCTTGGCGATGAGCGTCGGCCAGATGCCGAGCAGCTCGGTCGGTCCACCGCCCCGCCCGCCCGCACCGGTCAATCCCGCGGGCGGAGCCGACAGGGTGAGTGGCACCAGCTCGCGTCCGACGAGACCCGCGGTGCGCTGATCGTGGCATCGCCACGCGATGCGCAGCACGCATTCGGGTGCCTCGCACGCGGGATCGTCGGGCACGGTCGGCCCGCCGAGCGCATCGACACCCCAATACTCGACGTGCCACTCGGCCACATCGTGTCCGGCCATCTCGACCCGCTTAACGAAGATCGCGGCGGTGGCTTTGGCCTTCTCGTACGCGTCGGGCCACGAGAACGCGACGCGCGCTTCGCCGGCCCAACCCGCGTGGTGGGCGAGCAACAGCTTGTAGGTGTCGGTGGCCGGGGTCCCGCGGACATGTGTGATGCGCACGCGATCGTCGGGCAGATCTTCGAAGTGCGCGGAGGTGAAGTCTGCGACCACGTCGGGAGAGAGGTAGCGGGTCGGGTCGTGAACCTCGTAGAGGAGTTGGTGCCGCAGGGTGTCCGTGCTCACCCGGCCCCCCGAACCAGTGGGCTTCGTGATGATCGCGGTGCTGTCGGCTTCGACGCGTGCGATCGGATACGGGAGGTCCCAGGGATGGGGGAGCGCCCACCAATCGCCGGAGTAGTTGCCACCCAGACTCTGGCCCGAGCACTCGAGGAGATGGCCGACGAGTATCCCCGCCGCCAGCCGGTCCCAGTCGTCCCACGCCCAACCGTACTCGTGCGCGAGCGGCGCCAGGAAGAGCGACGCGTCGGCAACCCGGCCGGTGATCACGATGTCGGCGCCCTGCGCGAGCGCGTCGGCGATCGGTCGCGCGCCGAGATAGGCCGCGGCGAGCAGCGGGGGCGCCGGCATCGACTCGAACGACTCGCCCGTGTCGAGGTGCGCGAGCGACTGGTGGTGATCGCCGTGCAGCTCCCCGAGGCGCGTGAGCACGTCGTCGCCGAGCACGGTCGCGATCTTGATGCCGGTGACGCCCATCGCCTTGGCCGTGTCGATCGCGGCGCGCGCGGCCGCCGCGGGGTTGATACCACCGGCGTTGGTGATCACCTTCGTGCGGCCGTCGGCGACGAACGGCAGGGCGCGCGTGAGATACGCGGGGAGATCGCGCGTATACCCGCGCGTCTCGTCCTTCTGGCGATCCTTCTGCAGGATCGCGAGCGTCAGCTCGGCGAGTGCCTCGAGGCAGAGATAGTCGACGCCCTCGGCCAGCAGCGCGTCGACCGCGGTCGGCGTGTCGCCGTAAAAGCCTTGCCCTCCGGCGACCGAGACCGTTGACACGACCGACTCGAGCCTCGATGGGTCAGACGTGAACGGGCGGACGGCGCTCGGCCCAAGGAAGCGCGGTTTCCAACTGTGACGCGATGCGCAGCAACAGGTCTTCGCGACCGTACGCGGCCATGAGCTGCGACCCGATCGGTAGGCCCTGATCGTTCCATGAGAGCGGGAGCGAGATCGCGGGGGAGCCGGCCATGTTCGCGAGCGGCGTGTACGGGACGAATGTCGCGGCGCGTATGAATCCTTGGAACGGTTCGTCGGGGGTCGTGAACGCGCCGATTGGACACGGAGGCTCGCCGAGCGTCGGGGTGAGGAGCAGGTCGTAACCCGACGCGAACCAACCCTCCACGCCGCGGGCCAGATCGCTCATCGCGTGTTGCGCGTCGAGATAGTCGGGTCCGGTGGCCGCGCGGCCCATCTCGGCGAGGGCCCAGGTGAGTGCCTCCATCTCGTCGGCCCCGGCCACGCGACCCACCTTTCGTTCCCAGTAGCGGATGTTGTAGGCGACGTTGACCGTCCACAGCGTCGTGAAGTGGCCGATGAGCTCGGGTTTGGCGACCGACGCCGGGTACGTCTCCTCCACGGTGTGACCCAGCGACTCGAGCAGCTGTGCGGTTTCGCGCGCGGCCGCGACGCAGTCGGCGTGGATCTCGCCGGTGTCGAGCGGGTTGTGCGTGAGCAACGCGATCCGCAACTTCCCGGGATCGGCGCCGACTTCCTGTGTGAACGGTCGCGTCGGCGCGGGCGCGCTGACCGTTTCGCCATCAGAGCGTCCGTGCAGCGCGTCGAGCACGCCTGCGGTGTCGCGCACCGATCGCGAGACACACAACTCGACCGAGAGCATGTCGTCGATGGCGGTGTAGTCGGGCCCGAGCGATGTACGCCCCCGTGAGGGCTTCAGGCCGACGAGTCCGCAACAGCTCGCGGGGATGCGGATCGATCCACCGCCGTCGTTCGCGTGCGCGACTGCGACCATGCCGCTCGCGACGGCCGCCGCGGACCCACCGCTGGAACCGCCGGGTGTCCGCGTCGTGTCCCACGGATTGTGCGTGGCGCCGTAGGCCTCGGGCTCGGTGGTCGGCACGATCCCGAGCTCGGGGGCGTTGGTACGGCCGATGCATACGAAGCCCGCGTCGAGATAGCGCCGCGCGAGCGCGTCGGTGTGGTCCGCGCGCCACTTCGCATTCTTCAGGAACTGCATGCCCTCGTGGATCGGGTCGCCCTCGACGCTGCAGAGCAGGTCCTTGAACAGGGTGGGCACGCCGCGGAACGGACCGTCGGGCAGGGTGCCGGCCGCGGCCGTGCGAGCGGAGTCGAACAGCGGGTGGATTACCGCGTTCAATTCGGGATCGACCTTCTCGACGTTGTTGATCGCGGCGTCGACGAGCTCGAGCGCCGACACCTCGCCGGTGCGGACGAGCTCGGCCTGCGCGGTGGCGTCGAGCTGAGAAAGATCGGCCATGGTGGTCTCCTGGGAGTTCACGCGTGAACGGGCGGGCGGCGATCCACCCACGACGTTGCTTCTTCGAGTTGCGCGGCGACCCGGATCAAGAGGTCTTCGCGGAACGGCGCCGCCACGAGCTGCACCCCGATGGGCAGCCCCGACTCCGTCCAGTACAGCGGCACCGACATCGCAGGCTGGCCGGTGACGTTGAACGGCGCGGTGTAGGCGACGAACGGGATCGAGCGGCTCGCGGCGTTGGCGCCGCGGTCGTCCTGGCGGCCGACGTCTCCGAGCACGGGCGGCGGCTCGGCGAGTGTGGGCGTGAGCAGGAGGTCGAAGCCCAGGTCCCACCACGACGTGACCCGCCGCGTCCACCGGTGTTGCTCATCGATCGCGTGCACATAGTCGCCGCCGAGGTATCCGGCGCTGACCTCGTAGTAGAGCCAGGTCATCGGCTCCATGTCGTCGGCGGTCAGCGGCCGGCCGGCGATCTCCGCGATCTCGGCGAGGTCGGCGCGCAGCCACGACGTCATTACCGCGCTGAACTGATCCATGAGCCCGCTCTCGCTCAATGCAGGCGGCGCCGAGTCTTCGATCTTGTGGCCGAGCGACTCGAGCAGCGACGCGGCGTCGCCCACCGCCGCGATGCACACCGGGTCCGTCTCGGCGAGGCCACCCGGCGCATGCGTGCACACCCCGATGCGCAGCTTGCCGGGATCCGCGCCCACTTCCTTGCGGTACGGACGCGCGGGCGGCGGCGCGGTGTTGGGGTCGCCGGTCATGTACCCCTCGAGAACGTCGAGGACCGCGGCGCTGTCGCGGACCGTGCGGGTCACGACGTGACGCATCACGAGACCGCCCCATGGTTCGGATTCCACCGGGCCGAGCGAGATGCGACCGCGTGAGGGCTTCAGGCCGAAGAGCCCGCACATGCTCGCGGGGATGCGGATCGATCCGCCGCCGTCGCCCGCGTGCGCCACGGGAACGAGACCCGCCGCGACCGCCGCGGCCGAACCGCCGCTCGATCCTCCGGCAGAGCGCGTGAGGTCCCACGGATTGTGTGTCGGCCCGTACGCGAGTGGCTCGGCGCTCGGCATCACGCCGAGCTCGGGGGTGTTCGTCTTGCCGACGATCACGAAGCCGGCCTCTTCGAGCTTCGTGAACAGGTAGCTCGTGATCTCCGGCGTGTAGTTCATCTCCTTCAGGAGCTTGTTCCCGCCGTGGTACGGCGCGCCCGCAAGGGTGCCGTCGAGATCCTTGATGACGATCGGCACGCCGCGGAACGGGCCGTCGGGAAGGATGCCGTTGGCCGCGACGCGAGCGCGGTCGAAGAGCGGATGGATGACGGCGTTCAACTCGCCGTTGCACTTCTCGATGCGTTCGATCGCGGCGTCGACGAGCTCGATCGGCGACGCGGCGCCGGTCCGCACGAGCTCGGCCTGGGTGGTTGCGTCGAGATGCGAGAGATCAGTCACGGGACCGACCGTATCCCGGGGGCTATCTCGGGTCCCAACCTCGAAGATCGACAGCCCACGCATCGATGACGGCGGCATCGACGCCCGGTCCGTCGGCGAGATGCATCACATCGTGGTACGCCACGGTCGGGTCGACGTGCGCGGGCCATACCAACACCCGGTCGCCGACGCCCACCGGTGACCGCGGTGTGAAGGTGATGTGCTCGTCGGAGCAGAACAACACCTCGGCGTTGTTGATGGTCGGGTTGCCGTGATCCATGCCGAGTGCCTTCAGCCCGCAGTCGGCGACGCTCCATCTGGGATTGGAATGGATCACCGTCGCGACGGCCGCGAGCGCGAGGTCGAACGGAATGTCGAGCTTCGCGTAGGCAGTGTCCATGAGCGCGTAGGAGCCGGCCTGGATCTCGGTCGCGACGTCGTTCAGGTCGTAGGTTCCGGTGCCACCACCCGAAAGGATCTCGCCCCCGACGGCTTCGTGGGCGCGCGCGAGCAGCGCCATCGACGCGTCGGTGAGCTTGCGGCGCTCGGCCCCGTCCTCGACGAGCACCGCGTGGCCCTCGTAGCCCATGGTGCCGCGCACGGTGAGGCCTCGGCTGCGGGCGTAGTCGGCGATGGCGCCCGCGTCGTCGGCGCGTACGCCACACCGCGGGATGCCGACATTGATGTCGACGAGCACCTCGCGGATCCCGTTGCGCGCCGCGGCGTCGACGGTCGTCTCCGAGTCGACGGCGACGGTGACGCGCGCGCCGCACTCCGACAGCGCGCGCAGCCGGTCGTCGTCGACCGACTCGTTGGCGAGCAGGAGATCCTCGCCGAGCCCGGCGGCCGCCATTCCGAGCAGCTCCCGGGGCGTCGCGCCCGTGAAACCGCGGTGGCCGCGGTTCGACTGCTCGCGCGCGAGCGAGGTGCACTTGTGCGCCTTCACGTGGGGCCGGAGCCGGTCGCCGGGGAGCGCGGCGGTCATCGTGTCGAGATTGCGCGTGATCGCCCCGGAGTCGACGACGAGTGCGGGCGTCGGCAGGTCGGCGACGCGCATCACGTGCCCCATCGGTCGAACAGCAGCTGGCTGATCTCGGCGAACGCGCTCGGTGCCGCGTCCTGCGGACGCATGCCGAAGTCTTGTTGATCCGACGCCATCGCGGCGACGACCCACGCCGCGTCATCCGTTTCGAACAACCCGGAGTCGATGCAGTTGCCGAAGCCGTTTCCGGTCTTGTTGAACACGCGCGCGGGCATGTCGAACCCGAAGTCGACCGAGACGCTGGCGCTCGGGAGATAGCGGGGCAGATAGTCGACGAAGTGCTGGCGAAAGAGCATCTGGCGGCACCGTTCGTCGAGGTGCGTGTAGATCTCGGCGAGGTCGCGGGGGGTCGCGGTGCCGAAGAGCTCGTCGGTGAGCTCGGCATGGGAGAACGCGGGATTGACGAAAGCGGTCTCGAGCCCGAGGCCGGCCATCGTCTCATTGATGGGATCGGCGCCGCCGACCTCGCGCAGGAGCACCTGAGTCGCGAGGTTGTCGGACACGATGATCATGAGCCACGCGAGATCGTCGAGCGTGAGCCGGATTCCGGGCGCCAGGTAGCGCAGCACGCCGCTGCCCTTGGCCTTGATCTCGGCCGGCACCTCGATACGCCGCTCGGGATCGAGAGCCCCCGCCGTGACCAGACCCGCGTAGTGCACGAGGATGAACGTTTTCGCTGCACTCTCGGTTGGCAGCACGAGATCGGCGTTCACTCCAACCGTCTCGCCCGTTCCCAAGTTGCGGGCGTAGATGCCGAACGTGCCGGGCCGATCCTGCACGACCGCTTGCACATCGGCTTCGAGTGTCATCGCGCGAGGATGGCACGTGCCGCCGACCCCTGCCGAGGAGCGCCCGCCGACCGAACGCGACTGGACGACGGCGGAGCTGCCGGCGACCCCCCAACGTGACTTCCTCATCCCGGCCGAACGTTGGGTCGAGGCCCCCGCCGCGCTGCGCACGCTGGGCGCCGATCTCGGTATCGGCCTCGTGGCGTACAAGCGCCGCATCAACCGGTACCTCCTGTGGCGCGCCGGTCCCGCGGTGAAGGCCCGGGCGCGCTACATGGCGATCGCGAGCGACGACCTCGGCGAGCACTGGACGTTCGAGCTGCAGCCCGACGGCACCGGCGAGGGCTCCGGTCCGGACGGCCGCGTCCATACGAAGTTCCGTCAGTGGAAGGAAGCGTTGCGAGATGCCGGTTGAGCGGGTCGATAATCCATTCGCCGCGCCCGGTGTGGGCGAGGTCTACGCCTCCGGCCGGCCGTTCCATCACCCGCGGTTGCTCGCGCGGATCCGGTCGCTGGTGGGTGGCGAGCCGGTCGGCCACGCGATCGACGTCGCCTGCGGAACGGGCATGTCGACCGTCGCCCTCGCCGACCACGCGGATGCTGTGGTCGGTGTCGACATCTCGCCGGAGATGCTCGGCAGCGCGCGTCAGGCGCCCCGCGTCGACTATCTCCTCGCGAGCGCCGAGCGCACGCCGTTCCCGGACGCCACGTTCGACGCGGCCACGTGCTGTTCCGGCATCCACTGGTTCGACCAGTCGCGGTTCTTCGCGGAGCTGCGGCGGGTGTTGCGGCCTCGGGGCTGGGTCGGGTTGTACGACCACTACTTCATTGGCGAGATGATCGACGTACCCGAGTTCACGACCTGGATGAAGGACGCGTTTACCCGGTATCCGCTGCCGCCCCGCAACCCGCAGGTCGGCGACCCGCGCGCGGTCACCCCTGACGGCTTCGAGCCGGTCGCCGACGAGGCGTTCGACGACGACATCGCCATGACCAACGAGCAACTCGCCGACTATGCGCTCACGATCAGCAATCTGGTAGCCGCGGTCGAACGGGGCACGCCACGGGCGGAGCTGCGCGTGTGGATACTCGAGACCACCGCGCCGCTGTTCGCGGGGGTCGAGACGCGTACGGTGCGCTTTCTCGCTTCGGTGACCTGTCTACGCGCCGCGTAGGAGTCGGCCTTACGCGTCGCGTAACAGTCGACGAAGAGCCTTTCCGCCGGCGCTCCGCGGGATCGCGTCGACCACGCGGAGCTCGCGCGGGAGCTTCGGTGCCGCCAGCTGCTCGGCCGCGAACGCCCGCAGCGATTCGAGCGCGGGTGTTTGCGAGCCGGGCGCGGTCACCACGAACGCGACGACGCGTTCACCCCATTCCGCGTCGGCAACGCCGATGACGCACACATCCTCGACATCCGGATGTTGCGCGAGGACCTGCTCGACCTCGGAGGGGCTGACGTTCACGCCGCCGCTGATCACGAGATCCTTGGCCCGGTCGATCACCCGGAGCCGGCCGTTGGTGTCGACCTCGCCGATGTCGCCGGTGTGCAGCCAGCCGTCGGCATCCAGAACCTCGGCCGACTGCTGCGGGTCGAGGCGGTAGCCGCGCATTACCGGCGCGCCCCGCACGAGAATCTCGGCGGTCCGGGCGTCGACGCGCACGTCGATGCCGGCGATGGGGATGCCGTCGAGGGCGAAGCCGCCCCACGTCTCGGAGAGGCCGTACGCGTCGGCGATCGCGACCCCGGCCGACTCGGCGCGCGCCCGGAGTGCGTCGGGCAGCGGCGCGCCACCCAGGATCACCCGCCGGAACTCGTGGAGCGGCGCGCCCGCGTCGAGCAGGCGCAGCAGTGTCGTCGGAACCAGCGAGACGATGGTCGCCCCCGCCTCCCTCGGCGCGCGTGCAACGCGTTCGATGTCGAACCGCTCGTGCGCGACCCATGACGCGCCCGTCACGTACGCCCGCGCCAGTGCGCCGAGGCTCGCGACGTGATGGAGCGGCAGGCAGGTGAGCCAGCGGTCGGTTTCGTCGGCGTCGAGCCCGGCGGAGTAGCCGCGCCCCATCACCTCCATGCCGGCTCGAGTGAGCTCGACTCCCTTCGGCTCCGCGGTGGTCCCCGACGTGACGACGATCGCGGCGGCGTCGGCCGGCGCCGGTACGCCCCCGGGGATCGCCTCCCGGTGCTCGCCGTCGACGACGTGCGTCGGGCGCAGCTGCGCCAGCAGCCGGTCGCGCTCGACCCGGGGCGAGGCCGGGTTGAGGGGCAGGATCGCCTCGCCGGCGTCCCACGCCGAAACCGCGGCAACGGCCAGGGGATGTCCGGCCGCGATCACGGCCACGACCGCGGTTTCGTCCGATCCGGGCATCCTCGATACCCTAACGATGGGAGTGATCGCTCCCACAATCACGACCCCCCACGAGCGCTCGCAGCGGACCGCCGCACCGGAGGCCGGAGGCCGAACCCATGACCGCAAACGACGTGATCCGACCCGGAGCGGAGTGGAAGCCGCAGACCCCCGACGGGTTCACCGACGTCGGCTACGACACCTCCGACGGCATCGCCAAGATCACCATTCGCCGCCCCGAGGTGCGCAATGCGTTCCGCCCGCGCACCTTGTTCGAGCTCCGCGACGCGTTCGAGCTCGCGCGTGACGACCCGTCGATCGGCGTGATCATCCTCACCGGGGAAGGGTCCGAGGCGTTCTGCTCAGGCGGAGATCAGCGCGTGCGCGGCGACGACGGGTACCGCGACGACCACGGCATCGGTCGCCTGAACGTGCTCGACCTCCAGGTGCAGATCCGGCGGTTGCCGAAGCCGGTCATCGCCATGGTGGCCGGTTACGCGATCGGCGGCGGCCACGTGCTCCACATCGTGTGCGACCTCACGATTGCCGCCGACAACGCTCGCTTCGGCCAGACCGGACCCAAGGTCGGCAGCTTCGACGGTGGTTACGGATCGGGTTTGCTCGCGCGCATGGTTGGCCAGAAGAAGGCCCGCGAGATCTGGTACCTCTGCGAGCAGTACGACGCGCAGGCCGCGGCCGACATGGGCCTGGTCAACAAGGTCGTGCCGCTCGCCGACCTCGAGCTGGAAACCGTCGCGTGGGCGCGCAAGATGCTCGAGCACTCTCCGCTCGCGTTGCGGATGCTGAAGGCGTCGATGAACGCCGCCGACGACGGCCTCGCCGGCATCCAGCAGCTCGCCGGCGACGCGACCCTCCTCTACTACATGACCGAAGAAGCCCAAGAGGGCAAGAACGCCTACCTCGAAAAGCGCAAACCCGACTTCGACCAATTCCCGAAACGCCCATGATTTCCGGTCGCGCTAGCTGCGGGCGGCGAAACTCCGCCCGCGGGCGCTCGCCGCTTCTGCCAGCTCGTTCGCTGCGCTCACTCACGGCCTCGTGAAGACTGAAGCCGTGCCCGGCATCGGGCTTTGGGTTCAGGGGGCGCGGCCCAAAACCCTTGGTGCGGCGATCGCGCCGGTGGTCGTGGGGACCGCGGCGGCGACGGTCGACGGGCCGATCCGGTGGGCGCGCGCAATCGCGGCGCTCGTCGTCGCACTCGCGTTACAGGTGGGAGTCAACTACGCGAACGACTACTCCGACGGTATGCGCGGCACCGACAAGGACCGACGCGGCCCGATTCGACTCGTCGCGAGCGGCCTCGCGTCACCGGCGGCGGTGCGCAACGCGTCGGCCATCTCCTTCGCAGTCGCCGCGGTCGTCGGCGGGGCGCTCTCGCTCGTCGTCAACCCGTGGCTGTTGCTCGTCGGCGTCGCGGCCCTGATCGCTGCCGTCACCTACACGGGCGGGCCCAAGCCGTATGGCTACCTCGGATTGGGCGAGGTGATGGTGCTGGCGTTCTTCGGGTTTGTCGCGACGGTCGGCAGCGCATACGTCCAGTACCGGCAGCTCCCGGGCGCGGCGTGGTGGGGCGCGCTCGCGGTCGGCTTGCCCGCCTGCGGGATCCTGCTCGCGAACAACGTGCGCGACGTCGAGACCGACACCGCCGCGCGCAAGCGCACCCTCGCAGTCCGGTTCGGCGCGCCGCGCGCTCGTGTTCTCTTCACCGCATGCCTGGGCGGCGCGCTGGCGGCCGTCGTCGGCTGCAGCGTGCTGCATCCGTGGGCGCCGATCGCGCTCGCGGCGGCGCCGCTCGCGGTCAAGCCGGTTCGGTTGGTTCGCACGCGCTCCGATCCTCCGTCGCTGGTCGCCGCGCTCGTAGGTACGGTCCGGTTCCAGCTCGCGCTGGCCGCGCTGCTCGCGGTGGGATTGTGGATCGGTTAGCCGGCCGATGGGGCGGAGCCGTGCTCGGCGGCGAACGCCGCGATCAAACCGCCGAGCCGCGCGGGTTGCTCGAGTGGCAACGCGTGACCGCCCTCGAGCTGCAGATGCGTGACGCCCGGGTGCATCCGTTCGAGCATCCGCCTTGCGATCGCGCGGTACTTGTCGTCGAGCGTGCCGGTCACCAGCAGCACCGGCATCGTGAGCTGGGGCAGGTCGTCCCACATCGGTTCCATCACGCCCGCGCCCAGCCGGCGCAGGCAGGCGGCGAGATAGGCGGGCGTGAGGCGGCGCCGATCGGACAGGCCCGGTGCATCGCGGGGAACGGTTGTGAACAACGGCTGGGCCAGCCAGCGCGCGAGGAATGCGTCGACGCGGTCGCGCTCGATGCCCTCCGCGAGCACCTCGTCGGCCTCCACGCGCGCGGCGCGGTCATGGTCGTCGGTGATGCCCGGCGACGCGCTCACCAGCACGAGTGCCCGCACGAGATCGGGCCGATCGATCGCGAGGCGGAGGCACAACCTGCCGCCCATCGAGTAGCCGGCGTAGATCGCGTGGCCACCCGCGTCGCCGAGTGCTTGCGCGGTTCCGGCGAACGTGCCCGGTGCGGGCACGTCGAGCGCCTGCACGTCGCACGTCTCCTGCGCGACCTCGGCCGCGCCCGTCCACGAGCGTGCGGTCTGGGTGAACCCAGGAACCAGAACGACGCGCGGACGAGGCACGCCCGCATTCTCTCGCGTGACGTCCCGCGATGACGGCACGAGACGTGAACGCCGCGTTCGCCGCCGCGCTGGTCGACGAATGGGCGCGTTCGGGTGTGACCGACGCCGTCGTTGCGCCGGGATCGCGATCGACGCCGCTCGCGCTCGCACTCGAGCGCAACGAGCACCTGCGCGTGCAGGTGGTGCTCGACGAGCGCTCGGCGGCGTTCCGCGCGCTCGGACTCGCGCTCGCCAGCGGGCGCCCGGTCGTGGTGCTCTGCACGTCGGGCACCGCCGCCGCGAACTTCCACCCGGCGGTGATCGAGGCGTCGTACGCGCGCGTCCCGCTGATCGTCTGTACGGCCGACCGGCCGCCCGAGCTCCGTGACACCGGCGCGGGCCAGACCATCGACCAGACGCATCTCTTCGGCCGGGCCGTCCGGTGGTTCTGCGATCCCGGACCGCCGGTCGACGAGCTCGAGGCGGGTGTCGGGTGGCGTTCGCTCGCGTGTCGCGCGGTCGCGGAGTCGCTCGGCCCGCCCTCGGGGCCGGTGCACGTGAATCTTCCGTTCCGCGAGCCGCTCGTCCCGACCGGTGCACCGTTCGTCGACGCGCCGGGCCGGCGCGACGGACGACCGTGGACGCTGAGCACGCGGGCGACGCGTGCGCCCGCGCCCGCCGACCTCGCGCGCGTGACCGACCTCGTGCGCGCGCATCCACGGGGGTTGCTCGTCGCGGGCTGGGGTGCCGGCGTGTCGCCGATCACCGCTGCACGCTTCGCCGCCGGCTCGGGCTGGCCCGTGCTCGCCGATCCGATCTCGCAACTGCGGGTTCCGCCGTTCGCGATCTCGACCTACGAAGCGCTTCTCCGTGCGCCGGGCTTCGCCGCGGCGCACCGACCCGATCTGGTCGTGCGTGTCGGCGCACCGCTCACGAGCAAGATCGCGACCGCCTGGCTCGGGCCTGCGATCGCGCAGATCCTTGTCGATGCCGACGGCGCCTGGCTCGATCCGGCTCGAGCCGCTTCGGAACGGTTCGCGGTCGACGCCGACGCATTGCTTTCGGGCGTTGCGGATTTGCTCGGCACACCGGACCCGGTCTCGACGTGGCGGTCGGAGTGGCGGGACGCAGAGTCGCGCGCCCGCGCCGCCATCGACGCCGTGCTCGACACGCCTGGCGACGCGATGGAAGCGCGGGTCGCCCGTGACGTCGCGGCGGCCCTCCCCAATGGCGCGACGCTCGTGGTCGCATCCAGTCTCCCGGTCCGCGCGCTCGAGTGGAGCATGGCGCCGCGCGCCGGAGTGCGCGTGCTCGCCAACCGCGGGGCGAACGGGATCGACGGGTTCGTATCAACGGTCGTCGGTGTGGCCGAAGCCGACCGCTCCGCCCCGACGGTGGGCTTGTGCGGCGACCTGTGTTTCCTGCACGACGCGAATGGTCTCCTCGGCGCCCGCGGTCCGGCCACGATCGTCGTGCTCGACAATGACGGCGGCGGGATCTTCTCCTACCTGCCCCCCGCCGATCTCCCCGAGTTCGAGCAGCTCTTCGGCACACCGCACGGACTGGATCTCGTCGACGTGGCGCGCGCGCATGGTGTGGCGGCCGAACGCATCGACGACGCCGGCAAGATCGCCGCGGCCATTGCGGGTGATGATCTGCGCGTGATCGTGGTTCCGATCGAGCGCGCGAAGAGTGTCGAGCGCCACCGTGCTGTTTGGAACGCGGTGGCGCATGCAATCGGCTCGACCACGTGAGCCGGCGCCGCGGATCGTTCCGCGGGCGCGTCGCAATCATCACCGGAGGCGCATCCGGCATCGGGTTGGCGATGGGGACCGAGCTGGCGGCGCAGGGTGCGCACGTCGTGCTCGCAGATCTCGACGGGGAGCGGGCCGAGCGCGCGGCGCAGAACCTTGTGACCGGAGCCGCCGCGACGGGAACGGTGACAGCCGCGACGCTCGATGTCCGCGATCGCGCCGCCGTGCAGGCGTTGGTCGACGACGTCGCCGATCGCCACGGACACCTGGACTTCATGTTCAACAACGCCGGAATCGTCCTCGGCGGTCGCACCCAAACGCTGAGCGGCGAGCATTGGGATCGGGTGATCGACGTGAATCTCAAGGGCGTGATCAACGGTGTGGTTGCCGCGTACCCACTGATGGCCGCGCAGGGTCACGGCCACATCGTGAACACCGCGTCGACCGCGGGCCTCGCGCCCGCGGCGATGGTCGCGGCCTACTCGGCCAGCAAGCACGCGGTGGTCGGCCTGAGCGGTGCGTTACGCGCCGAGGCGGCGACGGTCGGCGTTCGGGTCAGCGTGGTGTGCCCGGGAGCGGTCGATACGCCGATCCTCGACAATGTCCTGCCCGAAGATCTCCCACCGCTGACCGCGGCCACGATGACCGGTCGCGAGTACATGGCAACCGTGGGACTGAAACCGATCCCCGCCGCGCGGTTCGCCCGGGCCGCGCTGCGCGGCGTGGCGCGCAATCGGGGAGTCATCGTCGCGCCCGCGAGCGCAAAAGCCGTGTGGTACCTGCAGCGCTTTGCGCCCGGTCTGGTCGAGATCGTCGGCCGCCGAACGGCGCGCCGCATCAACCGTGCCCTCGAACAGCGACCACCGCCGTCAGCATGAGTCAGACTCGCACGAGCGCTCGCAGCATCGGTTCGAGCTTGGCGCGGGTCTCCGCCCATTCGGCGGCGGGATTCGAGCCGGCGACGATACCCGCGCCGGCATGCAGGCGAGCACGCGGACCGTCGATCTGCGCACCGCGCAGCGCCACGACGAACGCACCGTCGCCGCGGGCGTCGACCCAGCCGCACGGGCCCGCGTACCGGCCCCGGGGCGTGGGTTCGAGCCGCTGGATTGCCTTCAGCGCCGCCATGCGTGGGGTTCCGGCGACCGCGGGTGTCGGGTGCAGCGCGAGCGCGAGATCAACGACCGAGACCTCGGCATCACGGACGCGGGCGGTGATCGTCGTGGCGAGGTGGGTCACGTCGGTGAGCTCGACGGGCGCCGGACCGGTCGCGGTCACGTCGGTGCACGTGGGCCGGAGCGCGTCGCACACCGCGTCGACAACGAAGCCGTGCTCGCGTGCATCCTTCTCCGACCGAACGAGCTCGGCGGCGTCGAGCCCGGTTCCGGCCATCGGGCGGGCGACCACGCCCGCGCCGGCCTTGCGCACCAGGAGCTCCGGGCTCGCGCCGACGAATCCGTCGTCGGCGTACACGACACAACCGGGCTGCGTCGCGTGCAGCGTCTCCAGCACCGCACGAACGTCGAACGGCGCGTCGCTCTCGATCGCGACCTCGCGGGCGAGCACGATCTTCTCGACGGCACCGGCGTCGATGAGTGCGAGCGCGGCGACCACGCTCTGTTCCCACTCGGCGCACGTCGTGCGCTGATCGATCGTGTAGTGGCCGGCAATCGCTTGCGGCGAGGCGATCTGCAGAGTGTCGTTCCCGGTCTGCGCGATCGTGGTTCGCCACACGTGGCCGGCCAAGTCCCGGGCGAGGATGCGGGCCGGGATGATCATGCGGCCGCCGCCTGCGAACGGCAGCGCGCCGACCGCTCGGGGTCCGATCGCATCGGCCGCATCCTCGTAGACGTGATCGATCGCCCGGAGCGCGGCGACCGCGTCACGCGGGTCGACGATCGCCGCGACGCCGGCCGTGACGAACCCGCAGTCGCCGTCGAGCCACGCGGTGCCGTCGACGCCGAACGAGTCGATCAGCCGATCGATCCCGGCGACGCGTTCGGTGCGCGCGACGAGACGCGGGTGCGCGGGCGCGAGACGCGTCTCGGGCCTCACGGCCGGGCTCCGGTGATCAGTTGGGCCGCCCCGGCGCCGAGCTTGCGGTGCGCGAGCTTCTCGAAGCCGGCCGTGCCGACGATCGCCAGCAACTCGAGCTGCGACGGGAGGTATGCCGTCGACGCCGGAAGGTAGGAGTACGCGCGTCGATCGGAGAGCAGTCCGCCCACGAACGGCACGACGCGGCGAAACCAGAGGTTGTGAACGGCGCGGGCCGGCGCGTTACCGGGCTCGCCGACGTCGAGCAGCGCGATGCGACCCTGCGGGCGGATAACACGCGCGCACTCCGCGAGCACGGCTGCGAGATCGACGAAGTTCCGCAGGGCGAAACCACAGGTGACTGCGTCGACGCACGCGTCGGGGAAGGGAAGTTGGTTCGCGTCGGCTCGAACGAGGGGCGCGTCGGTGTGGGCGGCGCCGAGCATCCCCGCGGAGAAGTCGACACCGATCGGCTCGTGACCGGTGGCGCGCAAGGTGCGGCACAGATCACCCGTCCCGCACGCCAGATCCAACACCCGCGCGCCGGGCTCCAACCCGAGGGCGGCAACGGCAGTGCGGCGCCAACCGACGTCCATGCGGAACGTGAGCATGCGGTTGAGGAGGTCGTAGCGGGGCGCGATGCGGTCGAACATCTCTTCGACGACGCGCGCCTTCTCCTCGCCCGACGGAAGCTCATCGACGGCGGTGTCGGTCACGCCTGCCAACCGCCTTCGAGGCGACGGGCGGCTTCGACGCTCGCGGCCGCCAGCTCGTGCTCTTCGCCGACCGACTCCAGGTGCTCCTGCGCGACCGCGAGCAGCACGCGCCGGAAGTGGTGCTCGACGAGCGCGGTCACCGCGGGCAGGAGTGTGCGGAAGGCGTCGACGAGCTGCTGCGCCTTGTCGGTGTCGGAGCGGTCGGAGTTTCTCAACGGGAGCCGGACGTAACGATCGAAGAGCGCGACCGCCTGTTCCGCGACCTCGTGCGTCGCGTCATTGTGCTCGCGCGCCAAGGCGAGCAGGTCACTGAGTGGGAAGCCCGATTCGAGCAGCTTCAACCCCGCTTGCACCACGGTCACGTCGCTCGCGGTGAACCGCTCGGTGCCGTCGTGGGCCCGGGCGACGAGGAGGCCTTCGCGCGCGACGGCTTCGAGCAGCGCGTCGGGGACGCCGGACCGCTCGGCGAGCTCGGAAAGACTCAGGAACTCTTCGGGCGCGTCGGCGACCGCGACTGCCGCCGCGAGGGGTGCATCGGTCGCGTCGAGATCGCCGGTCAACACGCGGCTGATCAGCGCGAGCGTCAGGCCTTGGATCTGCAGGTCGCGAATTCGGGCCAGCCGTTCGAGGTGCTCCGGTCCGTACCACGCGACCCGACCTTCGCGGGCCGGCGGTTCGAGCAGACCCCGCTTTTGGTAAAAGCGGATCGTGTCGACCGACGCGTCGGCCCGCTCGGCGAGATCCTCGACCCGGAATCGATCCACGGACCGATTGTAGGAGCGATCACTCCCACGGTAGGGATCGGAGTAGTCGCGACGCCGGTCGCGGCGGAGCCGCCGCTCCGAGGCGAGGACGACAGGAGAAGCAGTGCGGCCCGCTACCTGCTATTTCGACTGCCAGCGGGGCTTGCGCTTCTCCGCGAAGGCGGTCGCGCCCTCGACCGCGTCGCCGCTGGCGAACACCTGGACCGCGAGCTCGTTGGTCCGCTGCCAGCCGTCGGCCTCGGGCATCTCCGCCGCCTCGCGGACGAGCTGACGGGAGAGCCGCACGGCGACGGGGGAGTTCTCGCCGATCCGGTCCGCGAGCGCGCACGCCACGTCGAGCACGTCGCCGGACGCGACGACGCGGTTGACGAGGCCGAGCGCGAGCGCGCGTTGCGCGTCGATCGGGTCGCCCGACATCGCGAGCTCGAGCGCGATCCCGAGGGGCACGCGCTTGGGCAGGCGAATCAACCCGCCCGCGGCGGCCATCAGCCCGCGCTGCACTTCGGGAATCCCGAAGCGCGCAAAGTCCGCGGCGACCACGAGGTCGCACGACAGCACGATCTCGAATCCGCCGGCCAACGCGGGGCCGTTCACCGCGGCGATGACCGGCTTCGGAAAGTCGCGATTCACGATGCCGGCGAACCCGCCCTTGCCGCGGGCGATGTCCATACCGCGACCTTGCGCGACCACCTTCAGGTCGGCGCCCGCCGAGAAGACGTCGCCGGCGCCGGTCAGGACGACCGCGCGCAGATCGTCGTCGGCTTCGATCGTGTCGAGCAGCCCGGCCATCGCGTGGCTCACCTCGGGGCTGATCGCGTTGCGCGCTTCGGGCCGATTGAGCGTGAGGAGCGCAATGCTTCCGCGCCGTTCGATCTCTACGAGTGCCATTTCTCCCTCTCTTGCCGGCTGCGCCGCTCGGGACTGCGACCCTAACCGACAGTCGTGTCGATGGCTTCGGTGATGCCGGGACGAACGAGACGCGTCGCGAGGATGACGAGTCCCATGAGCGCCGCGGAGCCGATCGTCGTCTCGCGCAGGCCGATGTGGTCGGCGACCTTGCCCTGGATGACGGACCCGAGTGGATACAGGGAGCCGAGAATCACGGTGAACACCGCGAGCACGCGGCCGCGGATCTCGGTTGGCACGCGGAGCTGAGCAATGGTGGTGAAGCTCGAGAGCGCGCCGAGGTACAGCATGCCGACCGCGAAGATCGCAACCGCGGCGAGCGCGAGATTCGGCGCGCCGGCGTAGGCGACGAGCGCGATCGGGAGCGCTCCCATCAGCGTCATCAACACTCGGCGGGCTCCGTGCCGCTCGAC
The DNA here is from genome assembly GCA_038320885.1 of Acidimicrobiia bacterium. Classification (GTDB taxonomy): domain Bacteria; phylum Actinomycetota; class Acidimicrobiia; order IMCC26256; family PALSA-610; genus JBBQER01. Next base: position 28,451 of record JBBQER010000014.1, read on the forward strand.
GAACGATCCGAGCGAGAACGCCATCAGGACCGCACCGATGCCCTGGGCGGTGATGAGCACGGCGGTCCCGCCGGATCCGCTGTGCAGCACCTCGAGCGCCATCGTCGGCACGAGCGCGATGAACGGCGCCGCGAGGAACGTGTTGACGCACATCGCCAACGCGGTGACGCGGAGGCCGGGTTCCCGCCGCACGTACCGGAAGCCGTCGGCGATCGAACGCAGGAACTTCTCGGACCGCGCGTGCACCGACGGTGCCGGCAGGTTGAGTGTCAGCATGACCGCGACGACCGCGAGGAAACTCACCGCGTTCACGCTTTCGGCCCACGCGTATCCGCCGATGTCGATGACGACGCCCGCGATCACCGGTCCGATGACGCGGCCGAGGTTGTACTGAGCCGATGAAAGTGCGATCGCGCCGGGGAGGTCCTCGACCGGGACGAGATCGGGGAGCATCGCCTGGAACGAGGGGAATCCGAGCGCGGCGCACACGCCGTTGCCCAGTGCGATGAGGGTGATCGTCGGCGCCGAGGGGTGGCCGATCACGAAGAGCACCGTGAGCAACGAAGCCAACGCGGTTTGCACCAGGCTCGTCGCGATCATCAGCAACCGGCGCGGGTAGCGGTCGGCGAGCGCGCCGCCGATCGGGCTGAAGAACGCGATGGGGAGGAATGCCGCGGCCGCAACGGTTCCCGTCCACGCGGCTTGGCCCGTGTGCTTCTGCACGTAGATGCCGAGCGCGATCGACTCCATCCACGTGCCGATGTTCGAGATGAACGCACCCGTCCACAGCCGCGCGTACGCCTGGTGCCGCAGCGGCGCGAACGAGACCAGGGACTTGCGGGGCGCGGCAGTTAACGGCTCGGCCACTCGGGCTTCCGCTTCTCGAGGAAGGCGCGCATGCCCTCGTGGGCGTCGTCGGCCTGGGCGTTGTCGACCATCACCGCGCACGCGAGGCCGTAGGCAGCCCGCTCGTCGAGCCCGGCTTGCTCGTAGAAGGCGCGCTTGCCGAGCGCGAGCACCGACGGGCTCGACTGCGCGATCCGGGCCGCGAGCGCGAACACTTCGGTCTCCAGGTCGGCGATCGGCACGACGCGATTCACCAGTCCCCACTCGGCCGCGGTTGCGGCGTCGATCATGTCGCCGGTGAACAACATCTCCAGCGCCCGTTTTCGTCCTATCGTGCGCTCGACCGGGACCATCGGGGTCGAACAGAACAGGCCGATGTTGACGCCCGGCGTCGCGAAGCGCGCGTCGTCACTCGCGATCGCGAGGTCGCACGCGGCGACGAGCTGGCAGCCGGCGGCCGTCGCGACGCCGTGCACCTTCGCGATCGCCGGTTGCGGAATCGTGTGCAGCCGCGTCATCAGCTCGACGCACGTCCCGAAAAGCTCCTCGTAGAACTCGGCGCTGCGCTCGCTCACGATCTCGGCGAGATCGTGGCCGGCGGAGAAGGCCGGCCCCCGGCCCTCGATCACGAGCACCGGCGCCGTTCCCTCCGCCACCGTGTCGAGCGCCGCGAGCATCTCGCGCATCAGCGCAAGCGACAGGGCGTTGCGCCGATCCGGTCGATTGAGGGTCAACCGGGCGAACGTCTCGCCGATGTGGAGCTCGATGTGGTCGAAGCGCGCCAGGTTCACGTCAACCCCCGATGATCCAGGTCCGGGTCCGAGCCGGGTCAGCGTACGCGGTCTGCGAGCCAGGCGGCCTCGGCCTCGCCCATCCGAGTCGACGAAGGAGCCGCGATGAACGGCCACAGCTCCTCCGCGATCCGGCGGAAGTTCGCAGTGGCGCGCAACCGGCCGAGCACCGCGGTCAGGCCGAGGTTGATGCGCTGGGTGATCACGAACGCGGGCGGGATGTTCGCCGCTCGCGCGACATGTGAGTAGGGGCCGTTCGCATCGAAGTACATGCGGACCGTCTCCGACGAGTACTCGGGATCGACGGTGAACTCGCGATCGTCGGTCACCAACGCGTAGAAGTGGCCGAAGTAGCCGGCGACGTCGTCGTCGGTGATCGCGGGATCTGCCCGCAGCATGTTGTTCGCCTCCATCATCCGGCGAAACGCGGGAATGTCGTGCTCCACGACGAACGTCCGGATGAGCGACTCGAACAGCGCCACGTCTTCCGGCTCGTAGCGCTTGACCAACCCGAAGTCGAGGAATGTCACGTGACCGCCGGGCCGGAACAGGTAGTTCCCGGGGTGCGGATCGCCGTTGAACGCGTGCAGCTGGTAGATGCTGCGGAAGACGAAGCGGTAGATCGCTTCACTCGCGAGGTTGCGCTCGGCCTGCGACCATGCCTCCACTTCGGCGAAGCGAGCCCCGACCGCGAGCTCGGTCGTGAGCACGCGCCGGGTCGAGAGCTCGTCGATCACGCGCGGTACGGAGATGAACGGGTGGCCCGCGAATGCGTCGCCGAAGAAACGTTGGTTCGCGGCCTCCACCGTGTAGTCGAGCTCCTCCGTCAGCCGTTCCCGCAGCTCGCCGACGAGCGGGCCCGGATCCAGGCCGGGGAACATCATCCCGAGCACGCGGAAGAGCAGGTCGGTATTCACGAGGTCGGCTCGGATCGCCTGGTCGACGCCCGGATACTGGATCTTCACCGCGACCGCGACACCCGATCGCGTGACAGCCCGATGCACTTGCCCGATCGACGCGGCCGCGATGGGCTCGGTCTCCCATTGCGAGAACACGCGCTCCGGATCGTCACCGAGCTCCGCGCGCACCACCTGCGCGCAGAGCTCGGGCGCCATCGGCGCCGCATCCTGTTGCAGTGACGCGAGCGCGTCGCGAACCGGCTGGGGCAAGCCGTCGTCGAGGTAGCTCGCCATCTGGCCGATCTTCATCAGCGCGCCCTTCATGTTCCCAAGGGCGTCGGCGACCTGGGCCGCGGTGCGCATCTGGTATTCGGCTTCCAACTCCTCCCGGCGTTCGCGCGGCGCGGTGGCGAGCCGCGTGCGGTGCACGGCGTAGGCAGCTCCCGAACGGGCGCCGATCGCCGCCAGCTGCGCGTTGCGCGCCGCGATGCTCGTGCCCGAAACCGCGCCGGCCGTGCTCCGGCGGGCCCGCGCGGCGATTGCCGCGCCCGCGCCGGCGAGCGCCACACCGATCGCCAGAGTCCGGGGCCGCATGCTGCAAGCTTGGCTGATCCGGTTCGGGGACTGTCTTGGCGCTGACAAACCGGCCCTGGTCGTCTGGCGTCGCCGAGCACCCGCTTCGTACACTTGACCGATCGGTCAAGTTCAACGGGAGATTCTGTGAGCACGGACGTCATCACTGACGAGCAGCGCGTGAGCGATCGGTGCGACGAGCTGTTGGCGGAGTATCCGCCCGCCTCGACCCGGCCGGCCGAGGTGCTCGGCGCGCAGTACGACGCCGGTCTCGCCTGGGTGCACTTCCCCGAAGGCTTCGGTGGGCTCGGTGTGTCGCCCAAGCTCCAGAATCTCGTGAACGCCAAGCTCACCGGCGCCGGCGCGCCGCTCCCGTACGGGCGGAATCCGATCGGTCACGGCATGTGCGCGCCGACGATCGTGACTCACGGCCGCGACGAGCAGAAGCATCGTTACCTCCGGCCGCTGTTCACGAGCGAGGAGATCTGGTGCCAGATGTTCAGCGAGCCCGGCGCGGGATCCGACGTCGCCGGACTCTCCACCCGCGCGGTTCGTGACGGCGACGAATGGATCATCAACGGCCAGAAAGTGTGGACCACGCTCGCGCACGTCGCTCGCTTCGGCATCGTCATCGTGCGTACCGACACGGACAAGCCGAAGCACAAAGGTCTGACGATGTTCGTCGTCGACATGCAGGCGCCGGGCGTCGAGGTACGGCCGCTCGTGCAGGCGACAGGAGAGGCCGAGTTCAACGAGGTCTATTTCACCGACGTGCGTGTGCTCGATTCCGAACGGTTGGGCGATATCGGTGAGGGCTGGGGCGTGTCGTTGACGACGCTCATGAACGAGCGCGTCTCGATCGGCGGTCAGGTCCACCCGCAGGGTTCGGGGATCATCGCGCTCGTCCGCAGCATCTACGAGCAACATGCCGGCGACGCGAACGGCGCCGCGCGTGACGAGTTCTCGCGCCTGTGGATCGAGGCCGAGGTCAACCGGCTTACGAACATCCGCGCCTCGCAGTCGCGCAAGAAGGGAACCCCGGGACCCGAGGGTTCGGTGGGCAAGCTGGCAATGGCGTTGCTCAACCAGCGGATGATGGACTTCGCCATGAACCTGATGGGCCCCGAGGCGATGCTCTATCCGGCGGGCTACCCGATGTCGCGTCCCGCCACCGCGATGGACCTCTCCAACCCGCAAAAGGCCTTCTTGCGCGTCCAGGCGAACTCGATCGAGGGCGGCACCACCCACATCATGAAGAACATCCTGGGTGAGCGGGTCCTGGGCCTCCCGGGAGAGCCGCGCGTCGACAAAGACCGGCCTTGGAGCGAAGTTCCCCGCAGCTAGATGGCTGATCGGCCGATTCAACGGTCTGATCAGTTTCAAGGTGCGGAGTGTTGATGCCGACGTCCAACAGGATGCTCGAGAGATCCCGTGGCGCGGTCGCGCTCCTTGCCGCCGTCGTCCTGGTCGGGATCACTCCCATGGCTGCCGGCGCGGCCGCGGCCCCGAGCTCGACCTCGCCTTCCAGCTCGACGACCTCCACCTCGAGCACGACCACGACGACGGTTCCTCTCGTCATTCCGCCGCCGCCCGAGCCGTTCGGATTGCCGCTCGATTTCGGGCTGAAGCTCATCGAGCAGCGGGATCAGGCCAACCAGGATCTCGGCCGCTTCGGCGGCGCGCTGCCTCGTGATCGCGCGAGCCTGAAGCTCGCGGAGAAGCGGTGGGACGTGTTGCAGGGCCGGTTCGCCAGTCTCCTTCGGCGCATTCACACAACGCAGCACAATCTCGACGTCGCGCACGCGAACCTGCAAGAGGCGGCGGTCACCGCGTACATGGACGCCGGCAACGGACGGCTCGAGATGGCGATTGCAGCGATCGCGAGCGCGAGCAGCGCGATGGAAGCCGGCCGGTCGATGCACCTCATTGGTTCCTTCGGCGACGGGCAGAACGACCTCGTGCACGAGTACGTCGCGCTGCAGAAGCACCTCGACGCCGAGCGCAAGGACCTGACGAGGAAACGACACGAGGCCGACGCGGAGCTCTCGCGCGCGAAGCTTCGGGTCGTCGCCGACGCGCGCGGTGTCTCGCACGCGCGGGTCGCGCTCACCGCTTCGGTGGTCGGCATCATGGAATTCCAGAAGGCGTCGACGAGCGCGTCGAGCCCGATTCTGGGTCCGAGCGCGCTCTCGGCCCAGCAGCTCGCCGATTGGGTTCGCGCGTCCGGCCACGTGCCGCGTATCACCGTCCCGATCGACGAGCTCGCACAGGACTACATCACCGAGGGCGACAATGCCGGCGTGCGCGGCGACGTGGCGTTCGCCCAGTCGATCCTCGAGACCTACTGGTTCACGTTCCCGGGCGGCGGCCAGCTCGCCGGCCACGACAACAACTTCGCGGGGATCGGTGCGTGCGACAGCTGCAAGCACGGCTTCACGTTCCGCGACGCACGCACGGGCGTGCGCGCGCAGATGCAGGCGCTACGGATCTACGTCGATCCCGACCTCACCAAGACCACGCTGAAGCAACCGCTGGTGATGCCGAAGATGCTCAATCTCGGGTTCCGCGGCAAGGTGCAAACGTGGTGGGATCTCTGGGGAACGTGGGCGACCGGTGCGTTCTACGGTCAGCGGGTCTACGACATCTACGAGCGGATGGTCGCGTTCGCGGCGACCGATCCTCCCCACGCGCCACTGCCGCCGCCACCCGCGTAGCGCGTCTACTTGGGCGTGAGCACGACGGGTAGCTGCCGGATGCCGGTGTGCTTGTTGCTGCGCGTCCATACCACCGGGCCGGCGACCTCGATCGCGCGCGCGCGTGCGAGAAGCTCGGTGAGCACCACCCGGATCTCGAGCCGCGCGAGGTTGGCGCCGAGGCAGTGGTGCACGCCGTGGCCGAAGCCCAGGTGCGGGTTGGGCTGACGGCGCACGTCGAAGCGAAACGGTTCGTCGAACACCAACTCGTCGCGGTTGGCCGACGCCTCCCAGAACACCACCTTGTCGCCGGCCGCGATCTCGTTCCCCGCGAGCTGCGTGGTGCGAGTCGCGGTGCGCCGGTTGTAGGCGGAGGGATGGGTCCAGCGCACGATCTCCTCGACCGCGGTGGGCAGTGCCGCGGGATCCTCGCCCGGGAGCTCGGCGTTGCACACGACGGAGAGCATGTCGTCGCCGGGACGGGAGCGCTTCTCGGCAATCAGTTGCGTGCCGTACTCGAACATCGCGGCGGCGGCGCGGGCGACGTCTTCGGTCGTCTCGAACGCGGCGCGGTCGTCCTTGAAATCGAAGCTGGGCTCGATCCATTCGAACAGTTGGTGGCGGTCGGCTTCCGGAATGCCCATGAGGATGCAGATCGCCTGCATCGGCAGCTCGCCCGCGATGTCGCGCACGAAGTCGCACGAGCCCGCGGCGACCGCGTCGTCGACGAGCAGTGCCGCACGCCGGCCCAGCTCCGCCTCGAGGCGGTTGATCGTGCGCGGGGTGAGGCCCTTGCTCACGAGGAGACGCACGCGCTGGTGGCGCGGGTCGTCCATCATGTTGAGCATCATCCCGGCGATCGGAAGATCGGGGATGATCGTCCCGCCGTAAGGCCGGTCGCCTCCGGTTTCCGACGAGAACGTGTCGGGATCGTGGATCACGGCCAAACAGTGGGCGTGGGTGTGCACCGACCAGAAGCCCTCGCCGTCAGGAGTGCGCGTGGTCGGCGCGTGCCACCACACGGGCGCGGCCCGACGCAGCCGCGTGAACAGATCGTGGGGGAATCCAGCCGCGAATCGGTCCAGATCCGTGAGGTCGATATCGCCGAGAGCATCCACGCGTGCCATCTTGCCGGGGCGACGGGGAAGTATGCGGTCCCGGCATTGGTTGCACTGCCAACCGCCAACCTGCCGAGGAGCTTCCCCCGATGACCACCGTCAACGATTTCAATCACAACCTGATCGACGAGTTCCGCGCCACGAACGGCAAGGTCACCGGTCACTTCGAGGGTGCGCCCCTGCTCCTCCTGACCACAACGGGCGCGAATACGGGTCGCAAGCACACCACGCCCGTGGTCTACCTGCAGGACGGAGAACGCTGGGCCGTGTTCGGTACGAAGGGCGGTGCGCCGACGCATCCCGCGTGGTACCTCAACCTGGTCGTGAAGCCGACCGTGACGGTGGAGCTCCCGGGCGAGACGTTCGAAGCGCGCGCAGTGACTGCGGAAGGTGCCGACCGCGATCGCATCTGGACCGCCCAGAAGGAAGCGATGCCCGGCTTCAAGGACTACGATGCGAAGACCGAGCGGCAAATTCCGGTCATCGTGCTCGAGCGCGTCGACGCATAACTCCTACGCGATAGCGTTTGCGCGGGAGTACACGGGGTCGCGCAAGGATGTGGGCGCGCGCGTCACCCGAGCACCGGGGACGGGCGCATGGACGACTTCGAAGACCCGCAGTGGCTTCGTGCGTTGGTCTTCGGACTCGCCGCACTCGTCGCCTCACTCGGCGCTTCGGGTTTGTTCCTCGCGGCGATCGGCCGCTACACGCTCGCACTCGCGCTGATACTCGGCGTCGTCGGGTTCGCGGCCTTGTGCGTCGCCGCGTATCCGTTGCTGGCGAAGCAGGGAGCCGTGACCGCAGCGGCGAACGCCTGTGCCGTACTCGCGGTCGTCGCGATCCTCGGCATCACGGTCTGGAACGTCTCGAACGCTTCCGAGCACGTGCTGATCATTCGCGACGGCGGCACGTATCTGAACGCGGGGAAGTGGCTCGCGGGTCACGACACGCTCGAGGTCGACGCGTTCGTCGGGCCCTTCGCGAAGAACCCAGCAGTAAGCGTCGGTGCTCCGGGAGTCGCCCACAGCAGCGACCATCTGAACTTCTCGCTCGAGCATCTCGTCCCGGTGCTCCTGGCCGAGGCGCAAGGCGTCGGCGGCGACGGCTTCATGTTCGCGTTGGTGCCGATCCTCGGCGGCGTCGCGCTGCTGGCGTTCTACGCGCTGGCGCGACGCGTTCTCCGACATCCGATCGCTGCGCTCGGCGCGATGCTGTGCCTCGCCTTCCTCATGCCCCAGCTGTCCTTCTCGCGCGACAGCATGAGCGAGATCCCGGTTCAGGTACTCCTGTTCACGGGTGTGTGGTTGTTGTGCGACCGCCGCGTGTTCTCCCGTCGCGGGGCTGCGGTCGCCGCCGGTTTCCTTCTCGGGCTGGTGCAGGCGACGCATATCGACGGTCTCGCGTTCCTCGTCGGACTTCCCTTCGTGTGTCTCGTCGGCTGGTGGCGCACGGATCCCGATCAGCGCCGGGAGGTCGGCCGGTCGGTCATCGCCTGCTGGTTCGGTGTCGCTGCGGGCGTCGCGCTCGGGTTCCTCGATCTTTCCCGCCTCGGCCCCGGATATCTCAGGAGCCTTCGCTCCAACGTGGACCGCCTCGTCGGCGCCGGCGTCGCTTCGATGGTCGTCGCCGTGGCGCTCGCGCTCTGGCTGCGCAAACGGACGGCAGCGCAGCTGCAACCGCGCCGCCGGTTCGAACGCATGAGGCCGTCAGCCGCGTTCTTCGCGTGCGAGGTGGTGCTGATCGGAGGCTTCGGCGCGTGGTTCCTGCGGCCGTACCTCGAGACGACGCACGGCAAGGCGAACGGCGTCGTGGGAGGTCTCCAACGACGCAGCGAGCTGGCCTTCGACCCGACGCGGCAGTACTTCGAGCACGCGGTGGCGTGGGCGAGTTGGTACATCGGGCCGATCACGCTCACGCTCGCGATCATCGCGGCCGCGCTGGCAATCAGATCGTTCATCCGCGGTGAGCTGAGCGTCCCGGTTCAGGTCGTGGCCCTCATCCTCGGACCGGCCGCCTTGCTCTATCTCTGGCGGCCGAGCATCTCGCCCATTCAAGTTTGGGCGGCCCGGCGATTCCTGCCCGCGGTGTTCCCGATCCTGATTCTCGCCGCGTTCGGCTTGCTCTGTTACGTGGCGGACAGTGACCACCTCGGGTGGGACGAGTTGCGCCGCCTGGGCGCGCTGGTGCTCGGCGTCGCGGCCGTCGCGTTCCCCCTCTACACGATCCTGGACGTCTCACGCCTGACCGAGCAGCGCGGCTTCCCGGTTGTCCTCGAAGACGTGTGTCACTCCATTGGTCGCACCGCGGCGGTGATCCTGCCCCAGGAGCCGAACGGCAGCATCTGGCTCTACGGTCCGCAGACGATCCGTTCGTTCTGTGATGTTCCCGTCGGCATCATGTACTCGGGCGACGCGACCAACCTGGTGGCGCACCGGTCCAAGGGAAAGCTCAGCGCACCCGTGCTCCGTCGGCTCGCGCGCGACTGGGCAGCGGAAGGCCGCGTCCTCTACATCGTCGCGACCAGCAGGCAGACGATCACCAAGCTGTTTCCGGCGGCGGCGGTGGAGATGACGCGACCCGCGACCAATCCGTACCTCCTCGGCCGGTCGTTGACCGAGCGTCCGAACGAGTACCGCTCGGACCCCTTCCGGCTCGCGGTCGCCCGGGTTCCGCTCCCGGCAAAGTAGTCGGGCGCGTACGCTCCTCGCATGCCCGTCAAGGATGGTCCGGTCCCGCCGTTTCCCGAGGGCGCGGATCCCGACGAGTACGACCGGCTTCGTCGACGCATTCTCTGGAAGATGCCGTCAGGCCTCTACATCGTCGGCTCGACCGACAAGGGTGATCGCCGCAACGGCATGACCTTGAACTTCGCGACGCAGGTTTCGTTCGATCCCAAGTGGGTCGGGATCAGCGTCGAGCGCGAGGCATTCACGCACGAGTTGGTCTCGGCCGGAGGCGTGTTCTCGCTGTGTCTCGTCGATCAGGAGGACCGCGCCATCGTGCGCAAGTTCACCAAGCCGGTCACCGTCGACCTGGCCGCCCACACGCTCAACGAGTTCGCCTACATCGACGGTCCCGTGACCGGCGCACCCGTCCTCTCCCAGGCGGTCGCCTATGTCGAGTGCGAAGTGCGGCAGGCGGTCGAGATCGGCGACCACACGCTCTTCCTCGGCGAGGTCGTGAACGCGGGGTTCCTGAAGGACGAGGAAACACCGGTCCTGCGCATGGAAGACACGCGCATGAACTACGGCGGCTGAACGGAGTGGAAAACATGGTGTCGAACGCCACGACCACGAGCAACCGGCCGCGCGGCCTGTTGCACAACTGGAAGCACGTCCTGGCGACGACGAACCCACCGCCGGGTCGTCTCGACCCGGTGTCGAAGTGGTTGTACCTGACCCGCGCCGGCGTGCTGCCCATGACGCTCGTTGCCGCGGCGGTCGCGGGTCTGCTCGCGATCTACCGCGATGCGAACATCGCGTGGGGTTGGTTCGCGCTCTCGGCGGCCGGGATCGTGCTCGCGCACATGGCGAACAACCTCATGAACGACCTCTTCGACCTCGAGGTCGGCACCGACCGCGAGGACTACCCGCGCAACCTGTACTCGCCGCATCCGGTGCTCTCGGGCGTGATCACGCGCAAGGGGCTCGCGCTGTGCGCCCTCGTGGTGAACGCGATCTGCCTGGTGATTATGATCGCACTCACGGTCGCGCGCGGGTGGCCGATCATCGCGTTCGCGCTCGGCGGGTTCTTGCTCTCGAGCGCCTACACCGCGCCTCCGCTGCGATTGAAGAAGCGCGGCCTCGGCGAACCGACGGTCCTGGTCGTATGGGGCCCGTTGATGGTCGGCGGCACCTACTACGCGACAACGGGCACGATTCCGGGTGCGATCGTGGTTGCGTCGTTGCCGTACGCGCTGCTGTGCACCACCGTGTTGATGGGAAAGCACATCGACAAGATCCCGTGGGACGCGCCCGACGGGACGCACACGCTGCCGGTCATTCTCGGCGAGGCCCGCGCCCGCCGGCTCACGCAGGCGATGTTCGTCGGGTTCTACGTGTCCGTCATCGCGCTCGTCATCGCGCGGGTGTTGCCGGTCGCATCGGTGCTGGTACTGCTCTCGCTGCCGGTACTCCGCCGGACCTGGACGTACTACTCGCAGCCGAAGCCGGCGGAGTCGCCGATGCCGAACCCCGTGTGGCCCTTGTGGTTCGCGGCGCTGTCGTTCCTCGTGACCCGCCGCGCGGGCGGGCTGCTCGTGCTCGGGTTGATCGTCGGCGCCATCGTCGGTTGGTGACGAGCCCATCCGACGAGCGCGTCGCCGACCGGAACACGCGCGGCAGGCGCCGCGACCTCGGGCTCGCGGCATCGCGGTGCTCGCCGGCGCAGTGATGGCCGCACTCGTCTCGCTCGCTCCTATCGAGGCAATCGAGACGTCAGCCGCCCCATAGTTCCCTGCGCTTGGTATTTCGCAACGAGGCGCCCGGCGGATGAATTCGCGTCCGTCGAGGTCTATTGTCCGGCCATGACCATGTTGAGCACGATGCAGGATTTTCCGCTCTCGATCTCGGCGATCTTGCGCCACGGCGAACGGGTGTATCCCGAGAGCGAATGTGTCACGTGGACCGATGAAGGTCCGCGGCGCGCGTCGTTCGCCGAGGTCGGTGCGAACGCGGCGCGGCTCGCCAACGCGCTCGCGCGTCTCGGGATCAGCAACGGCGACCGGGTCGGCACGTTCTGCTGGAACAGCCAGGAGCACCTCGAGGCGTATCTCGCGGTCCCGTCGATGGGGGCGGTGCTCCACACCCTGAACATCCGATTGTTCCCCGAGCAGCTCGCGTTCGTGATCAACCACGCCGAGGACAAGCTGGTCATCGTCGACGATTCGTTGATCCCGGCGCTCGCCAAGGTCGCGGCGGAGCTCACCACCGTCGAGCGTTACGTCGTGGTCGGTGCCGGCGACACCTCGGCTCTCACGTCGGCGGTTCCGGACGCGGAGATCGTCCGCTACGCCGACATCCTTGCGGGCGAGCCGGCGACCTACGACTGGCCCGAGATCGACGAGCGCCAAGCCGCCGCGTTCTGTTACACGTCGGGCACGACCGGCAACCCGAAGGGTGTCGCGTACTCGCATCGCTCCGCGTATCTGCACTCGCTCGCGGCGACGACGCCCGCCGCACTCAACCTCTCGGAGCGCGAACGCATCCTCACGATCGTGCCGATGTTCCACGCCAACGCGTGGGGAATCCCGTACGCCGCGTTCATGTGCGGCGCGTCGGTCGTGATGCCCGGCCGGTTCCTCCAGGCCGAGCCGCTCACGCGCATGATCAAGGAGGAGCGCGTCACGTTCTCGGGCGCGGTGCCCACAATCTGGGCCGACATCCTCCGTTTCGGCGAGGACCACGAGATCGATCTGTCGACGATCCGCATGGTCGTGTGCGGCGGATCGGCCGTCCCCCGATCGCTGATGGAGAAGTTCCACGAGCGTTACGACGTCAGCATCGTCCAGGGCTGGGGTATGACCGAGACGTCGCCGCTCGCGGCCGTCGGGCACGCGCCGGCTTCGGTCGAGCTCGGAACCGTCGAGGAAATGGACTGGCGGGCGCGCACGGGCCGGATCGTCTCGGGAGTCGAGTTGCGCATCGTCGACGACCAGGGCAACCCATTGCCGTGGGACGACGAGGCGGTCGGCGAGATCGAGGTACGCGGACCGTGGATCACGGGCTCGTACTACGGCGATCCGTCGCCCGAGAAGTTCGACGACGGTTGGCTGCGTACGGGCGACGTGGGAACGATCAACGGGCGGGGCTACGTACAGATCACCGACCGCGCCAAGGACGTGATCAAGTCGGGCGGGGAGTGGATCAGCTCGGTCGAGCTCGAGAACCACCTGATGGCGCATCCCGAGGTGATCGAGGCGAGCGTGATCGGCGTACCGGATCCGCGCTGGTCGGAACGACCCTTGGCGTGCGTGGTCCGCAAGCCCGGCTCGGGCGTCGACGCGGCTACGCTGGCCGCGTTCCTCGGCCAGCAAGTTGCCAAGTGGCAGATCCCGGAGCGATGGAGCTTCATCGACGAGGTCCCGAAGACCAGCGTCGGTAAGTTCGACCAGCAGGTGCTGCGCGCCCGCCACGAAAAGGGCGACCTCACCATCGAATCAGTGGGTTGATGTTCGAACCGGCCGACCCGACGGATCCGAAGGGTCCGGCCGTCGCCGCGCCGGCGGCGACGGTGGTGTTGGTGCGTGACGGAACCGACGGTCTCGAAGTCCTGCTCGCGAAACGCTCGTCGAAGCTCGCGTTCCACGGTGGCGCGTGGGTCTTCCCCGGCGGCCGGATCGACCCCGACGACTACGCCGGCTTCCCTGCGGATCTGCTCGCCGCCGCGCGCCGCGCGGCCGGGCGCGAAGCGAAGGAAGAAGCCGGAGTCGACGTCGATTCCGACGCGCTGGTGCACCTGTCGAACTGGACGACTCCGGAGATCTCCGCCAAGCGGTTCGCGACGTGGTTCTTCGTCGGCGAGGTGACCGGCGGCGTGGAGGCGGCCGACGGAACGGAGACCGACAGTCTGCGCTGGTTCCGACCTGCCGACGCGCTCGCGGCGCGAGACGCGGGGGAGATCGAGCTCGCGCCTCCGCAATGGATCACGTTGCGCTGGCTGCGCGAGCACGGGACCGTGTCCGAGGCGATCGCCGCCGCGACGCTGGGCGAGGTCGTCGACTACACGCCGCGGTTCCAGTTCGTCGAAGGCGGTGGCGCGGTATGCGTCTACAAGGAAGACGTCGCGTACGACGATCTCGGCCGCCTCGACGCCCCCGGCCCCCGCCACCGCCTCTACCTACGCGACACCGCGTGGGAGTACGTCCGCGACTGACAAAAGCGGTTCGGGGGCTTGCGATTACTTGTTGGGTTGCGGGGTGACGCGGAGGTAGGGCTTGAGGGCCTTCCAGCCCTTGGGGAACTTCTTCTTGGCGTCCTCGTCGGAGACGGCGGCAACGATGATCACGTCTTCGCCGTCCTTCCAGTTCACCGGAGTGGCGACGCTGTAGTTCGCCGTGAGCTGGAGCGAGTCGATGACGCGCAGGATCTCGTCGAAGTTGCGGCCGGTCGATGCGGGGTAGGTGATGATGAGCTTGACCTTCTTGTCCGCGCCGATGATGAACACCGAACGCACGGTCATCGTGTCGCTGGCGTTCGGGTGAATCATGTCGTAGAGGTCCGAGACCTTGTGGTCCTCGTCGGCGATCACCGGGAAGTTGAGCTTCGCACCCTGGGTCTCTTCGATGTCAGCGGCCCAGCCCTTGTGGTTGTCGAGCTTGTCGACCGACAGGCCGAGCACCTTCACGTTGCGCTTCTCGAACTCCGGCTTCAGCTTGGCGACCTCACCGAGCTCGGTCGTGCACACCGGCGTGAAGTCCTTGGGGTGTGAGAACAGCACGCCCCAGCCGTCGCCGAGATAGTCGTAGAGGTTGATTGTTCCCTCGGTGGTCTCGGCCGTGAAGTCGGGGGCCGTGTCACCCAGTCGAATCGCCATCGGGCTTCCCTTCTCGTGCTCTTGCACGCGTCGATTGCGCGCGCTCGATACCTGGTTGGTCGCGCTGCGGTCGGCAGGCTAGGTCGCCCGCTCGGCGAAAGTCGAGCGGACAGGTCGGGATTTTCAACCCGGGCCGCGTCGGTAATGTTCCGGTTCCCGTGAGTCCTCCCGAGCAGTCCCGGTCGCGCGCGTTCGGGGGGAGGGTGCGCCGGCTGACGATCGACGTCACGCCGCTCCGCGCCTCACGTGATTTCCGGTTGCTCTGGACCGGCGAGATGCTGTCGCAGGTCGGCAGCCAGGTCACGCTGGTCGCGCTCTTCGTGCAGATTTACACGCTCACGAAGTCGTCGGCCGCCGTCGGTGCGGTCGGCCTCGTGCAGCTCTTCCCGATGGTGGTCGTGTCGCTGGGCTTCGGTCCGCAGATCGACATTCGCGACCGGCGCCGGATCCTGCTCGGTGCGCAGATCGGGCTCATGTTCGCATCGACGGTGTTGCTGTTCGGCGCGCACCTGCACCATCCGCCTCTGGCACTGCTCTATTCGGCCGCAGCCCTCAACGCCGCGTTCACGTCGATATCGATGCCGACCCGGGCCGCGATGACCCCGAACCTCGTGTCGAGAGAATTGCTGGCTCCGGCGGCGGCGCTGAACCAGGTGATGTGGAACGGCGCTGGGATCGTCGGCCCCGCGCTGGGCGGGATCATCGTGCACAGCTACGGGCTCTCGTGGGCATACGGCATCGATGTCGCGTCCTACGTCGTGGCGATCGCGTTCGTGCTGATGCTGCGGCCGCAACGGCCGGTCCGTCATCCGGATGTGGAACCGGAGCGCGGGCTCACCGCGGTGCTCGCGGGCTTGCGCTATCTCAAGGGGAAGCGCGTCCTCCAGTCGACGTTCAGCATCGACGTGGTCGCGATGGTGTTCGGAATGCCGCGGGTCTTGTTCCCTGCACTGGCAGTCGAGCGTTTCCACAGCACGCAAACCGTCGGGTACATGTTCTTCGGCGGTCGCGTCGGGCGCGGTGGTCGGCGCGGTGACGTCGGGCTGGGTGGGCCGGGTGCATCGCCAAGGGCTGGCGATTCTCCTGGCGGTGTCGGTTTGGGGTGCAGCCATCGCCGCCTTTGGGCTGGTGGGCGGCCACTTGTGGATCGCGCTCGGATTCCTCGCGGTCGCGGGCGGTGCCGACGCCGTGTCTGCCGTTTTCCGCAACACGATCCAACAGACGACAATTCCAAACGAACTGCGCGGACGCCTCGCGGCGTTCAACATCTTGGTCGTCGCGGGCGGACCTCGCCTCGGCGACTTCGAAGGCGGCGTCGTTGCGTCGATTTTCACACCCGAGGTCTCGGTTGTCTCCGGCGGCTTGCTGTGTCTCGCCGGCGTCGTGGTGATCGCGGCCGCGGTCCCACGCTTCGCGACCTGGCGAGTGGGCGATCCGTCTGATTGACCAAGACCGCGGGGCGCGATTGACTGCACCTCGTGGCCGGCTATTCGGGAACTGCGCTTACCCAAAAGCTCGGCATCAAGCCCGGCGCGCGCGTCGCGCTCGTACGCGCACCAGAGGGGTTCGAGGACGCGCTCGAACCGATGCCCGATGGTGCGCGACTCCGTCATCAAGCGCGCGGGCAACACGATGTCGTGTTGTTCTTCGCGACGCGTCTCGCGGAATTGGAGCGACGCTTCGACACGCTCGCGCGCGCAACATGTTACGCGGGAGGTCTGTGGATCGCGTGGCCGAAGAGAACCGCGGGAGTCGCGACCGATCTACGCGAGAGCAAAGTGCGCGAGGTCGGCCTCGCGCATGGTCTCGTCGACAACAAGGTGTGCGCGGTCGACGACACGTGGTCGGGATTGCGATTCGTCTACCGGCTCAAGGATCGTCCCGCGCGCAACGGCACGCCTCGCTAGCTCGCTCCGCCTAAGCCTGCCGCTAGCTCGCGTGGCGCAGCGGCATCGAGGCTTCGTAGCCGCCGGCCCCGAAGTGCACCGACGCGTCGGGAGAGAGCTTGCGCAAGAGGCCGAGCGCGGGCCGGTTGTCGGCCAGCACCGAAGCCGTGAACGACTCGATGCCATGGTCGACGGCCCGGCGAGCCAACCGAGCGGTGAGCCGCCGCCCGATGCCTTGGTGCTGCCAGGCGTCCTCGACGGTCACCGCGACCTCCGCGGTCCCGGCCCCGGGCCGGCCGTCGTAGCGGGCGACAGCCACGATCTCGTCCCCGTCGAGGGCCACGAGGGCGTCCCGGCTGTCGTGGTCGACGGCCGTCAGCCAGACCAGCGCGCTGCGGCGGGGCTCCACGATGGGGGTGAAGAAGCGGTGGTACACGGTGTCGGCCGACAAGCGTGTGAACATGCGCTGCAACCGGTCGACATCGTCGAGCCTGATCTCGCGCACGGTCAACACCTGATCGCCGACAGATATCGTCGTCATGATCGCATTCATCTCGCACCTCTCAGTATGAGGCAGGTGGATGTCGCGTGCGCGTAGAGCGCACCACTGTCGTCGTATAAGCGCGCTTCGGTCGTCGCGACGCGGCCACCGGAGTGGACCATCGACCCCTCGGCGTAGATGCGCCCGGTGGCCTGGGTGATCGCGCGTACGAAGTTGGTCTTGAGCTCGAGCGTCGTGAAGCCGGCATCGGCGGGAAGCAACGACGAGAGCGCGCAGCCCATCGCGGTGTCGACGAGTGTCGCGACGATCCCGCCGTGCATCGTTCCCATCGGGTTCTCGTGCACCTCGTCGGCCAGCATGCTGAAGACCGTTCGTCCCGGCTCGACCTCGTCGAGCTGCATGCCGAGCAGCGCGGCCGCGGGCGGCGGGGCCAACTCGCCGCGCTGGATCGCGACGAGCCGGTCGTAGCCGTTGAGCGCGCGTGCACTGAAGCGCGACCGCGCCGGATCGGTCCAGGTGATCGTGCGGCTCCGGACGCCGTCGAGGGACTTTGGAAGATGTTCGACAGCTGTCATGCTGACTCCTTCGGTATGGCGCGCAACGTCTCGACGTACGCGACGAAGTGGTCGACAACGCGATCGGTGTACGCGGGGTCGCCGTACAGGCGCGAGAGCATCAGCGCGCCCTCGAGTGACGAGGTGAGCAGCGCTGCGAGTGCGTACGGATCGGTATCCGCGCCGAGTGTGCCGGCCGCGATGCCGTCCTTGACGATGCGACCGATCAGGCGGTGCCAGAGCGTCATGGACTCCTTCGCCCGGTCGCGAAGTTCGGGGTTGCCGTCGTCGGCCTCGATCGCGGTGTTCATGATCGGACAGCCCCCGGAGATCGCGGGCTTGCGGGCGAAGGTGCCGAAGGCCCGGATCATGCGCGTGAGGCGGTCGACCGCGTCGGTCGCGCCGTCCTGGGAACGGGCGAGGGCGTTGGTGACGCGCGACATCGCGAAGTTGTAGGCCTCGAGCGCCAACTGCTCCTTGGAGCCGAAGTGGTTGTAGATCCCGCCCTTCTCGAGGCCGGTGGCGGAGATGAGGTCGCGCATCGACGCGCCGACGAACCCCTGGCGGTTGAACACGGGCGCGGCCAGCTCGACGATCCGCTGGCGGGTCTTCAGGCCCTTGGTTCCGGCCACGGCGAACGCTCCTCGGAAGGCGATGGTCGGAAAGAAAACCGACCGGTCGGTCTCATTATAGACCTCCGGACCGGTGGGTCAAAACGAATTCCGGAGCGGCGCCGCCGCGGCGACCGATCCGCCGGACGGCAACGGTACGGTCGAGCCCGTGTGCGGCCGCTACGTGACGGTGTCCTCCCCGACCCTGCTCTCGGAGCGCTTCGACGTGACCGAGCTGCGGCCCCGGGAGCTCGAACCCAACTACAACGTCGCGCCCCGGGCCGACGTGCCCGTGATCGCGGAGCGGCACGGCGAACGGGTGCTCGACGTGCTCCGTTGGGGGCTGATCCCGTCGTGGGCCAAGGACCGCTCGATCGGCGACCGGTTGATCAACGCGCGGGGCGAGAAGATCACGACGAGCAACGCGTTCAAGCGGGCCTTCGAGCGCCGGCGGTGCATCGTCCCCGCCGACGGCTTCTACGAGTGGCAGGCAGTCGCCGGGCAGCGCATCAAGCAGCCGTGGTTCTTCCGCCGTCGTGATGGTGAGCCGCTCGCGTTCGCCGGGTTGTGGGAGATCTGGCACGACCGCACCGAGGGCGACGACGCGCCGCGTGTGCGCACGTGCACGATCATCACCACCACGCCCAACTCACTGGTCGCGCCCATCCACGATCGCATGCCGGTCGCGCTTCCCGAAGCGTCATGGAGCACCTGGCTGAGCGTCGACAACCGCGACACCGCGGCCTTGTCGCAACTGCTCGTCCCGATGCCCGCCGACGAGCTCGAGTCGTGGACCGTCTCGACCCTCGTGAACAAGGCCGACAACAACGGCCCGGAGCTGCTCGATCGCGTCCCGGTACCCTCGCCGTGATGGAGGCGACGTGATGGACTACACCGGATATTGCGACGCACTCCGCCGCGAAGGCCACTCGCTCGGCGCAGCCGCGCTCGCGGCCGGCGTCGACGCGCGCGTGCCGTCGTGCCCCGACTGGAACGTCGTTGATCTGCTCGGTCACGTCGGGCGGCTGCATCGTTGGATTACCGCAATCGTCGAGTCCGAGGGCAGCGACCCCACCGAGCATTGGTCGAGCGCGGAGCCGCCGCCGGCCGAGACGCGCCTCGATTGGTTCGATGCCGGAGTCGACATCGTCACCGATGCACTGCTCCGCGTCGATGCGGCGACGGAGGCGTGGTCGTGGACCGACGACCGCACTGCAGGCTTCTGGGCTCGCCGCCAGGCGAACGAGACGGCAGTGCACCGCTGGGACGCGCAACGCGCGGTCGGTTCCGTCGAGCCGATCGAGCACTCGCTGGCCGTTGACGGGATCGACGAATTCTTCGGGCTCATCCCGTTCTGGCGGGGTGCGGCTGCCGTGGACGGTACGGGCGAGACGATCCACCTGCACGCCACCGACGGCGAAGGCGAGTGGCTCATGCGTCTCGGGGCAGGCGAGGTCACCGTCACGCGTGAGCACGCCAAGGGTGACGTCGCGGGGCGCGGGCCGGCCTCGGATCTGCTGCTGTTCCTCTACGGACGCGTCCCACCCTCGGCGCTCGAGGTCTTCGGTGATGCGCCGCTGCTCGATAGTTGGCACGAGCAGGTGCACTGGTGAGGCGCTGAATCTCGAACTGTCGCTAGTCGGGAACGACCGCGGTTCGTAGTACGTCGATGACGTGCTCTCGCCGCGCGGCCAGCGCGTCGTCGGACAGCGGGTCGATGTCGAGGAGTCCCGTCATCAGGTGCGCGTCCGAGAGATACGACAGCACCGCGCCGTAGCCCGTGAGCAGGAGTTGCCGCGCGTCGTAGCGGCGCAGGCGGCCGGCGTCCATCTCGCGTTCGAGGAAGTCGGCGCCGCGATCGAACAGCGGACGCAACAGGACGGCGAGCTCCTCGCGCAGGATCGGTCCCCCTTCGAGTGCTTCCCAGCGCACGAGGCGCACGAACTCGGGGTGCTCCTCGAAGAAGAGGAAGGCGGCGCGCAGCATGCGCTCGACCTGGGCCCATCCCTCGCGGGGCCCTTCGATCGCGTTGTCGACCAGCTTAACCCAGTCGGCGAACGAGTCGAGCACGACGGCCCGGTAGAGCGCGTCCTTCGACGGGAAGTGATGCAGCAGGCTGGGTCGCCGGATGCCGACCTCGTCGGCGATCTGGTTGAGGCTCGTACCGGAGAAGCCGTGATCGGCAAAGCGACGGCGCGCGACCTCGATGATGAGTTCCTTGGTGGACTGCTCGACGATGCGCTCCTTCGGTGAAGGCAAGTCTTTCGGCGGCGGTCCGGATGCGGCGAGGGCCACGCAATCAGTCTACCGACAGGTCGGTAGTAGGTTGCTGAAGATGTCCGGGACTCAAATTCTCGCGGCGACCATCGCCGCTTTCCTGGTTACCCAGCTCGCCATCTTCACGACGACCGTGTATCTGCACCGAGCGCTGACGCACCGGGCGCTGACCGTGCATCCGATCGCAGCGTTTCCGTGCCGGCTCCTGATTTGGACCACCACCGGCATGCGTCCGCGTGAATGGGTGGCCGTTCACCGCAAGCATCATGCGTCCACGGACACGTCCGAAGATCCGCACAGCCCGCTCGTCGTCGGGTTCTGGCGGGTTCAGCTCGGCAATGTCGGCCTCTACAAACGCGCGGCCCGCGACGACGAGATGGTGCGGAAGTACGCGCGTGACATCCCGACCGATCGCGTCGACCAGTTCGTCTTCGACTACGCATTCGTCGGCCTCGGTATCGGCACGACGATCATCGTGGTCGTCATGTGGGCGCTCGGCTTCGGACTGCTCACCGGATTCGTCGCGGCGGGATTGCACGGGCTGCTCTACGTGATGCTCGCCGGTGCAATCAATGCCGTCGGCCATCAGTACGGACACCGCCCGTATCGAAACTCCGCGACGAACCTGCGCCCGCTCGCGCTCGTCACCGGCGGTGAGGGTCTGCACAACAATCATCACGCGGCGCCGACCTCGGCCCGATTCTCACTGCACCGCGGCGACCTCGATCCCGGTTGGTGGATCGTGCGCACGCTGACTGCGTTGCATCTCGCGCACGTGCGTCATGACGACGTGCACATGAAGCCCGTCGCGTGAGATCCCGTAGCCGGCTGACGAAGCTCATCGGCATCACCGCCGTGTTCGTCTGTGTCGTACTGGTAGCGCCGGTCTTCGCGTTCGTGTCGAGGAGCACGCACGGCGTCTGGGTCCCGAAGTTCCAGAAGGGCTCTGCTACCGCGAAGTGCCCCGCCGCGGAGAAGGTCGGGTTCGGCGGACTTGTCGCGCAGTTCGACCCCGATCATGACGCGTGGGTGTACCCGACGGGGATGCGCAGGACGGCCACCGGCCAGTGGACGGTGTACGGCCAGAGCTTGTCGTCGTCGCGCGGGAGCCGGTTGACGGCGATCGCGTATTGCGCGAATGCCGGTCCGGCGAGCGTCGTCGAGAAGACGGTGTCGATCGCGGGTCATCAGGTTGGCGGCGCGGTCGCGAAGTGCCCCGGGGGCACGGTCGTCGTCGCGGGTGGCTTCAACACGCGCGCGGCGCCGCACTTCGAGGTCATGAAGGAGCTGGCTCGCATCGCCGACGACTCGTGGAGGGCGACCATCCTCAACGTGAGCGCAAGTGCGACGACGATCACGTCGATCGCGTATTGCGGGCCCGGACCCGCACCGACCTTGCAGGCCACGGCGCTCGATGTGGCGGGTGGTCATGGCGGAACCGCGCGAGCGACGTGTCCCGGCGGCACGGAATTGTTGTTCGGCGGTGAGGTCGTGACCGCCGGCTACAGCAACAACCTTCCTCACCTGTACCCGTTCGGCTTCACGGCCGAGACGACCACGCGGTGGAGCGTCGCAGCGGTGAACGGCAGCTCCGTCGCCGGCAAAGTGACGGCGCTGGCCTATTGCCGCTGAGGGCCCATCGTTGAACACGGTCCCCCCGTGTGTGAGGATCCCCGTGACGCGGTACCGGGGGGTCCGCGCGATGGGGGGATTCGATGAGACGCAAGCTTGGGGTTGGCGCGCTGCTGTTCTCGCTCGTGGGTGGAGTGGTGGCGATGGGAGCTCCGGCGGCGCATGCCGACGGACCGGGCGTCGGGTCGCCGTGGGTCGTGAGTGTGGGCGACTCCGCAATCTCGGGTGAGGCCGGTCGCTGGGCGGGCAACACCAACGGAAGCTCGTCGAACGTCGACGCGCTCGGTTCGACTGCGTACTACGACAACGCGTCGAACACCGCCGAGCAAATCCCGGGTTGCCACCGGTCGAAGTCGGCCGAGGTGTACATCGGCGACGGGCTGAATGGCCTCAACCTCGCGTGCTCCGGTGCCCGTACCTACACGCAGACGCCGGGCTCGGGTGACTTCAAGCCCGGTCTCGACTTCTACAGCGACTCGAGTGGCCGCAAGGGGCAGGCTTTGGCGCTGCAGCAGTTCGCAGCGACGCACAACGTGAAGGCCGTGACGGTCCTCATCGGCGCCAACAACTACGGCTTCGCCGACATCGTGCAGACCTGCATCACCGACTTCCTGCTGTCGCCGTCGTGGTGGCCCAACTACTGCAACGACGACTCGAACGTGAAGGCGTACTTCACTGCTTCGAACATCGCCACCCAGACTGGGAACATCAAGGGCGCGATCCTGAACGTCCGGCAGGCGATGCTCAACTCGGGCTACGCCGACAGCGCGTACAAGATCATCGTGCAGACCTACTCGTCGCCGATTCCCAACGGTTCGGGCTTCCGCTACTCGCAGTCAGGCTTTACGCGTCAGTCGACCGGCGGTTGCGGTTTCTGGAACAACGACGCCAACTGGGCCAACAGCACCGCGGTGCCGACGATCGACAACTCGGTGAAGAACGGTGCCGCGCAGACGGGCCTTGGCAATTACGTGATCCTCGACGACCAGAACGCGCTCGTCGGGCGCCGTCTTTGCGAGAACACCGTCGGCCTGCTCGAGGAGAAGGGCGTGGCCAACTGGCAGAGCGCGGGCGCGGCCGACAAGACCGAATGGGTCAGCCAAGTACGGACCACGTCGACCTTGTTCGGTCCGTACCAGCTCCAGGAAGACGCGCACCCGAACTACTGGGGCCAGCTCGCGCTGCGGAACTGTCTCCGCCAGGCCTACAACGGTGGGGCGGTGCGA
Source organism: Acidimicrobiia bacterium (assembly GCA_038320885.1). Classification (GTDB taxonomy): domain Bacteria; phylum Actinomycetota; class Acidimicrobiia; order IMCC26256; family PALSA-610; genus JBBQER01. Next base: position 51,592 of record JBBQER010000014.1, read on the forward strand.
GGTGGAACGTGCACCATCTCGTCGACGGGCCTGAACGCGTTCGGGGAACCGCAGATGGGCCTGCACTGAAGCACGGCGAGTGCTCTACCGGTCAGCTCGTTCCGGGCGCGGGATCCCAACTGCGGCGACGCAGCGGCAGGGCCCCGCTTCCCTCCCAGAAGCCGAGCGACCGGTAGAGCGGCTCGCCCATCGTCGTGGCGTGCAGCGCGACCTCGCCACCGCGCGTGTCGAACCGCTCCAGCAGCTCGGTCATGACTGCTCTCGCGTAACCGCGACCGCGAAAGGTGTCGTCGGTCGCGACCCACTGGACGTATGCGTACGCGCCCGTTGGGTTGGCCGGGGTAGGGAGATGGGTGCTCACCGTCGCGGCGCCCGAAGCGACCAGCCGGTCGGCTTCGGTGGGATGATCGACCACTGCCGCGATCACGTCGTCGCCGGCGCGCCGCGTGAAGTGCGCAGTGGCCGTCGCTTTCCACTCGTCGTCGGGTTCGTCCATTCCCATCGCCGTGAACATGACGCCGGCGAGGCGCACGACCTCGGCCGCGTCACTTGCGGTCGCGATGCGCGCGATGGGTCGCGGTGAGTCGAGTTGCATTCTGAAAAGTCTCGCACTCGCTAGGAGTCGACGGCGTAGAGATTCCAGGTGCCCGGCACGCCTTTGAGCTCGTGGGCACCTCGGTCGGAGAGCGGGAGACCGGAACCGACGACCAGGTCGGCGACGGTTCGTGAGACCCACACCGCGCCCGGGTCGGCGAGCGCGGCGACGCGCGCTGCGATGACGACCGCCATGCCGGCGACGTCGTCGCCTCGAAGCTCTACCTCGCCCGAGTGCACACCACTGCGCTCGCGCAGCCCCAGCTGCGCCGCGGCATCCCGGATCGCGCATGCGCACTCCACCGCGCGCGCCGGTCCGTCGAACGTGGCCACGAACCCGTCGCCCGTCGTGTTCACCTCGCGCCCGCGAAAGCGAACGAACTGCCGGCGCACGACCGCGTCGTGGCGGTCGAGCAGCTCGCGCCAACGCGCGTCGCCGATCGCGCTCGTGCGCTCCGTCGATCCGACGATGTCCGTGAAGAGGAGTGTCACCAACCGGCGTTCCGGAGCCTCACCGACCCGAACGCCGGTCAGGAACTCCTCGATCTCGTCGAGGACGTCCTTCGCCGAGTCGGAAGCCCACCAGTAGTCGTCCGCGCCCGGGACCTCGATGAGTATCGCGCCCGAGACATGGGCAGCGAGGTACCGGGAGCCGAAGGCGGCCGGGCCGTCCCGAAGATAGGCGACAAGCACCGGGACCCGGATCATAGGAAGCACTGCGCGCACGTCGCCTTCGAGCGCAACGCGCATGAGCGCGCGTGCGGTCGCGGGACTCGCGCCGCGTCGTCCGGTCTCGTGCCACCATTGGCGAAAGTGCTCGTCGCCGGCGGCACTCGGCGCGAACTGCGCGACATCGTCGATAGTCGGATCAGGATTCGGATCGGTGGTATCGACCCAGCCCTCGACGGCCTCACGTGGCATGCCCTCGGGATAGTCGTCGTCGACGAGCACGCGGGCGAAGCCGTTGACGAGCACGAGCGCGCTGACGCGGTCGGGATGCGTCGCCGCCATGAGAAGCGCGACGGGTGTTGCCTCGGAACCCGCGACCACGACCGCGCGTTCGGAACCGGTCGCATCGAGTGCGGCGATGCCGTCGTCGACCCATTGCTCGAGGGTCGGTGGCGCCTGCGCCGAAACGGGATCCGAGAGACCGATGCCGCGCCGGTCGAAGCGGATGACGCGCCCGAGTGATCCGAGACGGCGCATCGCTCGCGCGAGGCGAGGCTCATCGTCCATCGTGTCGATGGGAATGAAACCGTCCATCACGATCAACAGGTCGCGCTCGCCCTCACCAAGCGT
>JBBQER010000015.1:0-52423 GCA_038320885.1 Acidimicrobiia bacterium
AGCACGGCGAGTCGCGGCCGGCATCTTCCCTCGGCGGTTCGCCGTCCGCATTCCACCGGCGCCTACCCGGGTACGCACCCACGCGCGTCGTCGACGCGCCCACGCTCGCGGCCGGGCTCGGGCTCTCGTCGCTGTCGGTGAAGGACGAGTCGTACCGGTTCGGACTGCCCGCGTTCAAGATCCTCGGCGCCTCGTGGGCGGTGTACCGGCTGCTCGTCTCCCGCCTCGGCACCGAACCCGAGTGGGCTGACCTCGACGAATTGCGCGTCGCGTTCGCGCCGCTCGGCGACCTCGAGCTCGTGGCCGCGACCGACGGCAATCACGGCCGGGCCGTCGCGCACATGGCCCGACTCCTCGGCTACGAGTCGCACATTCTCGTACCGGTCGGCACCGCGCCGGCGCGCATCGCCGGTATCGAGAGCGAAGGCGCGCGGGTAACGGTGGTCGACGGAACCTACGACGACGCGGTACACGCGTCGGCCGCGCTCGCGACCGACCGGCGACTCGTCGTGTCGGACACGTCGTGGGACGGTTACACCGAGGTCCCGCGCACCGTCATCGCGGGCTACAGCACGATCTTCTCGGAGCTCGACGCCGAGCTCGCGACCGCGCCCGACGTGGTCGTCGTGCCGATGGGCGTCGGAGCGCTGACCGCGGCGGCGGTCGACCACTACTCGGCGACCGCGCTGGTCGTCGCGGTGGAACCGCTGTCGGCCGCGTGCGGCTTGGAATCCGCGGCGGTCGGGCATCCCGTGTTCGTGCCCGGCCCGCACGACTCGATCATGGCCGGACTCAACTGCGGGACCGTCTCCCCGATCGCGTGGCCGGCCGTCTCCCGCGGCGTCGACACCTTCGTGGCGGTCGACGACGCCACCGCCGAGCAGGCGATGCGCGATCTCGCGACCATCGGAGTGGTGGCCGGGGAGACGGGTGCCGCCGCGTTGGCCGGGCTCCGCGCGGTCGCGGCGGCGATGCCCGAAGCAGTGCGCGACCGTCACGCACTGGTGCTCTGCACCGAAGGCGCCACTGATCCGGTCGCCTACCGGCGGATCGTCGGACACGACTCCCCGACCTGACCGGCCGCCTCAATGGCGGGCCCCACGGACCGGATTTACCGTTTCGTGCCCGCGTCCGGTCACCTACCGACTAGTAGGTAGCCTGTGGCCATGGACGACAGCACCCTCATCGCCGAGCTCGAGCCGACCGTCGAACAGTCCCTCGAGCGTCATCTTGCCGGAGCCCGGGAGTGGTTCCCGCACGAGTTCGTCCCGTGGAGCCGCGGCCGAGACTTCGTCGCGGGCGAGGCGTGGGATCCGCAGGAAGTCGACCTCGATCCCGCGGTTCGCAGCGCGTTGCTCGTGAACCTCCTCACCGAGGACAACCTCCCGTACTACACCGCGACGATCAGCTCGCTCTACGGCAACAAGGGTGCCTGGGGCGTCTGGGTTCGTCGTTGGACCGCCGAGGAGGGCCGGCACTCGATCGTGCTGCGCGACTACTTGACCGTCACCCGCGCGCTCGACCCGGTCGCGTTGGAGCGGGCGCGCATGGCGCAGGTCGAGTGCGGGCAGGTCCCGGAGCCGAGCAGCACGCACCACGGGCTCGTCTACGTCGCCCTCCAGGAGCTGGCGACGCGCGTCTCGCATCACAACACGGGAAAGATGCTGGACGACCCCGCCGGCCGCGAGGTCATGAAGCGAGTCGCGTCCGACGAGAATCGCCACTACCTCTTCTATCGAGGTCTGGCCGACGCCGCGTTCGAGATCGATCCGTCGGGCATGATGCTCGCGGTCGAGCACGAGGTGCGCACATTCGAGATGCCGGGCACCGGCATCATCGACTTCTCTCACCACGCGAAGGCCATCGCGCGCGCCGGGATCTACGACTTCAACATCCACTACGAGCAGATCCTGCTCCCAGTCGTGCTGCGCCACTGGAACATCGAGGCGCGCACCGGGCTCACCCCCGAGGCCGAGCTCGCGCGAGATTCCGTGCTCGTGCGCATGGAGCGCATCGCGGCCGCGGGTCGGCGCATGACCGCTCGTCGCGAGGCCGAAAAGATCCCCGCGTAAACCGGCGCGCCCGCGCCACTTTCGACAGCAAAGTCCGAAACGCGCCGCGTGCCGCCCGCGTTTCGACATCAAAACACTGGCAAAACTCCCCCGTCGCGTCATCCACGAACGCGCCCCACTGCGGATTATTCGCATCTGCGGAGACGTGGCATGAGCACGGGGGGGCCGAGGATGCACATCCCCGACGGATATCTGAGCCCAGAGACGTGCGGAGCCTTCGGCGTCGCCATGGTGCCGGTGTGGTCGACCGCCGGGCGCCGGGTCCGCACGATCGTGAAGAGCCGCTACGTGGCGCTCGCCGCGATCGGCGCTGCGTACAGCTTTCTCGTGATGATGTTCAACGTGCCGGTTCGCGACGGCACGACCGCGCACGCGGTCGGCGGTGTGCTGATCGCGGTAGTCCTCGGGCCCTGGGCGGCGGTGATCGCGGTGAGCATCGCGCTCCTCATCCAAGCGCTGTTCTTCGGCGACGGCGGCGTGCTCGCGTACGGCGCGAACGCGTTCAACATGGCGTTCGTCCTGCCGATGGCCGGCTACGCGGTGTACTGGTCACTGACGCGAAACGTGTCGCTCTCGTCACCTCGGCGCCCGCTCGCCGCGGGAATCGGCGCGTACGTCGGGTCGAACCTGGCGGCGCTCTGTGCCGCGATCGAGTTCGGCGTGCAGCCGACGTTGTTCCACGCGGCCAACGGCACACCGCTCTACGCGCCCTTCCATCTGTCGCAGACCATTCCGGCGATGGCGCTCGCGCATCTCACGGTCGGAGGCATCGTCGAGCTCGCGTTTACTGCGGGCGTCGTCGCCTATCTCCAGCGCGCGAATCTCCCGCAAGGAAACGGGGCTACCCGTCGTCGTCGGAGTGCGGCTCGAAGCCTCGTGACGGGTCCCGGCGGTGGGCGATCAGCTCGCGCACGATGCGCCGCCGGTCGTGCACGCCGGGATGGGCCAGCAACGATCCGGCCGAGACGAGAGCCCGCGCCGCACCGAACGCCTTCTTGCTCAACCGCTCGAGACCGGTGAACGGCGGATCGGTCCGAACCGCGGAGAGGCGCGACAAGTCAGTGACCTTGGCGCCGACGAATGCGAACCGGTGGCCGGTGAGGTAATCCATCATCCCTCCGTAGTCGGCGATCTTGGGCCGGAGAGGAACGGTGTCGTAGCCGAACTGACTGACCATCTCGATGACCGCGCGACGCGTCGGCCACATCGTGTACTCGTAGTCGATCGCGTTGCGCGGCTCGTCGGTCGATTCGCGACGGAGCTCGACGACACTTCCGGCCTGCGAAGCAACGCCCGTGTCGATCAAGAGCAGGTCGGTCGACGCGCTGGAGATGTTCTCGAACATCTCGATCGGCTTGGCGATGTGGTACAGCAAACCGAGACACAGCACGACGTCGAAGGAACCGAACTCCGTGAAGTCCTGCCGCAGGACGTCGCCGAGCGCGAAGTTGTAACGCGAACGATCGACGCCCGACGCCTCGAACACGAAGCTCGCCTCGTCGATGTGCATCTGCCGGCCGTCGACCCCCTGGACGAAGTCGGCGCCGGCGTTGATGGCTTGCAGCGACCAGAAGCCGGCGTTGCAGCCCAGATCCAAGACCCGCTTGCCGCGGAGGCTGCCGCCGCAGAGGTCGACCAGCGGCTCGAAAAAGTACGCGATTCGCTGCTGGTGGCGGTTCCGGTGGGCACTGTCGAAGATCGGCGTCTTGACGCCCTGGAGATCGAACTCATAGTGCCAACGAGGGAAGGAGGCCACCCGCCGCCGGATCTCCTCGGTGTCCATACGAAAACTCCGACCAATCGTCGACGCCAAGAACGTGTTATCGCCGAACCGCGACGATAACAGCCTCTCCGCCGTTCGGATGACTCGTCGGGCCCGTGCTTGCCCGGATCAGACGTCCGGCCCGGCGCGTGCGTGTGGTGGCGGATGTGCCGGCTGACCCGAGTGTGAACGGTCGCGCCGGCCGCGACTCGGTCAATGGTTGAAGTACGGATCGGCGGCGAGTTTCGTCCACGCCTGCGCGGACGCGGACGAGGTGGCGAGATGCCACTTGTACACGCCCTCGCTCGCGTTGTACGACGTCGCGTCGTCGTTGTAATACACGATCGCCCGCAGCTCGGGGAACAGCACCTTCGCCGCCTTGCCCATGTCGGTCAGCCACGTGGCCTTATCCGGCCACGTGCCGGTCTCGGCCGTTCCCGTGACGGCCACCATCAACGGCTTGCCCTGCCGCGTTGCCCAGTCGTACCACGGGCGGAACGACGTCGCGAAGCTTTCGAATCGCGACCCGGGTCGTTGTGGGTACCAGTTGAAGGCGTCACCGCCGATCCAGTCGACCAGCGCGCTGCCCGGGTAGAACGCCTGGGCGTTGCCCTTCTCGATGCCGTACGCGTTCGGAGACCACACCCACACCGCGTTCGTCGCCCCTTGATTCACGAAGATGTTGTGGATCCGGGCCCAGGCTTGCTTGAACGCCGCCGGCGAATGCGCCTTGTCCGCGAAGAACACCCCGTCCATCTCCCAGAACCAGCGAATGAACACCCGGGAGCCGAAGGCCTTGATCGCCTGCGCCTCGCTCCTGATGTAGGTGTCGTACGCGCCGGCGTTGATCTGGTTCGTGTCGGCGCCGCCCCACGAGATCAGCGGGATCCGGCCTTGATCGCGCTGCCAACCTTCGCGCCAGGTGGGGAAGGTCTTGCCCCACGCGTACAAGGTGTGCGCGATACCGAGATGCTGTCCCGAGAGCTTGACCAGGTTGACCCAGCGCTTCTGCTCGTCGACCTTCTTGTAGAACCGGATGAGCGCGCCGAGGTATGCGCCCTGCGCGGGCACGAGCTTGCCCTTGGCGAGGCTCGGCGAGATCGGTTGGTACAGCGGCGGCGACGAGATCGCCTTGTTCCAAGCGCCGAGCGCCGAGAACGTCGTGAGCGCGGTGGATCCGGTGTCCTCGTAGATCGCGGCCTTGATGTTGGGAAGCGTCGTCGAAAGACTCTTGTACGCGCCCGTGATCCACTGGGCCTTTTGACTGGACGTGCCTTCCACCGAACCGAACGCGCCGACCATGAGCGGCTTCCCGAGACTCCCGGCGGCGTTGTAGAACGGGGTGAACTGAGCGACGAAGCCGGTCCAGGGCGACCCGGTGTTGACCCCTTGCGCGCACACCCAGTCGACATACGCGGCGCCCGGATACCACCGCATCGCAGTGCCGTTCTTCCACGCCGTCGCGCTCGGGCAGAAGACCCACTCGACCTTCGACGCGCCGCGAGCGACGAAGATGTTGTGCACGCGTCTCCAGGAGTTGACGAAGCTCGTCACCGACGTCACCGTGCTGCGCGGCGCGTTGTCGACGCTGGGCGCGAAGCGCAACACGACCCGAGAGCCGAGACTCTTGAGACCGTCGGCCGCGGCGCGGATGATCGCGTCCTTCGAGCCCGACTCGATGGCCGGCGTGTAGCCGACCGACCAGTTGACCACCGGGGTGCTGCCGAAGGTCCGGATCCACCGCTCGCGCCAGCTCGGCATCGGGGAGCTGAAGCCGTACGGGCGCGTCGCGATCAGGTCGAGCCTCCGTCCCGAGCCCAGCTCCCGCCGGAGCAGCTTCTCCTTGTAGGCCGATATTCCTTGGGGAGAGTTGTCGAGATCATTGATGTGGATCCCCATTTGGTAGTCGGTGTCCGCGACGGCCGCGGCCGCCGGGTGGGCCTGATCCACGCCGCGGAACGACGGAATCCCCACGGATGCGACACCGGTGACCACCGCCACCACGAGCAGAACGACAACGCACGGCAAGAGAGCGCGAAGAGTTTTCATCCGTAAGAACTGCCCCGTCTCGAGTCTTGCGGGGAGGGGTGGAACCACCCCCCGGAGTCTTGAAGGTGGCAGTGTCTCCCGGTTCGAGGCCGGAGTCCACCACCACGGGATCACCTTCACGCACGGCTCAGGTCGGTCGCCCAATCGGCCGACATCCCGGCACGTAAACTCGCGCGGTTCGCGCGAGCTGTAGTCGCGGGCGACGCAGAGAAGCGCCCGCTCAACCGCCAATCTACGCAATCTTCACGAGAGGGTCGTGGATATGAACGTCTCGATGCGCCGGCTCGCCGCCGTCGCCGCCCGGCTCCTGCCGGCCGAAGAGGAGACGATCGAGCGTGGTGGCGGCGACGCGGCACCGCGCCGGCTGCCCGAGGGCTGGCCACTGTTGGCGCTCTTTGCCCTGTATCCCGTCGGGTGGGTGCTCGGCCTGGGCCCGCTGGCCGCGTTCGTGCTCGCCGTTCCGATGGTGTGGCAATTGGTATGGACCCGTCGGCGCGTGGTCATTCCCGTAGGTACCGGACTTTTCCTCGCCTTCCTCGTCTTCACCGCCGCGAGCGGATTGATGATCGGCAAGATCGCGCCGGGCACCACGAACGGCAACATCACCGGCACGATCATCGCGTTCGGCTTCCGCTTCGCGTCGTGCGTCGCGGCGCTCGTGGTGCTCGTGTACGTGTCGAGCAGCGACGAGCGAACGCTTCCGACGAGTCGCATCATCAACGCGTTCTCGGTGCTCTTCGTCGCCACCGTGGTCGGAGGCTGGCTCGGCATTCTCCTACCGAGCGGCGGCTTCACCGCACCGTTCGAGTTGTTGATGCCGCACTTCGTCCGGGCCAACGACTTCGCGCACACGATCATCCACCCCGCGTTCAGTCAGGTCCAGAGTGTGCTCGGGTACGCCGAGGGCCGGCCGAAGGCACCCTTCGAATACGCCAACACCTGGGGTGGCATGTTCAGCCTGCTGCTCCCGTTCCATCTCCTGGCTTGTTACCGGGCCAAGCGAATGTGGGTCCGGGTCGGCGGCTTCGGTGTGGCGTTGCTCGGAATCGCGCCCGTCGTCCTCTCGCTCAACCGCGGACTGTGGATCGCCCTCGGCATCTCCGCCGTCTTCGGCTCGGTGTACCTGATCCGCCACGGCCAGCTCGGCAGCGTCGTGATCGCGGCGGGCGTCGGCGCCGCGATCATCGTCGCGCTCGCCGCCTCTCCGTTGGCCAACGTGGTGTCGAGCCGTCTCGACCATCCGCACAGCAACCTCGGGCGCGCGTTCCTCTACACGACCGCGGCGAAGGGCGCGCTCGACTCCCCGCTCCTCGGCTGGGGCGGCCCCCGTCAGGCCGAAGGAAGCGCGCACGGGATCGCGGCCGCCAAGTCCGCGAAATGCCAGACTTGTGGTACCGCCGCGGTCGGAACGCAGGGAACCTTCTGGACCTTGCTGTTCTCAAATGGATTCGTGGCCACCGCGCTCTACGTGGGTTTCTTCCTCGGAGCCCTGCGGCGATCCGCCCGGGAGACCGACCTCTTGGCGGCCGCGGTGACATTGACGCTGATTCTCTTGTTGTTCGAGCAATTCGTCTATGACGAGTTCCCGATGTCGCTCGTTATCGCTATGGCCGCGATCGGTCTGTTGACCCGGCGTTCTCTTGCCCGACGGCGCGGGGTGCCCGAGTCAGCCGACATCTGGCGCTAGCCAGCCGGGCAAATCCGTGTAGCCGCGTTGCTCGAGGAGGACTAGAGTGTGCCGGTTCGAATCGGCATAGTCGGCGCGTAACTGTTCCCGAATCTCCGTATCGTCGTCCGCGGCCGGCGGCGCGGTGTTGACGAACGCGTAGACCTTGCGGAGGTTCTTCTTGAGTCCGGGGCGGCGGCGAAGCCAGAACTCGGCCTTGTCGTTCACGGCGTTCGCCATCCGGTGAACCCGTTCCATTCGGAAGTGCAGCGTCGGGTTGTAAATGTCGAATTGGCGATGTTCGTAGAACGCGTCATCGATGCCGAGCCAATTCGCGACATCGGTCATGAACGCCGTGGTGTCGGCTTGGAGTCGCTCGAAGAACACGACCTGGAGACGCCCGTCGAACACGGAGAACCACTCCGAGAGCGCGTCGGCGTAGAAGCCTCCGTGGTACCCCTGGTACTTCCGCGCGCTCTCGTCGCCCGCCTCGCGCACGCTCGGCGACCGCCGGCACGCGTCGACGTAGTCCGCGAGCGTGGTGTCCGGATCGAGCCACATCCGTGAGAGCGCGTAGTCGTACCAGGAGACGAGACGGCCGACGGGGTCGCGCAACGAGATCAGGATCTTGGTGTCGGGTCCGAGCGTCCGGTCGATCAACTCCGCCACCGGCCGGCCCCCGCTGAAATACCCCGGCGACGCCTCGACGATGATGCGCTCACCGCGGTGGTGGTCGAACAGCTCGGCGTAGGACGGAAGCGGAGCCAGCGGTTTCCCGTAGAACTCGTCGGTGAAGTACGACGGCTCCTTCTTCTTCGACCCGCATACGTCGGGATGCTCGATGAGGTACTGGAACAGTGCAGTGGTCCCGGCCCGCCCGATACCGGCGACGACGAGGTTGGGAAGCGCCGGGCGCGGCATCGTGCGTCAGATTCCCTGGCCCCGGCGGTGCAGCCGTGCGAGGACACGATCGGCGGGAACTCCGCACGCCACGGCCACCGCGAGCGCGGCGCGGGGTTCGGTGGGATGGTGCCGCAGCGACCGCATTGCCCAACGCAGCGCCGCCGCGCGGTCGCCGGCCGCGGCGTGCGCGAAGGCGATCTGTCCTTCGATGCGCGCCAGGCCGTGCGGCTCCGACCGGAAGCTCGGGTACTGCTCGAGCAGCCACTCGAGTGCCGCGATGATCGTTCGCCATCGAGCCTCGAAGTACGAAGCGGGATGCCAGTTCACGCGGGTCAGACACGGCGCCGCCACGGCGATCGGCGCCTGCCGCGCCGCGCGCAGCAACCACTCGTAGTCTTCGCCGTACCCGCCCGGTATCGCCTCGTTGACCGCACCGATCTCGTTGCGCAGGCGGTCGCGTCGAACCAGGAGTGTCGACGGGTGCACCCAGCTGACGCGTGACTTCAGCAGGTCGTCGAAGGTGACCGTGGTCCGATCGGGCTCCCGCGCGACCTCGGAGTCGCCGTACTGCACGAGAATGCCGCTGGTCGCGACGGCCGACTCCGGATGGCTCTCGAGCACCGCGACCTGGGTCGTGAGTTTGTTCGGGAGCCACTCGTCGTCGTCGTCGCAGAACGCGACCAGCTCCCCGGTTGCAATGTCGATCCCGGAATTGCGACCACCGGGCAGACCCGGGGTCCTGGTGTTCGAGGTCGTCCGAATGCGGCGGCCGTTCCGCACGCCGCCCACGGCATCGTCCACGGGGCTCTGATCGAAGACGACCACGATCTCGAGCTCACCGGGGTAGTCCTGGCGCGCGATCGACTCGATGGCGCGGTCGAGCAACTCGGGGCGGTCCCGGGTGCTGATGACGGCCGAGACCGACGGCCACGGCCGCTCCGGATCCCTTGCCGGCGTGCCACCGGCCGCGCTCGCCGGGATCCCCAACGCGCGGTCGGGCAGGAGCGCGGCCATCGACGAGACCACCCGCTGATCACGCCTCGACATGTCGTGAACCCAACTCGTGTCGCTCTCGACGCGGAGTGACATCGACTCGAAGCGCATCGGGTTGCCCGCCACCGTGTGGGCCCTCCCGAGCGTGACATCGTGCCCGTCGATGAAGTCGAAGTCGGCATCGTCCGCGCCGGGCACCCCGGCGAACCGCGTGATGCCGTGGAGCACGCACTCGGGATCGGCAACGAGATCCTCGTAACGCACGACCTCGGTCTCCACGCCGATCGACGGCAACAGCCGGAGCGCCGCGTTCGCGTAGAGCCACCACGCGGTCGAGCTGGCCGGCGAGTACTCCGGCATCAACTCGCCGTCGTGGACTTCGGGACGCGCCTTTTGCTTCGACCACGAGTGCGCGACTCCGTGCGGATCGCGCACGAGTTGGACGACCCGCACATCGAGATTCGCCACGTGCCTGAGCACGAAGGCGTACGAGACGTGCTTCGACGAATCGACGATCACCTCCGCGCCCGACACCTCGGCGATCGCGTCGTAGAGCGGGAAGAGGTAGTCGTCGCACCACTCGCGCAGCGCCGCGTTGTAACGCCGCGACAGTCCGGGCGCGACCAGGAGCGGGAGGTTCCGGTTCCGGTCGACCGTCTTGTGGAGAGCGAGCGCGTGGTGGATGTCGACGCGATCCCATCCGCCGAACGCGACCTCGCCGACCGCGGTCCAGAATTCGCATTCGGAGAACCGCCGGCCGCATCCGCACAGGTTGTCGAGCAGCACGCCCCGTTCCCAGACGAAGACCAGCTCACCGACGGAAACGCAACCGGGCACTGATCCTGCGAGCAACGAGAGCAACGTGGACCCGCTGCGCCCGCAGCCGCCGATGTACATCACGCGCGTCTCGCGTCCCGGCGTGCGGAGCCCTTCGACGAGCGCCGCAAAACGGTTCACGGCCGAATCGGCGCGGCTCGAATCGTGATCGACGACCAGCGCCGCCGGATTCGCGATCGCGCGATCGAGCATGTCGCGCAACTCGGCTTCGTCCTCGGCGACGACGCCCCACTTCTCCTCGGTGACGTGGAGGCTGAACCGATACTGATGATCGTCGACGTGCTCGTCGTGATCGACGCGCCTCGGCACGATGATCGGCACATGACCCATCTGGCGCGCCTCGGCAATCGTTGCCGGTCCGCCGTGACACACAACGACCGCGGCCTCCCGCATCGCGAGCTGGAGATCGGGTTTCGGCAAGTACGCGAAGCCTTCGGCGTGTTCGGGTGCACCGCTCGTGCCGTACTGCACGATGCAGCGAACGTCGCGGCGGTCGGCAGCCCAGCGGTCGGCCCAACCGACCAGGCGGTCGAACCGATGATGATCCGTGCCGACGGTGACGAACACCGTCGGGACCGCGTCGATCGCCAGGTTGGTCTGCGGTCTCACAGCAACGGACCGATCACGTGGGCGCCCGGATATTGCTCGAGCTGACGTTCCCACTGGACACAGAACAGCTGCGTGATCGGCCGGCACAGCCGGCCGGTCATCGTCGTCGTGTCGATACGGTCGAAGACCTCGACGTACACCGTCTTGATGCCGAGAAGTCTCGCCACGACGAAGAACGGGAGCGCGACGCCGGCGCCGTTGCTGATGACGAATTCCGGATGGTCTCGACGCAGCAGCCGAATGGCCAGGAGGAAATTACGAGCCAGATTCAGCATGTTTCGGGTCGTGGGGTGGAACGCCCAATGGACCCGCTCGCCGGCGAGTTGCGACCGCGCGTCGGGCATGTCGAACGTGACCCAGGTGCGATCAGTGTTGATCCAATAGTCCCGCAGCGCGACCAGCTGGGCGAGATGCCCTCCAGCCGAGCATACGAGGTAGATCTTCGCCCGTCGTGCGTCCTGCACCGTTCTCCCCACCCGTGCGGGCGCATCGTAGCTCATCCAAGAACGACGACGACCTGGGATCGGAGCCCGTCGAGCGATGTCGCGTCGCGCGCGGCCCGACGCGTCAGGCGGGAGCTGGTCACGATCGCGGTCGAGTCGGCGTGGCTGACGATCACCTGACCGGCAGATGCCGGCTTGACCTCTGGTGCATCGAGAATCACAACGCAGTCCTTGATCTGCGCGAGCGACGACAATCCCGCAATGAACGCGGCGCCGAGCAGAGCAGGATCGTCGGGATTGACGACGAGCGCGGTGAGGCGGTCGATACCCGCTATGGGCTTCGCCGCCTCGAACGCGTCCTTGGCCGTGAGCGGAGCCGACACGACCGGCGCCCAGAACGACTGCTTCGGAATCGCGGTCGCGAAGACGAGGACGGTGGAGTTTCCGGACCGAGCGGACAGCTTCGCGAGATTCAGCGCGAGCTGCGCGCTCGACGCCCGCCCGACCGCGGTGGTCGCGATCACGTCGCCGAGCTTGGGATCGAGGCACACCATCACGCTCTGCAGATCGGCCGACGCACTGGCCGCGCCGTCGAAGGTGACCACTGCGCTGGCACCCGTGCCCCGCGCCAGCCGCCGTACCGGTTGGGCATCCGAGAGACGCTCGCGAATCACCGCGGCGGCGAAGCCGAGGAAGAGGCCGGCCAGCGCACCTCCGAGAATGGTGATCTTGCGCGGCGGACGCGTCGACTTCGGCGCGGTCGGTCCGCTCTGCACGGTTCCGGGAGTGATCTGGGCCCGTTCGAGCTGGCTCTTGCGCGTCGCGAGCGCGGTGACCTCGGCCGTCGCCGTGTTGAGCTGGCTTTGGAGCTGCCTCCGCTCGATGACCTGCTCGGGAGTGAGAGCCGAACCCCGGAGCGGCGCGATCTCGGTGGAGAGCCTCGCGATGTTCGCGTTTCCCGATGCAATCTGGGGTTCGATCAGCTTGACCTCGCGTGCGATCTCCGCCGCCGCGATGTCGTGCCGCCGCGTGAGGTACGTGTCGACGAGCGCGCTGACGTTCTTCGACGCCTGGGCTCCCGTCGCGGCCGAGTACGTGACCTTGAGGACCAGCGAGCCCGGGACCGCCGCCACCGTGATGTGCTTGCGCAGCGCCGAGGGCTTGGCGTCACTGTGAATGGCCTTCGCGAACGCCTTCAGCAACGGGTCCGAGCGGAGCACGACCGCTTCGTCGTCGAGGTTGACGAGCGACTGGGAGCGAACCGGGGACAGCGGGTTGTCGACGGTCGGTGAGACCGCGACCTGGATCGTCGACTCGAGATTGCCCTTGAGCGATGAAAACGCCGCGCCGCCGAGGAGGCCCAGGATCACCAGGGGCGCGATCAGCCACCAGCCGTCTCGAGCCAGCGACCCGAGGCTGCGCATCTCAGCACGATCATCGTCGTCTGTGATGTGCTCGATCGCCATGACACCCGATCATTCACGCCCGACGTAGGCCGTCACTGTACTTGGCCCCCACGCCCGATTCGGCCCACCCGATACCGCGATACATCGGCGAAAATGCGGTCGGATCCCAGTATTACCGGACGAAATCCTCGGAGGTCGCCGAAACGAGCGCGAGCTTCGCGAGGCGTAGCGCTCGCCGTTCCGCCCAGGGTGACGGCAGTACCCGCGCGTCCTCGACCGCCCGCAGCACCACGGTGAGCAGCCAGGCCCACGTGACCGCCGCGCTCGGCGCCGGTTGCACGCCGTCGACGCTGCACGGCTCGCGCGAGCTCCGCTTCAGGGCGGCGCGAATCGTCGCGGTGTCGGCCGGCGTACCGCTACCGGGCGGACTGTCGACGAGAGCGATGAGTCGCCGGTGCACCGCGTCGAAGCCGATGGGCGCGAGTTCCTCGGATCGCTCGAGATCCCACGCGAGCACCCCCGAAGCCGTGACGGCCGTATTCCATCGCGTCCAATCGCCGTGCCAGCGTCCGAAGCCGATCTGATCATTCCCGAACGCGTTTTCGAGGAGCCCCGCCGACTCGTGCAAGCCGTCGCGCACCTCGCCCGGGGGCGCGGCGTCGATGGCACCATTGAGCGAGGACCACCAGCTGCTCTCGGCGAGCGGGGTTTGCGGCGAAGGAGAGGACAGCGCCAGCTCCGTCATCGCGCGCAGCACGTGATCGGCTTGCGCATTCGCAATCAGCGGGGGCTTGAGGGCACTGACGAGAAGGAGCCGCACCGAGCCGACGTCGCCGGTCCAGAGCAGCGACGGCAACGTCAAGTGCTCGAAACGGTGCGCGCCGAGCGCCCGGAGCGTCTCGGCCTCGCGCGCGACGAGCTCGATGGTGAGGGCGTTCGACGCGACCTTGCAGTAGGCGCGAACGCGCCCGAACCGGTCGGCCACCGTCAAGAGGGCTTTGCGATTCGATCGGTAGTCGCGAGTCTGCGCGAGCCCGCAATACACGCGTCGGCCGAGCACGTCGGAGATCAAATCGTCGATCGTCTTCGCGGATCGCGAAGGTCCATTTCGGGGCATGTCGAGGAAGACCCGACGCCGCGTGAACGCGAGCCCGGCGCCGGACGCCAGACCCACGGCCGCCGCAACCCGAAGCGCACGCTCCCGCCGGCTCAGGCCGAGCACCCGTGCCCGGGCGAGCACGACACCGGCGGCGGGCAGGCTCCGCGCCGGGAGCAGCGTCGACCGGACGCTCACCATCTCGAGCTCGTTGAGCGTGCCCGCCGGCGCGGTCTCGCCGCGCTCTCCGCAGCGAATGGTGCTCCCGGCGGGTGAGAGCGCGGCCAGAACCTCGACGAGCGGGTCGCACTCGCGCAGGGCCGGATCAGCCGGTGTTTGACAGATATGAGCCCCGCTCATCGCAGCACGTTACTCCCGATATTCACGAGATCTCCCGGAGTGTGACGCATGGAAACCCCTGCGGGCGAGTCGCGCGGTCATGCGCCCGCACGGCGGCGCAAGAGGGTGTCGACCAGGAGGTCGAGGTGGGCGGAACGGCGGACGATTGTCAATACGGTCCCGTAGGAGACGATTCCGACCGCGAGCACGACGGCCAGCGAGCCTGCCGTCGCGCCGTATCTCAGCCGCACCGCGATTCCCGTCGCACCGAAACACAGAACCGCGGCCGCCCCGATCGTCAACGACGCTCGACCGATCGTATGGAGACCCACCCGTCGGTACACCTGCGCCGCCGGCGCCAAGTTGTTCCACTGGAGCGCGACGATTCTCGCGATCCCCGCGCCCAACAGCCCGTAGGTCGGTATCAGGATCACGCACAAGGCGACATCGATGACCAGGGCGACGGTCTGGTTGAACAGGCTCATCGAGCTGTGCCCCATCTGCACGAGCGCGACGTCGACCGGGCCGGTTGCGACCGTCAGGAGTTGAGAGATGCAAAGAATCGCGAGCGCGCTCGCTCCCCGGGCGTATCCGTGGCCGAAGGCACGCAACAGCACCGGTGCGTACACGGCGAACACGACGAAGACCGGCCACGAGACCGCCATGAGCCACACGGTGGAGGTCTGGAACACCGTGAAGGCGCGCTTGTGGTCGGCCAGGTGGAACAGCTCGCCCAACTTCGGCTGCGCGACCTGCTGCACCGCTTGCACGCCGATCGTGCCGACCGTGATCAGCCGGGTGATCGCCGTATAGATGGCGGCATCCCTGACCCCGGCCAGCGACGCCACCAGCACGACGTCGATCCGGCGCAAGCCGTACTGCGCAACCCTCGCGGCGGCGCGGGGTACGGCGAAGCGCCAGTAACCCGCCACCAACTCGTCGTCGCTCGGCGGCACGTGCTTGCGCGCCCAGATCATCCGCTGCAACACGACGAGGCCGGCGCCGAGCACGAAGAGGTACGGGATGACCCACGCGACCACCAGGGCCGTGACCGATCCGCGAAAGGTCAGGAGCGCCACGAGCGGCAGCAGCGCTTGCAGCGCGGCGAGGCCGATGTCGTAGATCACCATGCTCGGCACCATGCGTTGAAACCCGCGCGTCGCCGCGAGGATCACTTCGCCCAACGCGATCACGGGCACGAACGGCAACAGGATCCGGAGCGCCGTGACCATCGCGTGCTGTTCGGTTCCTCCCGAACCCAGTTCACGACCGAGGAACTGCGCGAACACCAACGCGATCAATGCCGAGAGCGACGCGACCAACACGACCGGTATGACGATCATGCGTATCAGGCGGTAGAAGTCGCGTTCCCGGTGTCCGGCGCGGAACGCGGGGATGTAGCGAAGCATCGCCTCGTCGGCACCGATCTCCGAGGCTTGGCCGATCAGCAGGAACAATGTGGTCGCGGCGAAGAACGTGCCGGCCTTCTCCTGCGGATAGCCGCGCGTGACGATGACGATCAGCAGAAGACTGAAAATGCTGTTGCACGCGGCGCCGACGATCTTCTGCGTGCTCCCCCCGCCGATCTGACGCAGATCGTTTGTCGACGCGTCGTCGATCTGACCGGTCAACACCAGGACGGTTTCCAGCCGAGCAGCTCCACCAGCGCTTCATCGTGCGGAGCGAAGTAGCTCTTGAGGCGATCCCGGAGGGCCGGTGAGATGGCCTCGTAGTCGTATCCGTTGACGACCGGGAACTCGACCACTCCGAACGCGGCGACCCCCAGGAAGGTCGTGAGCTCGCCGAGGGTCGCGGGATCGCCCTCGAACAGACGATGACTGTCGAGCACGAGAACCCGGTCGCGGCCGATGGCGGCGAACCACCGTTCGAGCTGCTCGGCGTACAGCCCGCGGGCCTGGTACCCGAAGTGGAGATGATCGTGATCGACGGCGTCCCGGCTCGCGGCGAGACGGGACCCGGCCTGCGCCAGGCGCTCGGGCTCGGCGTCGAGCGCGGCTTCGAAGGAGAGGTGTTCGAACCCCCGCTCGGTTTCCCGGTGATGATGCGAGAGCGCGCGCTCGATCGGGGAACGCAGCAGCACGACCACCTTCACGTCGGGAAGATCGGCCGCCACCCGGCCCGGGACCTCGGGGTGGAACATGTAATACGGGCTGGTCTCGATCACGATGTCGGGCGCACTCACGATCGGGAACGCGCCGCGGTACCAACGGAGGTCCTTGCCGTAGGCCAGGTCGAAGTAGTGCACGCCTTTCCTTCGGCGCGGCGGATGGATGTTGGGATGCGACGTCAACAATCGGTGTAACGACGTCGTGCCGCCTCGCTGGGTGCCGACGACCAAGGCCGACGGCAGCGGACGGCGCGAGTTCCACATCTGACCGATGAGGGGGGAGAACGTCTGCATCGCTCGGCGGACGAGCACCCGCGACCGCCCGTCCAGTGCGCGGGCGTCGAGATTTCGGATGTTCGCCGGACGCACGGCATTCACCTCAAGGACGTTATGGGGCGCCCTTGAACTGCGCGTAGCCCGCTTGATTCGCGTAGTGACCGGTCTTGGTGAAGTCGCCGCCGGCCAGGACGTAGCCGGGAACGATCGTCAACGCGTACACGCCCGCCGCCGTGTTCGCGTCGGGTTGCCACAGGGTGGTCTCGCCACCCACGGGGGCACCGATCGGTGTCAGAGAGAACGCGGCGAGGTGGTGACGGATGACGCCGGTCAGTGGTTGGCCGGGGTTCGGGTGGGCGATGTCGGCGTTCTTGCCGCCGACCCAGTCGAAGTGCCCGCCGACGTAGAGGCGCGTGCCCGATACCGCGCAGGCGTTCACGGCGCCGTCGGTCTCGTTCCACCAGGTCGTGTTGAGATGGCCGTTGCCGGGATCGACGGCCGCGAGGTTCGACGAAGCCAACCCGCCGAGCGAGTAGAAGTCGCCGCACAGGAAGATCTTGTCGGCAGTGGGGACGACGACGTACACCTGGCTCGTGTTCTTGTTGACCTTCTTCTGCATGTCCGGATCCCATGACCCGTCGGGCAGACCCGTACCCGCATCGACTTTCACGATCGACTGGTGCGTCTGGCCGTTGACCATCAGGAAGACGCCACCGATGTAGACCGAGGCGCCGTCGAGCGACACCGCGACCGAGCGCACCATCGTCAATCCCGTGAACCCGGGGTAACTGATGGCCGGTGCGTACGCGGGCACGAGCGCACCCGTTGCCGCGTTGAGCTTGGCCGCCCACGGCTGCGACGCGCCGGCAATCGTCTGGAAGCCACCACCGGCGTAGATGAACGCGCCGTCCTGCGATATCGCGAAGGAGTGGACCGGTCCGTCGATGTTCGGGTTCCATGCCAGCAAGGCACCGGTCGTCGCGTTGAACGCGGCCGCGTGATTGCGCACGGTGGCACCGACGTGGCGGAAGTCGCCGCCGACGTAGATGGTCTGTCCGTTGGGCGACAACACCATGGTGTTCACGTTGTCGTCGAACTGCGGATCCCAGCTTCCGAGGTTGCCAGTGTTCAGGTCCACGGAGCCGCCGTGCAACCGCGCGACTTCTCCGACGCCGGCCGCATTGCGCGGCGGACGCATGCTCGTGAACTCACCGGTCATGTAGATCGTCGTACCGACCTTGACGATGTCGTCGACCTTGCCGTTCGCCTGCCACGTCTGGTCGGCGCTCTCCGAGACCAGGGTGGACTTGATCGCGCTCGTCGCATCGTTGTCGGCGGGCGTGTCGTCGACGCCGGGGCTCGTGTCGACGTGGCCCGAGATCGCGAGATACTGCTCCGCGTTCGCCGTCTTGGGGACGTTGATGTGCTTGTTCGTGCCGGGCGCGATCGTGTCGAGGTTGCAGTCCGCGGGCTCGGTGCCGGTGCACGTACCGACGCCGGTTCCACCGTTCGCCTTCGCCAGCGTGATCGTCGCGCCGGTCGGAGCGGGCAGGTTCAGCATGGTGTTCGACGACGCCGCGTTTCCGTTGTTGACGACGGTCGCCGTGTACTTGACCGAACCGCCGACCGTCACGAAGTCGTTCAGGTTCGCGATCGTGATCGCGTCGTCGGGCGCCAACACGGTGACGGTCGCGTCGGCCGACACGTTGTCGGTCGGCTGGCCGTCGGGGGTCGAGGACGTCGCCGTCGCCGCGGTGGTGTGCGCGCCCCGGTCGTGGGGCACCACGACCACGGTGGTCGAGGTGGACACGCCCGTCGCGATGTCGCCGAGCGGGCACGTCACGGTGACGCCGTCGGACGAGCACGACGGCGAGCTCCCGGAGCCGAATGTCGCGGTCGAGGGCAGCGGGAGGGTCAGCACCGCGCTCGTGGCCGCCGCGCCGCCATTGTTGGTGACCGTTGCGGTATACGTGATCGAACCGCCGAGGTTGACGTTCGGCGTCGGGCTGGCGGTCAACGTCGTCGCCAGGTCGGGAGCGATCGTGGTGACCTGCGTGTTGGCGGTGTCGTTCACCGGGCTCCGGTCGGCTTGGCCGCCACCGAGCGAGACCGTCGCCGCCACGTTGGTATTGCCGACTGCCTGCGGGTGCAACGTCAGTTGGCCCGTCGCCGTGTCTCCGACTGCCAGCTCACCGAAGTCGCAGTCGAGCGCGCTCGCCGACGCGGTGCATCCGGCGCCGCTCGAGGAAACGAGGTCGGTTCCGGCCGGCACCGGGACGTGCACCTTGGCATCGAGCGCCCGCGCGGTACCCATGTTCATCACGTCGACCTGCACCGACGTGGTCGAGCCCAGCAGCACCGTCGACGGTGTCGGCGTCAACGACGCGACGAGGTCGGGCGCGCCCACGACCACCGACGCCGACGCGGTGTCGTTCGCCGCGTTCTGGTCGTTGCCGGTCGTCGAGACCGTGACCGAGTCGGTGACCGTGCCTTCGGCGTCGGGTTGCAGCACCAGGGTCGCGGTCCGGACGGCGCCGGGTGCGACGGTGCCGAACGAGCAACTCGCCGCGCCGGCTGTGATCGTGCACGGAGTCGAGTTGTCGAGCACGGCGCTGGTGATCGTCGCGTTCGCGGGCTTGGCGACTGTCGCAACAGTCGCGGTGGCGCTCGCACTCCCGGTGTTGGTGACGGTGACGGTCGAGCTCAGCGGGTTCGCGAGCGGCGACGGATCGGGGCCGAGCGAGATCGTGACGCCGAGATCCGGAGCCGGAGCGGCGAGCAATGTCGTCGAGAGATTGGCGCTGTTGTCGGCGGCGTTGCGATCGGTCTGTCCGGTCGGCGTGGCGGTCGCCGTGGTCGATGCCGAACCGCCGCCGACGTTCTTCACCTCGTACGTGGCCTGCACGGTCTGGCCGATCGCGATCGACCCGAGCTGACAGTCGGCTCCGCTCGCCGAGACGTCGCACGTGCCGGGCGCACTCGCGCCCTGGCTTTCGGTTCCCGACGGTCGCGTGAAGGTGACGTGTGGTGCCGTCGCGATCGCGGTTCCGTTGTTGGTCACCGCGGCGGTGTAGGTGTCGTTGGCGTTGTACGCGACCGGGTTGGCCGACTGGCTGAGCGCCACGGTCAGATCGGGGCGACCCACGACCGCACCGATGCTCGCCGAGTTGTCGGGCGAATTCAGATCAGGGTCGGCGGAGACCGCGGTGAACGGCAGCACCAGCGTCTGTTCCGACGACGTGAGCTTCACGGTTGCGGTGGCCGACGCCCCCGGCGCCAGTGAACCCAACGAGCACACGACGGTCGCGCCCAAGGGGCACGAAGTCGCGCCGACCTTCGCCTCTACCGCCGTCGCGCCCGCCGGCACTGCCAGCGTGACGGTGGAGCCGGTTGCGGCGACGAGGCCGTTGTTGGTGACCACGGCGCTGGCGACGACATTGGCGGACGGGTCGACCGGATCCGCGGCGACCGATGCGACGACGGCCAGATCGGGCAGTGTGACGTTGGTGCTGCTCGACGCGCTGTTGTCGGCGGAGTTGAGATCCGCCTGCGGCGAGCCCGCGGTCGCGGTGATGTCGAGGGAGCCGACTGCGGCGCGGGTCAGCACGACCTGCGCGTTGGCCGTCGCTCCGGTTCCGAGGGCGCCCAGCGGACAGGTCACCACGCCGGCGGCGAAGGTGCACGTGCCGCCCGTCGCCGTACCCGAGACGAAGGTCGCGTTCGCGGGGAGCGGAACCGTCGCGGTCGTCGCGGTCGTCGCGGCAGTGCCGTTGTTGGTGACCGCGACCGCGTGCGTGACGTTGTGACCGACGGTTGCCGGGTTGGGCGTCGCGCCGATGGTGGTGTGGAGATCGGGATTCGGCAGGGTGTCGAGGTCGCGGACGTAGATGTCGGCGGCGCCGTTCGTATCGGACGTGACGAGCGCGGCCGCGGTACGGAATGCGACCTGCTGGCCCGAACCGCTGATCGTGGCTTTCGAGCTGAGCGCCGTGGCCTGCGCGCCCGTCGATGTGAGGTCGGCGCGCACCAACGTGGCCTGCTGACGGTCGAAGATGAAGGTGTCGTCGACCGCGTTGGTGTCACCGGCGACCACGTTCGTCGCCGCGCTGCGGAACGCGATCATCCGACCGATCGCGTCGATCCCCGGCTCGTCACTGTCACCGTTGAGCTGCGCGCCCCCGACTCCCACGATCCGCGAGGTCGGACCCGCGCTGACGTTCCGCACGAAGATGTCGGCATGGGCGTTCGTGTCGCCCGCGACCATCTTCTCGGCCAACGAACGCCACACGACCGTGGTGCCGTCGGCGCTGATCCTCGGCTTCGACGAGTCCTTGTTCCCCGGCTTGTTGTCGGTGCCGATCGAGATCGCCAGCGACGTGCCGGCCTGGCGGTCGCGCACGTAGATCTGGGCCACCGAGCTCGTGAAGCCCAACACGATGTTGAAACCGTACGACACGAACGCGACGAACCGGCCGTCGGCGCTGATCGACGGCCACAAGCTCTGTCCCGAGGGCGAACCGTTGTCGTACGACAGGCTCACCCGCTGCGTCGCGTTCAAGGTCTGGTCGCGTACGAAGATGTCGGCCTTGCCGAGCTGGTCGGCGCTGATGAGATTGTCGGCGAAGCTCTGGAACGCGACGTACCGGCCGTCGGCGCTCACGGCCGGCTGCGCAGAATCGCCGTTGCCCTCGGTGCCCGACGTCGAGACGCTCACACGCGTCGTCGTGCCGGCCACGACGTCGCGCACGAACACGTCGTACTTCGCGTTGGTGTCGCCGGTGACGAGATTGGTCGCGTTGCTGTGGAACGCGACATAGCGACCGTCGCCGCTGATCGCGGGCTGGTCGGAGATCCCGTTGGACTGCGCGCCGCCGCTGCTGACACTCACCCGAATCGTCGTGTTGGCGACCGTGTCCCGAACGAACACGTCGGACATTGCGTTCGTGTCACCGGGAACGAGGTTGGTCGCGAGCGAGGCGAACGCGACGTAGCGGCCGTTGCTGGACAGCGACGGTGCGTCGTTCGCACCACCCGTCGACTGAACACCCGTCGACGCGAGGCTCGCTCGGGTCGTCGTCGGCGCGGCGAACGCAGTGGTCGCGGGCACCGCGATCAGACCGAACACCGCGGTCGACACGGCCAGGAGCGCACTCATGAGGCGCTGTCGCGGCTTCCTACCGACCTCGCGCATCAACCACATCTCCCCACAGAGGTTTCCAGCGGGCACGATACTCGCCGTGCCCCTTATGCCGTCAATGGGCCAACGGGCGTTTTAGGGAGCTCCCTGGAGCTGAGCGGTCGCCGCGCCCCCACCCTCGTAGTACTCCATGCGGACGCGGTGTACGCCCGGCGCGAGGTTCAGGGTCACCGAATGTGCCGTCGGAGACTGATCCACCCAGAAATCGATGACGACCGCGCCATCGACGAAGAGGCGCACCCCGTCATCCGTGGTCGTTGTGAACGTCTTGCTCCCGCCCGCACCGAAGTCGAACGACCCGTTCCAGACGACGGAGAAGTGGTCGCTGGGCAACCCGGTACCGGGCGGCGCGCCGTTTCCGTACTGATTGTTGATCTGGCTCTCGCAACGGGTGGTGTCGGCCGCACCCGCCAGGCTTTGGTTCGCGTAGTAATGCGCGGTGAACATTCCCGTGCCGCACGGGTCGGGGCCGGCGGGCGGCACGGTGCCGGCGAACGGAGACATGAACACGTCACCTTCGCTCCCCCACTGCACCCCGCTGAGCCCGGCGCCGTCGACGAGTCGCCGGTTCACCCAGTCGACCGACCCGTCCGCGCCGATGTTGACCGAGAAGAGCTCGTTGGTCGTCGTGGTCGCGTACAACACGCCGCCGGCGCTCTCCAAGCCGTTGACGCCCGAGGCGCTCGACGCGTACGCGACCTTTTCCTCGCCGCCGACGATGCCGCTCTCGAGTGAGAAGAACCGCCAGAAGATCCGACTGTCACCCGAACGCGTGTAGTAGATGCGACCGTTGTCGAAGGCCATCGCGGTGACTGTGTTGTCGAAGTGGAACAGCGGGACGACGTAGGGCACGGCCGCGGTGAGGTTCGTCGGAGTGCCGAAGGTCGTGCCGTCGAACGAGGCCTTGTACAACGACGAATCCGAGCCGACGTAGTAGACAAAACCATTTTGGTAGAAGGATGCGCGTACTTGCGTCCAGTCGATCGCGCCGCCGGGCGGGGTCACACCGGCGTCCGCGAGATTGACACCGTCGAAGTTCGTGGCCGCCAAGCTGCCGTTCGTCTGCGGTCGTTGAACGACAACCGGGAGCGAAGTCGGCACCGGTTGCGGATTCGGCGTCCCGCCGGTAACCGTGAACATCGCGAATCGCGGGTGCCATTCTCCGCCGACGTTGTTCGTGTCGTGGCCGATGTACAGAGCGGTCGGTGTCGCCAGGAGCGCGAACACCCCGACCCCGCGATCCCTCGTCGGGTTCCAGCGCAGGAGGGAGCCCGTGCGCGGGTCGAGCGCCGCGAGTCCCTGACGTGCGACCGCACCGGCACCGGCTCGGTCGCCCGCATAGGGGTTGTTGCCCCAACGCTGGTGCCCGCCGACATAGACGGCCGCGTTCGTGACCGCGACCGACGTCAACGTGTCGCCGCCGGTGTAGTGCACCCACGTCGGCTGCTGAGCCGGGCCCGACGAGAGGAGCGACCACGACGATGCCGAGTCGCACATCGAAGGCGGCGTGCGATAGCTGCCGGTGGTGACGATCGCGAAGGACGACCCGTCGGGAGAGATGTCGAGGCCGCGCATATAAGTGTCGAAGACCGAGTTGCACGCCGACGAGAAGGCCTGGGTGTCCCAGTCGGTGACTGCCGCCGGTCGGGCCGAGGTGTCGATGACGGCGATCTGGTTTCGGGCCAGCCCGCCGACATTGAGGAAGTTTCCGATCACGACCAGACGGCGCTCGTCGGTGGTCACGTCGATCTTCTCCACCCACGCCGGCGAACCCTGTCGAGGCTGCGTCACCGAGATGTTGAACCAGGGCAGCGCGGCACCCGTGGTGGCGTCCATCACGCCGAGACCCGCGTGCGCCTGGTTGGAGAGCAACGTGAACTTCCCGCCGAGATAGAGATTGTTGCCCCGGATCACCATCGACAGCGCGATCCCGCCCTGGACCGCCCCGGCGAACGTCGTGTCGATCGAACCGTCGGAGAGCCTGAGCTTGACGATATGGACCCTCCGGACGCCGTTCACGTTGAGGAACTTGCCGGTGACGATCACCGACGCACCGTCGGGACCGGCGGCCATCGCGGTGACGACGCCGTCGAGCTGGGGCGCGAACGTGCGGCTGATGCTCTTGGTCACCTTGTCGAACGAGAAGATGTCGACCCGGCTCAGGTTCTCCTTGGCGGGGACATCCCTCGCGGTCTGAAACTCGCCGCCGACGACGACCGTGTCGCCGATCTCGACGATCGCGACGACCTTGCCCGTCGGCACCGTCGGCGTCTTGTCGACGGGATTGGGATTGACCACGACGTCGAGGGGTGCCTGGACCGCCGAAGCCGGACTCATAGCCCCAAGGACACCACTTAGCGTGGCCAACAGAGACACCACAGACACCGTAAACAGGCGCTTAGCGGGCCATTTCGGGGCGTAGTGGAAGCGTTGTCCGGACCGCGAAAAGCCGCCAGAACGGCTTGCACTCGCCATCGTCCCACAACGGACGCGGATATTCATCGCGTACCAACCCCCCACTCCGCCTGCGCGGTCAAGATAGCACAGAGAGCGACCGATATTTGGGGGAGTCCGCCAAGGAAGCTGGAAAGAGGATCTCCCCCCATGCACTTCCGCCCGCACACCACTTCGGGAACCGCACAACGCCCGCGTTCGTACTACCGCTTCACGTCTTGCATCGTCGCGAGCGTGATGGCCTGTACCGGCGCGATCACGCTCTCCGCTAACGCGTCGACGCCACCGCACCCCGTCACGATCGGGATCCACATCGCCGACGAGCAAGAGGGTACCGCGGCCGGCAAGGCGACGTGGAGCGACGCGCTCTCGTCTCGCGAAATGTCGGTCGGCGCGAAGATCCCGCTGGTCGCGAGCGGGCTCCGCTCGTTCGCCCGCACCTTCCCGTCGTGGGAGGACCTGCTCGCCAAGTCCACCGGGCACCAGATGCTCGTCAACTGGGCGATGGGCTACCCGCCCGGGATCGTGGCGGGCCGGCTCGACGCCATGCTCCGCTCGCGGGCCCAGTCCATGAAGGCCTTCGGCTCGCCCATCATCCTCGCCTACGCCCCCGCGATGGACAGCGGTGAGTCCGTCGACCAGGCGACCCCTTCGACCTTCATTGCCGCCTGGCGGCACACCAAGAGCATCTTCGCCGCCCAGGGCGTGACCAACGTGAAGTGGGCCTTTTGCCCGAGTGCGTTGTCGTGGTCGCTCGGCACCGCCATGCAGTGGTACCCGGGCTCGGATGTCGTCGATCTGGTCTGCGCGCGAGGTCTGCCCGTCAGCAGCAACGGTGCCTTGAGCTTCGCGGCGAAGTTCGACCCCTTCGTGCAAGCCGCCGGCGGCCTCGGCAAGCCGTTGATGGTTTCGGCCTTCGGCGCGGCGCTCCCCACGGTCGCGGCGAACGCGGCATGGATCGCCGGCGCCTTCGACTACCTGACGACGTCGAGCCCCGAGATCGCCTATGCCGTGTACAACGACAGCGGTGGAAGCGCGCTGAGCACACCGGCGGCGCTGGCCGCCTTCGTGACCGGCTACGGGCTCGCCCTCCCGCCTCCCGACGGGAATCCCGACGTGGTCACGGGCCCGCTGGTCCCGGCATCGGGGACCTTGCTCGGCGCGTTGTTGCCGAAGGTCGTGAAGGCGACCGAGATCGGCGATTGGAACCAGTTCGTCGCCGATTCGGGCAGCAACCTCGACGTCGCGCACCTCATCTACAAGTGGGGCCTGCAGCTCCCGACCTGGCGCGAGCAGTGGCACATCGATCGTGGCCGTATCCCGATGATCTCGTGGGGCGGGTATCAGACCTCCGCGATCACCAACGGCTCCCAGGACACCTACATCCGGAACACCGCCCTCGGGATCAAGGCACTCGGAACCACCGTGTTCCTGCGTTGGTTCTGGGAAATGGACGGCCATCACTTCGACAGCGAGGCCGGCACGCCGAGCCAGTACGTCGCGGCGTGGGCACACATCCGGAGCATCTTCACGTCGGTCGGTGCCACCAACGTGGCGTGGGTATGGGCCCCGACTGCCTACGGGTTCGCCACCGGTGAGGCGCAGAAGTTCTATCCCGGAGCAGCGCTGACCGACTGGATCGCGGCCGACGGGTTCAACTCGAACCCCCAGCACGGCGACCCGTCGGAGAGCTTCGCCTCGATCTACGGCCACTTCTACACCTGGGCGGCCGCCCAGGAGAAGCCTCTGATGGTCGCCGCGGTGGGCACCGTCGACGGCGGAGTCCCCCAGTCGAAGGCCGACTGGTTGCGCGACATGGGCAACACGGTGAAGGTGCTCTACCCGAACATCAAGGCAGTCGTCTACTTCAACCGGGCGATGGACATGTACAGCGACCCCGCGATCTTCCGCTGGCAGCTGGACTCCAGTCCCGAGTCGATGGCGGCGTGGCGGGACCTGGCAACGCAGCCGTTCTTCAGTCACAACAACTGAGGGTCCGCCAGGTCGGTAGACCTGAGGAGAGACCGTGGGGTTCGACATCGTCGGACCCCACGGTCTTTTTTCGTTTTCGTGAACGTTACGAACATTTGTCCCCCCCCATCAGATTGATCTGACCGGCCCATTGCAATCGCCGGAAAAATCCACCTCAATGGCTCATTCGCGGCATACGCCAGCCGAATGTGGTCCGCGCGCGGAGCGTAAGGGGAACGGTTCATGCTCAGTTCACACCGCGCGCTTGATCGCGACCACAGACTGCGCGAACGTTTCCACGCCTGGAGGGCCGAATTTCAAGGTGGGGTAGGTAACTAGTGGTGGGGCTGACGGAGTTAGTCGAACCCGTAGCGCGTCCTAACGCCGTGCGCGAAATCGCCAGGAAGGCGACTCGTGCGCATCATCGGAAGTTGCCGAAAGTGGCGAGCGCCGCCTTCGACTCGATCGCGATCGCGTTGGCGATGTGGGCGGCGTATCAACTCGCCGGCGTGGCGTCGAGCGGCGACACGATGTCGGGCAACGCGTACATCGCGTTCGCGGCCGTACTGATTCCGCTGTGGATCGCGGTGTTCGCGCGGTACGGCCTGTACACGCTGCGTCGCATCACCTCGCGCGCACAGGAGTATCACCAGGTTTTCCACGCCGTCGTGTTCTGCATCGCGGCAACCGCACTCGTCGACTACGGGTCTGATGTGAACGTGACCCGTCAGTGGGTGTTGCTGACGTGGGTCTTCTCGCTCGTCCTCGTCGGCGCCGACCGTGAAGTGTCACGGCGCGTGTTCAAGCGGTTGCGCATGCGCGGCCACATGATGCGCCCTGTCGTCGTCGTCGGCGCGAACGCAGAGGGCATGGCCATCGCCGGCATGCTCGACGAGCGACCGTGGCTCGGCTACCGCGTCCTCGGCTTCACCGACGACATGCGAGTGAGCGACGGGTCGCGCACCGTGTTCGGACCGACGTCGGAGACGCTCGCCATCGTGCGCGAAACCGAAGCGACAGGTGTCGTGGTCGCGACCACCGCGATTGACGCTGATCTGTGCAACGACCTCGCCCGCCAGCTCGTCGAAGCCGGCGTGCACGTGGAGCTGTCGTCGACGCTGCGCGACGTCGCGTCGCAGCGACTGCTGCTCCGCCCCCTCGGCCGCTACCCCGTCGTGTGCCTGCAGCCGGTACGCCGCCAGGGCTGGCGAGGCCTGGCAAAACGAGCCACCGACATTGCCATCGCCTCGTTCGGCTTGATCGTGGTCTCGCCGCTGCTCGCAATCGTCGCCGTGGCGATCAAGCTCGACTCGCAGGGCCCCGTGTTCTTCCGCCAGGCGCGCATCGGCCAGGACGGCAAGCTCTTCACGATCATCAAGTTCCGGACCATGTGCAACGACGCCGAGCTCCGTTTGGCCGAGCTCGAAGCGCTCAACGAGGCGAACGGTCCGCTGTTCAAGATGCGCGACGACCCGCGCACGACGCGCGTCGGAAAGATCCTGCGCCGGTTCTCCATCGACGAGATCCCGCAGCTGTGGAACGTCCTGCGCGACGAGATGAGCATGGTCGGCCCGCGTCCCGCGTTGCCGTCCGAAGCGGCGCAGTGGGTACCGCGCATGCGCGATCGTCTGCTGGTCAAGCCGGGCCTGACGGGAATGTGGCAGGTGAACGGCCGCAGCAACTCGACCTACGAGCAGTACGAGCAGCTCGATCTCTACTACGTCGACAACTGGTCGATCATCACCGACCTGTTGATCATCCTGCGCACGATTCCGATCCTGGTCGCGCGCAAGGGCGCGTTCTAGACACACGCGTACTGAATTCGCGCGTTGTGAACACGCGCGTACTGAACACGCGCGTACTGAACACGCGCGCAACGCGCGCGTGGGCGACTTCTCGACTCGTCTCACGGGTCGGGTGGATCTCGGTATTTCGGGTGGCGGGGGTCGTCGGGCGGGACGAAGGGCCGGCGACCGGTGCCGGCAACGAGCGCCCAGCCGTGGTTGGTCTTGAGCGAGTGCTCGTGGGTGCAGAGCGGGTCGAGCTCGTCGACGCGCGTCCTGCGGGTTTCGGCCCACCCGATCTCGTGGTCGTTCTCGAGGCGCCGCGTACGGGTGCACTCCTCGGCGGTGCACGTCGGTGACTGCCACCACAAGGCGGCCTGCTGGGCGGCAGTCGCGGACCGACCGAGATGGGTGACGTTGATCACGTCGACGCCCTTCGTGATCACGAGTTTGAGGACCGCATCGCCGAGCAAGTCACGAGCGGTCGCCACGGGGATCGGGCCGAGCCCGGCGATCTCGCAGACCTCGTCACCCTCGACCCAACCGCGCCGGAGCGCCTCGAGGTCGGCTCGGATGAGTGTCATGAACCGAGGAGACGACTTGGAGGTGTTGCCCGCCTCTGGAGCTGCGGCGCGGTGGGCGAGCTCGATGAACGCATCGAACGCGTAGGCCTCGCGGGTCTCCTTGCGGTCCTCGCGGCGCGCTTTCTTGAACATTTCGTCGACGATCGGTTGGTGCGCGAATCGGAACCGGGCGCCGTCTTCGGGCGTGCCCCGCGCCACGAAGTTCCAAGCGCCCTCACTGTCGGTGTACTCAC
Source organism: Acidimicrobiia bacterium (assembly GCA_038320885.1). Taxonomy (GTDB): domain Bacteria; phylum Actinomycetota; class Acidimicrobiia; order IMCC26256; family PALSA-610; genus JBBQER01. The sequence continues at coordinate 28,803 of JBBQER010000015.1, forward strand.
GCGCGAACCGGTCGCGGCGGATCCGAGCGTGCGCGGCGTCACGATCCACAGCTTTGGCCCGCAAACACTCGTCACGCACCACAGCCAACGGCGCATCCGCCTTGGACAACAACGATTCCTCAGCCTCAGGGGCGACGGTCGCCGCGGATGCGATCGCCTCCGCCTTCGCCGGCGACAACCTTCCCGCCCGCATCGCGTCCGCGGTCGCGGGTAACGCCGCGACCTGCTTGGAGGTCTCCAACATGGCGCGGGCGACCGACACCGATGTGCCCGCCACCACCGCGAGATGCTCGGCCGCGGATCGGTGACCGGCGCGTTTCCACGTCTCGGCTTCCTCCACGCGCGGCGCGAGCAGCGTCATCGCCGTCTGCGCCCAACGCGCGACCGACATGTACACCTCGAACAGATTCAGCACCTCGGGCAATGGCACCGCGTTCGCGTCGAGCCCACTCACCCAACGACCCAACTCGCGATCCACCGTCCGCACATCCGCCGCACGGGCCTGCGCCATCAACACCGTCACGAACACATGTTCGCATATGCCTGAGACACTTACGCGACGACGACCCAAGGTTTGGCCGCAACGGGTTGTCAGGACGTGTGGTTGACAAACCCAAGCGCCGCGTAAACGCCCGGTCTTCAGCAGCCGTCGAACCGCCAGTGGCCGCGCTCGAACACCCAGCGCTGATCCCGCTTGCTGATCTCGGGCGAGCTTGTTTCGTAGTTGACGGTCGCGGCGTCACCGTCGATCGCCGCGTCGAACCGAGTGACGCGCAGAACGGGGTATTTCACCGCGGCCGCCGCGACAGTCGCGAGGTAGTCGGTCTCGCTCATCATGCCCTGGCATCGTTTCGATACAAGAGCCCAGGCCCTATGCCCGTCGCCGGTGCCAAACGCCCCCGTGTAAGTCACGCGAAGAAGGTAACTGTCTGGGCGCTCATCGGTTGGGTTTGTCAACCCGTACGCCCCGCTTCGGTTCAGACGCGGCAAGGTCGTGCTCTTCGTCCCCCGATCGGAGAACGATGAGCACGACCTGCCCGGAACCTCAGCTTGCGAACCGTTGGAAACGGCTCAGGAAGCGCGTGCCCGACGCCGGAAGCTCACTGCCGCGAAGGCGCCCGTACCAACGAGCGTGAGTCCGATCCAAACGAGCGGAAGACTGTCGTTCCCCGTGCGAGGCAGCGCGCTGCTCCCCTGGGGGGTCGCGCGCACCTCAGTGCCGGCGACGGTCGACGGCGACACCACTTTCCCGCCCTGAGTCACCACGGTCGGCGGATAGTCCACCGCATACACCGCCGGCGCTGCGACCACGCATAGCGCGAGCGCAACCCCTATCAGTACCAACATCCTGCGCATTACCCGCCCCTTCCATGTGTTTCGAAGGCCCGAATTGTAACACCGAAGTACCCCCTGAGAGTGGGTCCTTCGGCCCTAATGCCGTTCAGCGCCGGAGGCGGACGTCGATCGACCAGCGGCCACGCGCCCGGGTCCTGGTCGAGGCCGCGTTGCGGGTGAGGTTCATGTGGATCGGCTCCGCGCCCTCGCCGGCGGCGCTCACGACCTGCGCGCCGGGGGCGCGGACCGACCACCGGACCTCGTCGGGAAGCGGGAGCGGCTGGGGGATGTAGTCGAACCGGAAGTGGCCGTTCGCCAAGTTCACCGATCCACCGAGGTCGAGCTCGATCGTGCGGGTGCCACGAGACGGGATGTCGAGGAAGGCCGAATACACGTTCCGGCGGAGCTCCCCCTCGGCGAGCAGGGCGAACGGGCGGCCGTCGAGCGTGGCGCGCTCTAGGGCGAGTGCCGAGTACATCGAGAGGTAGAGCCGGTTGGTCCCGTCCGGGGGCGCGTTCGAACTGTTGGCCGGGTTCCCGATCACGTACTTGGGCAGCCCCGTCGCCGGCGCGCCGTTGTGGAGCGAGATCACGGCATGGACCTGCACCGCGCCGGTCGGGGTAATCGTGGTCCGGTAGTCGACGGTTCGCTGCAGGTACTCGTCGATCTTGTTCCCGCCGCCGTTCTGGACGGTCAACCCGAAGGAATCGCCCTGGTTCTCGGGCATCGCCGCGTCGGCACCGATCCGCCGCACCAGTGCCTGACTGCGCGCATCGCGGAACCACAACGCGAAGTTGCCGGTGCTGATCGCAGGACTCAGGGCCCGGCCGAAACGCGCCGGCCCCGGCGATTTGCCTGTGGTCAGGCGATCGAAGGCGGCACGAGCGACATCGCCGAGCAAATTCGAGCGCAGCTTGTTGTCGGTGATGAGCACGTACTCGTCGCGTAGGAGAAAGTTCACGACGTTGTCCGAGTCGAGCGTGATCGGCAGGCCGGGAACGTGCACCGGCCCGGTCAGCGAGAGCAGTCCCGAGAGGGCGACGGGATCGAGCCGGATGACGCCGTCGATGGGAATCCCGCCCGACTGCGGGTACAGCTGGGCCATCACGTTCGCAACCGACGGGAAGTCGGGTGACATGGTCACGTTCTCCCACGACTCGGCCGGTTCGAATTTGGCGTACCGAGCGAGGTAGTCGGGAGGCCCGGACAGATGCTTCGGGTGAACGCCGGGCGCGTTGAGATCAGGGCCGCGGCCCACCTTGGCGAGGTGCAGGCGGCCGTCGGCGATGCGCAGCACCCCGTAGTTGGCCATGAGGCCGCCCCCGCCTCTCGCCTCGGCGGGCGTCACGATCGCGAGCAGGTAGTTGCGCGGACCGTCCGCACCGAGCAGCGACGGCGCCAGCGCGACCGTGTCCGCGCCGGTATGCGCGCTGTAGTCGGCCTTGGCGAGGGTGGTCGCGAACTTCTCCAGGGGATTGGTGAGTTGCGGCACCAGCCACATGCGCGAGATCCGCGCGAGCTCCTTGCGGGCCGCGCCGGTCCGGTCGACCACCTCGTCGAAAACCGGTTTGTACGAAGCAATCGCGTCGAGGTCGAGGCGCCCGTTGACCATACGCAGGCGATCGAGGTTGACCTTTGTGATACCGGCGCGCGCGACCGGAATCGTGCGGGCGCCCAAGGTCGCAACCTGATCGAGGACGCGTAGCTGCGGACCGACGAGCGGAAGTTGGCGCGCGGGCCACGTCAACCACGAGCCGAGGTCGTTGCCGGCCTCTTCGAAACGACGTTGGGCAATCGCGAATTGACGCGCCGCCCCTTTGCGGTCGCCGGAGCGAGCGGCATCCACCGCCGCCCGTGCCTCGGCCTCGCCCGTGGTGAGCAACGTGCGGCTGTGGGTGACGGCGTAGATCGACGCCAGCATCGCCACGATGACGATCGCCCCCGATATCCACGCGACGCGGAACGCGATACGGCGACTCGGTGCGGGCGCGCCGAGCACTCCGGACAGGATGATGAGCGCGAGCCCGACGAACGCGACGACGGCCGAGCCGCGCGTCGGTGACGTCCAGTGCAACCGCAGCATTGCTTGCACGATCACGGCACCGATCAGGGCCGCCAGCAGACGCTCGCGCCGGCCGAGGAGCTGGACGAGCACCGTGACCGCGAGCGCGGCCAACCCCACGAGATGCAGCGCCAGTGAATCGCCGGCCGCAACCGCGACGATCGCGGACCCGACCAGGAGGGTCTTGGGCGACGCGGTCGCGGCCGCGATGACGACGACCGCGGCCAGCAATCCGGTCAAGACGTGATCGGCGGCCGAGCTCCCGACCGGCCTGCACCCCGCGGCGGCCCCGAAGCCGGCGCTGACGGCTGCGATCGCCAAGATGCCCAGGGCGGCGAACGCATCGCGATGGAGATGACGCCCGCCCGGCTCGCGAACATGCGAACGAGCGGTGTCCGACGTCACCCGCGCACGCTACCCACGCGGACCACCGCGATTGGGTGATCGCGCGTGTCAACGCGCCCGGCCGCCGGTGGCATCGTACGGTTGTGACCGGGCTGTCGGATGCCGAGCTGTACACGAAGCACGCCGACGATCTCGTGCGCCTGGCGACCGGATTGGTGGGCCCCGACGACGCCGCCGATGTCGTGTCGTCGGCCGTCGCGAGGCTGCTCGGCTCTCCGGCGTGGAGCGGCGCGCGCGACCAGCGTGCCTATCTCTACCGATCGGTTGTCAACGAAGCCAGGATGTACCATCGTGCCGGTCGACGCCGGCGCGCGCGCGAGCTCCGCGTCGCGCGCGAGGAACGCGCCGAAGATCCTCGCGACATCGAAACGCTCGCCTATTTGACGGTGCTGAGCGTGCGCCAGCGCGCCGTGATCGTTCTTACGTACTGGCACGACCTCGACCAGGAAGGCATCGCCGCGACGCTGGGCATCAGCCGGAGCACCGTCGCGCGCCATCTCGATCGAGCACACACCAAGTTGCGAGAGGTGATGGGTGATGACTGACACTCGAGATCCGCGGGTCGCCGAGTTGGTAACCCGGCTCGTGGAACAAGCACCACCGGCACCGCCGTTCCCCGACGAGATCACCGCGCGCCCGGAAGCGCCGCGGCGCCGGGTCGCAGTCGTGGGCGTCGCGTTCGCGGCGGCGCTGGTGATCGCGTCGGTGGTGTTCGTCGCGTCACGACCGGAGCATCACGCGCGGCCGGTCTCGCCCTCGACGACGACACCGACGACTCCTCCGCTCTCACCACCGCTGGTGCGACCGACAGCGCTCGCGGTCGGTCGCGATGGCACCCTCTATGTCGCCGATGCCGGCGCGCACCGGGTCGTCTCGATCTCCGGTGGCGTGGTGCGACCCGTAGCCCGCGTCGCGGACCCGCTGGGACTTGCGTTCGATCACAAGGGAATCCTGTACGTAGCAGACAATGGGACAAAGACCGTGCTGCGTGTCGGGTACGACGGCTCGGTGAGCGCCTACGCGGGTGACGGCACTGAGGGATTCGCCGGCGATGGCGGTCCCGCGATCCAAGCGAAACTCAACAGTCCGGAGGCACTCGTTGTCGGTCCCGACGACGCGCTCTACATCGCCGCCGGCGGCAACGACCGGGTCCGGCGCGTGGGGACCGACGGCACGATTACCACCTTCGCGGGGAACGGCTCGGCCGGCCAGACAGGCGACGGCGGGCCGACGCTCGAGGCCGGCCTCGACCCGACGGATCTCGCGTTCGACGGCGCCGGCAACCTCGTCGTGTTCCAGTCCGACACCAAGGCGATCCGTCGCATCGCCCCGGACGGCATCATCTCCTCGCTGCCCGATCCTCTCTATGCGGTGGGACTCGCGACCACGCCCGACGGAGACGTCGACGTCGCCGACTACGGCGGCTTCGGGATCTCGCGCATCTCTGCCGACGGCACGGTCTCCAAGGTGCCGTTCGATCATCCCGGCCTCTTCCGGCCGACGGCGATTGCCGTCGCGCCAAATGGCGACGTTTACGTGGCCGACGACGGCAGGGGCCAGGGCGGACCCCTTCGTATCCTGAAGGTGCAATCCGACGGAACCAGCATTGACGTGGCGCCGTCGCTGTCCGGCGATCGCACCGCCGCGGGCTCTGTCCCCTACGTGAAGCGGCTCGTCGCGCAGCGAAAGCTCCCGTACGCGGAGACCGTCAACTCGGTTCGAGCCGACGGCGACGTCATCGTCGTCGCGACGCGGCTCTACGAATCGCAACAAGCCGCTGTGCTGTGGGAGCGCTCTCACTGAAGCTGGGGTGCGCCGGAACCTGATCAGACGACGTCGACCACAGGCGCCACGAACTGTGAGTTGTACAGACGCGAGTAGGGACCGTCGCGGCCGAGCAGCTCGTTGTGCGATCCCTGCTCGACGATGCAGCCGTCCTCCATCACCAGGATCACGTCGGCACCGCGAATGGTCGACAGGCGGTGCGCGATCACGAAGCTCGTGCGATCACGGCGTAGCGCGTTCATCGCTTCCTGGATGAGCACCTCGGTGCGCGTGTCGACCGAGCTGGTCGCCTCGTCGAGGATGAGGATCGCCGGATCCGCGAGGAAGGCGCGCGCAATCGTCAGCAGCTGCTTCTGGCCCGCGCTCACGTTGTCGGCCTCTTCGTTGATGAGCGTCTGGTAGCCGTCGGGCAGCGAGTGCACGAAGCGGTCGACGTAGGTCGCGCGCGCGGCTTCGAGGATCTGCTCCTCGGTGGCATCCGGGTTGCCGTAGAGGATGTTGTCGTGGATGGTGCCGCCGAACAGCCACGTGTCCTGGAGCACCATGCCGATCTTCGATCGCAGCTCGTGACGCGGGATCGACGAGATGTCACGGCCGTCGAGCGTGATCGCACCGCCATTCAGCTCGTAGAACCGCATGATGAGGTTCACGAGCGTGGTCTTGCCGGCGCCGGTCGGGCCGACGATCGCGATGGTCTGACCGGGCTCGGCAACCAGCGACAGCGACTCGATGAGCGGGCGGTTCGGGTCGTACGAGAACGTGACGTCGCGGAACTCGACGCGCCCGCGCACGGGCGGGGGATTTTCGCTTGCGACCGGGTCGGGAGTCTGCTCCTCGGCATCGAGGAACTCGACCACCCGCTCGAACGACGCGATGCCCGACTGGAACACGTTCATCATCGACGCCAACTGCGTGAGCGGCATCGAGAAGGTGCGCGAGTACTGGATGAACGCCTGGATGTCGCCGATGGTGATCGCCCCGCTCGCCACCCGCAGACCGCCGACGACGGCCACGATCACGTACTGGATGTTGCCCATGAACATCGTGAAGGGCTGCATCAGGCTCGACATGAACTGGGCGCCAAAGGACGACTCGTAGAGCTCGTCGTTGGTATCGCGGAACCGCTGTTCGACCTCGCGCTGGCGGCCGAATGCCTTCACCACCGCGTGCCCGGTGAACGTCTCCTCGATCTGCGCGTTGAGGCTCCCAGTGCTCGTCCACTGCGAGATGAACTTGGGGCGGGAGCGCTTCGCGACCGCTCGCATCCCCCACACCGACACCGGCACCGTGGTGAGCGCGACGACCGCCAGGAACGGTGAGATCGTGAACATCATGATCGCGCAGCCGATGAGCAGCAGCACCGAGGTCAGCATCTGGCTCAGCGTCTGTTGGAGGCTCTGCGCAACGTTGTCGATGTCGTTGGTGACGCGGCTGAGCAGATCTCCGCGCTGCTGCTTGTCGATGTAGCTGAGCGGCAGCGCGTTGACCTTGTCCTCTACGTCGGAACGCAACTTGAACATCAACCGCTGGACCACGCCGGCCAGGATGTAGCCGGCGACGATCGACAGCAGCGCCGACGCCACATAGAGCGCGACCGCTTGGTACAGCACGTGATGGAGCTCGCCGAAGTTGATACCGCCGGGGCTGCGCAAGCCGTTCACGATGACGTTGGTGCCGTGTGCGAGCACGCGCGGCCCGAAGACGTTCAGCGTCGCGCTGACGACCGCGATCACGGCGACGACGACGAGGATAATCCACATGGGCCCGAGCATCCGGCCCAGGCGCCGGAGCGCGCTCTTGAAGTCCTTCGATCGCTCGCCCGGAACGCCCGCGGAGTTCCACCGGCCCGCGGCGCGTATCTCCGGCGACGCGAGATCGAGCTCCTCGTTCTCTTCGAAATCGTCGATCAGCGTCATGCCGCGCTCTTCTCGCCGATCTGGGACTGGACGATCTCCGCGTAGGTCGGGCAATCGCGGATGAGCTCGTTGTGGGTGCCGCGGCCGATCACGGCGCCGTCCTCGAGCACGAGGATGTTGTCGGCGGTCGCGATCGTCGAGACGCGTTGCGCCACGATGACGACCGCGGCGTCCTTCGTATAGGGCCCGAGCGCGGCGCGCAGGCGCGCGTCGGTCGCGAGGTCGAGCGCCGAGAACGAGTCGTCGAACACGTAGATGTCGGGCCGGCGGATGAGGGCGCGTGCGATCGACAGCCGCTGGCGCTGCCCGCCGGACACGTTGGTTCCACCCTGCTCGATCCGGGCGTGGAGCCCGCCGGGCATGGCGCGCACGAAGTCGCTCGCCTGCGCGACTTCGAGCGCGGCCCACATCTCTTCTTCGGTGGCGTCGGGCTTGCCGAACTGGAGGTTGCTCGCAACCGTTCCCGAGAACAGGTACGGCCGCTGCGGCACGAGACCGATCGTCTGCCAGAGCACGTCGGGATCGAGATCGTGCACGTCGACGCCGCCGACCTTCACGGTTCCCTCGGTGCTGTCGAACAGCCGGAGAATCAGGTTCACGAGCGTCGACTTGCCCGCACCGGTGCTGCCGACGACGGCCGTGGTCTGACCGGGCGCGGTCGCGAACGAGACGCCGCTGAGCACGGGATGCTCGGCGCCGGGATAGTGGAAACCGACATCTTCGAACTCGAGCGCGCCGTGTTGGACGACGTCGCGCACCGGGTTGGCCGGGGGAACGACGCTGGGCGGGGTGTCGAGCACTTCCTGGATGCGATCGGCCGACACCGAGGCACGGGGGATCATCGAGACCATGAACGTGGCCATCACGACCGACATGAGGATCTGGACGAGATAGGTGAGGTACGCGACCAGCGTGCCGACCTGGATCTGGCCGGAGCTCACCCGGCTCGCACCGAGCCAGAGCACGGCGACGCTCGACACGTTGATGAGCAGGTTGACCGTCGGGAACATCGCCGACATCAAGCGACCGGCCTTCAGCGACACCTCGGTCAGATCAGTGTTCGCCTCACCGAACCGCCGCGCCTCCTGCGGTTCCCGCACGAACGCGCGAACGACGCGCATGCCCGTGATCTGCTCGCGCAGCACCCGGTTGACCTGGTCGATGCGCTCCTGCATGAGCCGGAACGCCGGAACCATCTGCGCGACGATGAAGCCGAGCACGATCGCCGCGACCGGCATCGCGACGACCAGCACGATCGACAGGCCGATGTCCTGGCGCAGCGCCAGTATCACCCCGACGACCATCGTGATCGGCGCCGCGATCGCCATCGTGCACGCCATCACCACGAGCATCTGCACCTGCTGCACGTCGTTCGTGATCCGCGTGATGAGCGAGGGCGCGCCGAACGTTCCGACTTCGCGGGCCGAGAAATCCGTGACCTGATGGAACAGGTTCTTGCGGAGGTCGCGCCCGAAGCTCATCGCGACCTTGGCGCCGAAGTACATGGCTCCCACTGCGAACGCGATCTGGACGAGTGAGACGAGAACCATCACCCCGCCCCAGGTGTGGATGTAGCCGATGTTCGCCTTGGGCCGGGCGAGCACACCGTTGTCGATGATGCGCGCCGTGATCGTCGGCAACGTCAACGCGGCCGAGGTCTGCACCGTTTGCAGCGCGACGATCGCCAGGAGCGACTTGCGGTACGGGCGGAGATGCGACCGCAGCAGCCGTAACAACTGCGTCATCGCGCGCCTCCCACCCCGTGGAGGAACAGGTGCACGAGCTCGTCGGCTGACCTCGGGTCGCCCGCGAGCATCGGGTGCGTCGTCGACAGCGTCAACGCGCGCAGCAAGCGCGCCGCGACGACCGGCTCGACCGTGATCTCGGCACGGTGGGTCTCGAACAAGCGGACGAGTGCGTCGCTGTCGGTCATCGGGCGGCGCGTCATCTCGTGGAAGCGCGTCCCGACGCTCGACACCAACAACCAGATGTCGAGGACGCGCTGTCGGATGATCACGGCCGCAGCCGCGAGGCCGGCTTCGAACGGGAGGTCGCGCGGGATCGCCGACAACGCGGCTTCGAGCGGTGCCGGATCGAGCGCGGACTCGATCGCGGCGGCGATCACCTCGTCCTTGTCCGCGAACGCGCGGAAGATCGTGCCCTCGGCGATGCCCGCGGCCTCCGCGATCTGCTTGGTGGTCACCCGATCGCCGTGCTCGACGAGGAGGGGCAACGTGGCGGCGACGATCATCGATCGCCGCTCGTCGGGGGGAAGCGCCGTCGCCCGCTTGGTCTTGGTCGCTGTATCCGGCAGGCTCACCCGGTCAAGAGTATCTGAGTGAGCCCTCACTCAGAACATCGACCCCGCCCCCCGCCTGGATCCGCGGCGGCGCCGAGGGCGCGGAGGCGGGTCAGGCGGGACTCGTCGAGGCGCGCGGCTACCTCCAGCGCAGCCACGTTCTGGCGGACTTGCTCGGGCGTGGTCGAGCCGAAGAGCACGGACGCGACCATCGGGTTCGAGAGGGGAAAGGCGATCGCGAGGGCCGCCGGCGTCGTCTCGAGCTCCCGGGCGAGCTCGGCGAGTTGGCGAGCGACCGCCGCGGTCGCGGCGACGCGTGGATGCTCGAGACTTCCTGCCGCGCGACCGGTGGTCGGATCGTCGTCGTACTTGCCGGTGAGCACCCCGCCCGCGAGGACGAACGATGCGACCACGCCCGCGCCGCACGCGTCGAGCGCGGCGAGCATGTCGGCGTCTTCGACCGGCGATCGATGCACGAGGCTGTAGGGCAGCTGCGCGGTGCACGGCTGCGGGAGCCCTTTCCCGCTCGCGATCGTGGACGCTTCGAGCAGCATCGAAGCGGACCAGTTGACGATCGCCCACGCGCGCGCCCGGCCGGACTCGACGAGCGCGGCAACGGAATCGACGAGCTCCTCGATGCCGAGACCGTGCTCGGGCGGGTTCGCGTAGATGACGTCGACGTAGTCGAACTGCATGCGCGCCAGCGACGACTCGAGCTCGGCCGCCGCGCTCTGCTCGGGCCAGAATTCCCACCACAACTTGTTGGCAACGACGGTCTCCGCGCGGGGCCAGCCCGCGGCGTGGAACAACTCGCCGAAGAGCACCTCTGAGTAACCCGTTGGGATCGGCGCGTTCCCGGTCTCGTCGTCGTACCGAGCGTCGTCGAGGAAGGTGATCCCCGACTCCCGTGCCGCGATCATCACCGCCAGCCCTTCGTCGCGGCTCAACCGCTCGAACGTGCGCCACGACCCGAGCGCCAATCGGCTGACCTCGATCCCACCGGCACCGAGAACCTTCGTTGGCATCTCCATCAGGACATCTCCATCAGCTCACGCGTCGCGGGCCAGACTGACGCCGTGCACTTCGAAGTCGTACACGACTTTCCCGCGCCCGGCGCCGCGGTGGCCGACCTGCTCTGCGATCCGGCGTTCCATACGCAACTCGACCTGCCCGACCTCAGCCGGCCGGAGGTCGTGACGAGCTCGCTCGAGGGTACGACGCGCGTGCTCCTGCTGCGCTACGAGTACATCGGCCAGGTCGACCCGATCGCGCGGCGGATCGTCGGCAACCGCAAGCTCACCTGGATGCAGGAGTTGCGCCTCGACACGCAGTCGCTCACCGGCACACTCTCGTTCTCCGCCGAACAGGACGAGCGCAGGCTGAACGGACGGGCGGACGTCGCGATCACCCCGGTCGGCGACGGGACGCGCTCGCGTCGTCGCATCGCCGGCGACCTTCACGTCCGCGTGCCGCTGGTCGGCGGCACCGCCGAACGCCGAATCGTGCCCGGCCTCGTGCGTCGTCTCGACGTGGAGGCCGAAGCGCTCTCGAACCAGCTCTCGCCGCGCTAGCGCTGCCGCGGTCGTCCAATGTGATACCGCCGGCTATTCGATCTACTCTTTCCGAATGGCCGACGAGCTTCACGTCGAAGTCTCCGAGACGGTTCGCGCCTGGTCCATCGTCGTCCGGGGCGAGATCGACATGCAGACCGCGACGAAACTCGAAGACGTGCTCGACACCGTGATCGCCAACGGCGCCCGCCTCGTCACGCTCGATCTCGAGCAGGTCGACTTCCTCGACTCGAGCGGCCTGCGCGTCATCCTCGGCGCGTCGAACAAGCTGGCCGACCAGGACGGGCAGCTGCTGCTCGAGGGTGCATCGTCGGCGGTGGAGCGCGTGCTCGAGCTCACGGGCGTCATCGAGCGGCTCCGCCAATCACGCTCCGGCTGAGCCGCGAGAGCTCACCGGTTGCTACTGCAGATATTCGCGCGGGCGCGCCACCTCGGCCCAGAGATCGACGGAGCCGTCGGCGTAGCTCCGTTTGCCCCACGCGAACGCGAGCCCTTGCAGCACGTTCTCGCGCATGCCGAACGGGTCGTCGCGCAGCTCGACATCACCCGGGCAGCGCACGCGCACACTCGTCAGTCGGGCAAAGAGCTCGACGCTCAACGTCACCGGCGTTCGCACGCCGGATTGGAGTGTGGCGCCGAGCAACCGTTGGCCACCGTCTGCAGGTCCTCGATGTGCGTGCGATCGACGCCCGTGTCGACATCGAGCTGATCGCGTAGCCAATGACGCGCCCGACGGAGTTGTGCGGACGCCGGGGGGACCGCCAGTTGCATCACGATGCGCGAAAAGGTACCCACGGAGAGCCCCGAAGTACCCTGATTTCATGAGGGGCGAGATGAATGCGTCGACCGAGCGGGCGGTCATCGACGCGTTCCACCGGGCCGTGGTCGTCACCGGCCCCGAGGGCGAGATCCTGCTCTGGAACCGCGCGGCCGAGGAGCTGTACGGATGGCCGGAGGAGACCGTTCTCGGCCGGTCGATCCTCGACGTCCTGGTCTTGAAAGCGGACCTTCAGCTCGCGAGCGGCATCTTCTCGATCGTTGCCGCGGGCAACTCGTGGCGGGGCGACTTTCCCATCGAACGCCGGGACGGGACCGAGATCCGCGTCCATTCGGTGAACCAGCCGATCCTCGACGAACAGGGCAACCTGCGGGCGGTCGTCGGCGTGTCGGAAGACGTCACCGCGCAGCGCGTGCTCGAGCAGCGGGCCGAAGATCTGGCCGCCCACCTCGCCTTGGCCCTCGAGGCCGGCGGGCTCGGTACCTGGCGTTGGAACATGCAAACCGGCGAGACCCACTGGGACACCAAGGTCGAACAGCTCTTCGGGCTCGCGCCGGGCGAGTTCGACGGCACGTACGAAACGTACGTGTCGCTGCTGCATCCCGAAGACGCTCCCGAGGTACTGGCAACCGTTCAGGAAGCGTTGGCGAACAAGAGCGCGTACGTCGTCGACCACCGCGTCGTGTGGCCCGAGGGCAGCATCCATTGGCTGCAGGGCAAGGGACGCGCGATCGTCGACGACGGGGGCGAGGTCCTGGGAACCATCGGCTGCGTCGCCGACGTGACCGAGCAGATGCAGACGCTGGTGCAGCGTGAAGAGTTCACGGCCGCGGCGCTCCAGGCAGCAGAGAACGAACGCGTGAGCCGCGAACGCCTCGAGTTCCTCGGTCTTATCAACGACGCGCTGTCGACGGCGACCAGCCGGGCCGAGGTCATGCACAACGTAACGCGCGCCGCGGTGCCCCGGCTCGGCGACTGGTGTGCGATCTTCGTGCTGCCCGAGCCGGACGCGATGATTCCCGACGTCGACATCGCCCACGCCGACCCCGAGATGATCGCGTACGCGCGCGAGCTGGGGAAACGGTTCCCGTATGACCCGAGCGCCCAAACCGGCATACCCGCCGTGATCCGATCCGGCCGCAGCGAGTTCTACCCCGAGATCGACGACGAGGTCATCGAGCGCGCCGATCCCACCGCCGAGGCGCGCGACGTCTTGCACGACCTTGGTCTCCGCAGCGCCATTGCCGTACCGCTCGAGAAACGGGGACGCATCCTCGGCGCGATCCAGTTCGTGAACGTCGAATCGAGTCGTCGCTACACCGTCGACGACCTCGCGCTCGCGCGAGCGGCCGCGGCGCGTATCGCGTCGTCGCTCGAGTACATCCGTTTGAACGAGCACCAGCGGAAGATCGCCACGACGCTCCAGGCGAGCCTGCTCCCGGCGAAGCTGCCCGACATCGCCGGCATCGACATCGCGGTTCGCTACTGGGCAACCGGCGAAGGCACGGTCGTGGGCGGCGACTTCTATGACGTGTTCGAGGTCGACGCCGAACATTGGGCCGTGGTCATCGGCGACGTCTGCGGAACCGGACCGGCCGCCGCCGCGCTCACCGGCCTCGCGCGCCACACCATCCGCGCGTCCGCATGGCACGGAGCCGACCACGAAGGCGTGCTGCGCAATGTCAACAACGCGGTCCTGCGATCAGGCCAGGTCACGTTCTGCACCGCCCTGTACGGAACGCTTGCCCACGCGCCGGGCGGCTTCACGTTCGAAATGGCCTCGGGTGGTCACCCGTTGCCGATCCTCCGGCGTGCCGACGGTGGGACCGAGACGCTCGGCCAGCCGGGCACGTTGCTCGGCGCGTTCCCCGACTCGCGATCGGTCACCGTCAAGACGCTGCTCGCCCACGGCGACACGATGCTCCTCTACACCGACGGGGTTACCGACGTGGCGCCGCCCCACGATCTCGGGACCGACGCCTTGTGCGCGCTGTTCGCTGCGTCGTGCGCGTCCGCAGCCTCCGCCGCCGAAGTCGCCGATCGGCTCGGCCGCGAGCTCTCCTCGATCCTGCCGCTCGCCGAACGGAACGACGACATCGCGCTGCTCGTGGTCCGGATCACCGACGCGGTATAACGACGGCGCGCGTTACGGCACCGCGCCGCGGCCGACGGCACCGAGCCGGCAATTCACCGGGCCCTTGGCGTTGAGCGCGCCCGTTGCGTGCCATTTGGCCGCGGTGCCCGGGTCGACCTTGGCAACGGCCGCGACCCCGTCGCCCACTCCGTTGCCCGAAGAATCCTTGAACTTCACGTGGATCGTGTAGAGGCTCGGCTTGCTGCTGTGGTTGACGATCTCGCCGCCCGCGGTGGGATGGCCGCCGGTCGGTCCGGCTTTGCACGAGGTGATGGTCACGTCCTTGGCCGCGGTCTTGCTCGACGTGCATCCGGCAACGAGCGCGCCCACGGTCACCATCACCCATACCGCTACGAGCGCGCGCGTGATCCGACGTCTCATCGCTTTCCTCTCGACCCGCCGGGTGGGCTACCCGCTCCGAACCTACGACAAACCGGCGCCGCGATTACGCCGTGACGGCCGGCGAGGCGCTCGAGGGCAATCCGTTGCCGCGACTGTTGGTCGCGTCGAGGGTGCACGTGTAGGTCTTCGCCGCCGTGAGCGTGGTCACGGTGAGCGGCGACGCGGCACCCGACTTCGTACCCGATGCACCACCGTCCGACGAGACGCAGGTCGCGGTGTAGCCCGTGATCGCTTTGCCGTTGTTGGCACCCGGCGTGAACGAGACCCCCAGTTGCCCGCTCCCAACCTTCGTCGCAGTCACCACAGCGGGCGCCGCCGGCGATCCCACGATCACAGCCGGCGACGCGCTCGACGCCGAACCGGTCCCGCGGGCATTGGTTCCCCGGACTGTGCACGTGTACGACTTGCCCGTCGTGAGGACGGTAACCGTCAGCGGCGACGCGGCGCCGGTCGTGGCTCGCGCGACCCCACCGTTCGACGACACACACGATGTGGTGAAACCGGTGATCGCCTTACCGTTGTTCGCTCCCGGCGAGAACGACACCTTCACCGAGCCGGTGGCGACGGTTGTCGAAGCCGACACCGTCTTCACGTGGGTGGGAGGACCGGGTGCACCGACGACCAGCGCCGGCGACACCGACGACGCGGCGCCCGTCCCGTACGCGTTCGTCCCCGTGACCGTGCACGTGTAGCGCTTCGCCGTCGTGAGCGCGGTGAACGTCAGCGGCGATGCCGGTCCGACCTTCGCACGCGTCACTCCGCCGTTCGACGACACACAGGTCGCGCGGAAGTTCGTGATCGCACTGCCGTTGTCGGCGCCCGGCGTGAACGAGACGGTCGCCGGGCCGGTCGAAGTAGACGTGGTACCGGTAACCGCGTGAACTGCCGTCGGTGGACTCGGCCGGCGCAGCGCGGCCAGCGCCGTGTCACAGTTGATCCTCGGGAAGGTGCTGCTCCCCCGCGTCACCGGGGTGCCGGTCGACTTCAGCGCCGCCTCGATCTTGCCCACGGTTGCCGCGGGAATGGCTTGGCGGATGAGCGCCACACAACCGGCCACCGCGGGACTCGCCATGCTGGTTCCCGACGCGGTCGTCGTCCCGCCGCCGATTGCGTCGGAGACGACGTTCACGCCCGGTGCGACGACGTCGGTTGTCGTGCTCGTATTGGAGAACGACGCCATTACGTCAGATGTGTTCGATGCCGCCACGGACAGCACACCGGAGAGACACCCCGGAGCGCTCATCGCGTTGGTGAGGGAGTCGTTTCCGCTCGCGGCGATAACTGTGACACCGGCGGCACGTAGGTTCGAGATGCTCGCCGCGGCGGCCATCAGCCAGGAGGTCGCGTTGTCGCAGTTGCCGGCGAACGTTGCGTTCGTCCCGAGGCTCATGTTGACCACGTCGACGCCGAGCTCCGGGTGGGCGACGATGTAGTCGAGCCCGGCGGTTATCTCGGAAAAGGCGTAGAAGCAGCCACCGAAACTGCAGCCGTCGGTCACCTTGATCGACACGATGCTGCTCTTGGGCGCGACACCGACCGAGCTCACGATGCCCGCCGAACGCACGATGCCCGTGACGTGCGTGCCGTGCCCGGCGTTGTCCTCGGCAGATCCGGCACCGACCTGTCGGGTCGTGCCGTTCGGGCAGAAACCACCGGTGCCGCTGAAGTTGTCGCCGAAGCACGCCTCGTGAATCACTGCACCGGCGAGGTCGGGATGGTCGTTGTCGGCGCCGGAGTCGAGCACCGCGACGGTGATCCCGGTCCCGTCGTAGCCGTTCGCGTGCAGCACGTCGGCGCCGATGATCGGCACCGTGTGGGCGAGTGTGCCGGTACCGGCACCGGCATCCGCGTCGATGCGCAACACGTCGGGCCGCGCGGCCAGGGCGCGGAGCTGGGCGACCGACGTGACGTGGGCGCTGAACGCAGGCACGGTGAGCAGGCGACGCCGGATCCGCACGCCGGGCAGAATCGTTCCGAGCACGTGCGCCTCGGCGGTCACCGTGCTGTGCCGGAGCGCACCGGCATCGCGGCTCGTGCGCTGCCCTCGCAGCATCACGAACACGTTGACGGAACCGTGCTCGGCGAGCTCGGTGAGCACGGCCGCGCCGACGCCCGCGCCCGCGGATTTCCCGGGCCGGGCGGTCGCTCCCGCCGCCGATGACGCCAGCCCCGCCGAGAGCGAGACCACCAATATCAATACGAAGAAGACCCCAAGACCGCGCCGCATCCCCGCCCCCACCCCAAGATTGGGGCACACCGCACCAATCGGTGCAAACCGTACACGGAATCGAATGCCCCGTACATGGGCCGTCGGGGCGTTCGTCGCCTCAGATGAGGCTCTCGAGCCACGCCTGGTGCAGGCCGGCGTAGGTACCGCCCCGCCCGATGAGGTCGCGGGGCGCGCCGTCTTCGACGATGCGGCCGGCGTCGAGCACGAGCACGCGATCGGCGATCTCGACCGTCGTGAGCCGGTGGGCGATGATGACCGCGGTCCGGTCCGCGAGCAGCGTTCGCAGCGCGTGCTGGACCAAGCGCTCCGACGGGATGTCGAGCGACGACGTCGCCTCGTCGAGGATCAACACCGCGGGATCGGCGAGAAACGCGCGAGCGAACGCGACGAGCTGCCGCTGCCCGGCGGAGAGCCGCGCGCCCTTTTGATGCACATCGGTGTCGTAGCCGTCGGGCAGCGCGGTCACGAACTCGTGCGCGCCGATCGCCACTGCCGCGGCCTCGATCTCGGCGCGCGAGGCCGTCGGCCGGCCAAGGCCGATGTTGTCGGCGACG
Source organism: Acidimicrobiia bacterium (assembly GCA_038320885.1). Lineage (GTDB taxonomy): Bacteria > Actinomycetota > Acidimicrobiia > IMCC26256 > PALSA-610 > JBBQER01. The sequence goes on from JBBQER010000015.1 coordinate 46,274, forward strand.
GATCCGGTGAAGAGGAAATTCTCCTGGGTGACCGTGACGATCGCGCGGTGCAGATCGCTCGGCTCGAGGTCGCGCAGGTCGATACCGTCGAGCGTGACCCGGCCCGACGTCGGATCCCAGAATCGGGCGGCGAGCCGGGCGATCGTGGTCTTGCCCGCGCCCGTCATGCCGACGACGGCGATCGTCTGCCCGCCGGGGATGTCGAGGTCGAGGCCGGTGAGCACCGGTCGCTCGCGGTACGCGAAGTCGACGGACTGGAATCGCAGCGCACCGCGCGCGTGCGCGAGCGGTTCCGGCACTGCCGGCGGCGCGACCGTGAGCGGCTCCTCCAGCACACCCGACAATTTCTCGAGTCCGGCGGCCGCGGCCTGGAACAGGTTGTAGAACTGGCTCAGCTCCTGCATCGGCTCGAAGAACCTGCGGAGGTACAGCAGGAACGCGGCGAGCACACCGACACTCACCTTGCCGTCGATCGCGAGCCAGCCGCCGTAGAAGACGACGATTGCCGTCGTCATCCGGCCTACGAGCTGCACGCCCGGCCCGTACGCCGCCGCCAAGCGCTGCGACCAGACGTTCGCGCTCCGGTAGCGATCGTCGAGATGCTCGAAGATCTCCTGGTTGCGCGGCTCCCGGCGGAACGCCTGCACCGCCTGGATCCCGCCGAGACTCTCGACGAAATGCACGATCACGAGCGCGATCGCGTCACGAGTTGCGCGGTACGCGCGCTCTGACTGACCGCGGAACCACCGCGTCATCAACCACAACAGCGGCAGCGCGACCAGTATCGGTATCGCGAGCTGCGCGTTGAGCACCACGAGCACCACCGCGATGCCGACGATCGTGAGGACCGACGTGACCAGCGTCACGATGCCCGACTTCAACATGTCCGAGAGGGCTTCGATGTCGGAGGTCTGACGCGAGATGACGCGACCCGACGTGTACCGCTCGTGGAACGACAGGCTCAGCTCCTGAAAGTGCACGAACACGCGGCGCCGCAGGTCGAGGATCACGTCTTGCCCGACGCGACCGACGATCAGGAGGAACGCGTTGAACGTCGCCGCGCCGAGCAACGTGATCACGACGATCGCGACCACCACGCTCACGAGCGGGCGAATGGTGCCACTCCCGCCCTTGAGAAGCGGCGGGATGCCGTGGTCGATACCCACCTGCACGAGGATGGGACCCGAAAGCTGCGCGGCGGTATTGAACGCGATGAGCACGGCGGCCAGCAACAGCGATCGCACGTGCGGCCGCAGCAACGAACCGAGCAACCGGCGGCTGCGGGTGCGGAGCAGGCCCGCGAGGCCCGCGCTCGGCTCGTCGACGTCTTCGGCCGCGACGCCGCGCCAGCGGTCGACGGCGTCGTCGCCGGTGAGGTCGAGCGGCGCGTCGAGGTCTACATCGGGAAGTTCGTCGGGCTCGATCACGCGACCCGATCCCCTGGTCGATCTCCTGGTCGTTCCCCTGGTCGATCTTCCGAACGACTGTCCGGCTCGTCGATGTTCTCGGCCGCCTGGCTCAGGATCGCGGCGTAACGCGGCTCCGCCCCGAGCAGGTCGTGGTGCGATCCGGTCGCAACGATGCGCCCGCCGTCGATCAATGCCGCGCGATCGGCGAGCGCGATCGTCGACGGGCGGTGCACGACGACCAGCGCGGTGCACTCGGCAAGGATCGGGCGCAGCGCGCTCTCGACACGCGCTTCGGTGTGCACATCGAGCGCCGACAGCGGATCGTCGAGCACCAGCAGGCGCGGACGGCCGACGATCGCGCGCGCGAGCGCGAGACGCTGGCGTTGACCGCCCGAGAGCGAAAGGCCCTGCTCGCCGATCCGGGTGTCGAGGCCCCACGGCAGCTCGTAGGCGAACGATGCCTGCGCGATGGCGAGGGCCGCCTCGATGTCGGCTTCGGTCGCATCGGGATGCCCGATGAGCAGGTTCTCGCGCACACTCGCCGAGAAGAGCGTCGGCTCCTCGAAGGCGAACCCGATTTGGGCGCGCAGGCTGCGCAGCGTGAGATCACGCACGTCGTGGCCGTCGAGCATCACCCGGCCGCCGCTCACGTCGTACAACCGCGCGAGCAGCGCGGCGACCGTGGTCTTGCCCGAGCCGGTCGCGCCGACCAGCGCGAGCGTCTCACCGGGATGAATCGCGAGGTCGAGCCCGCGCAGCACGGTCTTCTCGTTCCCGGGATACATGAAGTGCACGGCATCGAACCGCACTTCGCCGTCGGCGCGCCCGAGCGTCGCCGCGCCGGGACGGTCGGCGATCACCGGCGCGGTGTCGAACACCTCCCACACCCGGCCCGCCGCCGTCTCCGCCTCCTCCGCCATGGCGAGGATCCACGCCAGCTCCTCGATGGGAAACACGAGGATCAACAGGTACGACACGAACGCGACGAGTCCGCCCACCGTCAACGCGCCCGACGACACCGCGAACGCGCCCACCAGGAGCACCGCCGCGAGCGTGATGTTCGGGATCAGGCCGAGCACCCAGATGAACTGGGTATGGATCTTCACCCGCTCGAGCTCCGTGTCGCGCAGCTGTAGACAGCGAGCGTTGTATCGGCGGAACATCTCGTCGCCCCGGCCGAACGACTTCAACACGCGGATGCCGCGCGCCGCCTCCTCGAGCATTGTGGTGAGATCACCGGTCTGGTCCTGGATGTCCCTCACGACGACGTGGTAGGTCCGCTCGAATCGCCGGCACAGCACGAGCACCGGAATCGCGGTGGCGATCGTGAGCAAGCCGAGCGCCACGTCGAGGTGCAGGAGGAGCCCGAAGATCGCGATCACCTCCACGACGATGATCACGAGGAAAATTGCACCGAAGGCGGCGAAGCGGCGGATCAGCGAGATGTCGGAGTTCGCGCGCGAGAGCAGCTGGCCCGACTGCCAGCGGTCGTGGAACCCGACCTCCAACCGTTGCAGGTGCTCGTAGAAGTCGTCGCGCAGGTCGGTCTCGACGCTCGTCGCGACCTTCGCGAGCGCCAACCGCCGAGGGTAGGTGAAGCTGAGCTCGAACAGGCCGAGCCCCACCGCGAGCACCAGGAGCGGCACGAGCGCGCGCTTGTTGCCGTCGTGGATCGGGCCGTCGATGGCGGCCTTCGCGATGAGTGGGATCGAGAGCTGGGCGCCGATCGACAGCAGCGCGGAGCCCCCGATGAACCACATTCGTTTGGTGTGCGGCCGGAGATAGGGACCGACCCGCCACAGTGCCCGCTCACGCACGGGAGACTCCTGACCGGCGAACGCCCCGGCGAGTGGGTTCTCGGCCGAGGCGGTCTACGACCGTACGACCGATCCCCGGTCCGGTGCGACCGATTTTCCGCAGGGAGGGTGGCTCGAGCGGCGCCCGCGAGTCAGGAAGCGCGAGCGCGGCGGCGGAACGTTGCCACCGCGAAGGCACCCGAGCCCAGGAGGGCAAGGCCAACCCAGATCACGACACCGCTGTCGCTCCCCGTGTGGGGCAGCCGTGTGTTCGCGCCCGCGGCCCCGACTGAATTCCCGCCGGCCGCGGTCCCGGGACCGCGCGAGGCGACCACCGTCGAGCCCAGTGCAGATACGGTCGTCGGCGGGAAGTCGGCGGCACGAGCCGCCGGAGCCGTGGCGAGCAGCAGCACGAACGTCGATCCCACCACCACGAGCAGCAGCTTGCGCATCGCGGTCTCCTTCCCTGGTCAAGCGAGTCGTCCCGGGCATCCTCAGCCGTTGACCGCTAACCACGTTGAAAATAGCACTGAAGCGAGAAGCGCGCCCCGGCCGCCGCGCCGATCAACGCGCGAGGCGAACGTCGACCGACCACGTACCGCGGATCGGCGTGTGCGCAGTAGCCGAGTGCGCGGCGACATGTACCGGAATTGGCGCGACGCCTCGGGTCGCGGCGCCGACCACAGTTGCGTCGGGTGTCCGAATCGCGAAGTTCACGGTGTCGGGATTTGGTAGCGGCTCGGCGAGGTATTCGAAACGGTATCGACTTTGCGACAAATTCACCGCGCCTACGAGCTCCACAGAGATCGTTCGAGTACCGCCCGGCGGGATGTCGACGAAAGCCGAATACACGTTGCGACCCAGTTCGCGCTCGGCGAGCGCTGAAAACGGCCGGCCGTCCACCGTCGCGTTCCTCAGCGCCAACGACGAGTACAGGGAGACATACAAACGGTTCGTACCGGCTGGAATCCCTATTTGATTGCCGATGACATATAAAGGCAACCCACCCGCCGGAGCGGCGTTTTTCAGCGCGATGACGGCTCGGGCTCGCACAGCTCCCGATGCGCCGACGTCCGCGGTGTAGCTGATCGAACGGTGCAGATACTCGTCGATCTTGCTCCCGCCCGCGTTCTGGACCATGACACCGAAGGAATCGCCGGTCTTCGGCGGAAGCGCGGCGTCGGCATGGATGCGACGAGCCAGCGCCTGCGCCCGAGGATCCCGGAACCACAACGCCAAGTTGCCGGTACGAACCGAGGGGCTCAGCGCGTCTCCGAATTCCGACGGTTTACCCGAGCGGCCCGTCGTCAAGCGATCGAACACCGCGCGCGCGACGTCGCCGAGCAGATCTGGCCGTAGTTGCTCGTCGGGAACGAGCACGTACTCGTCGCGCAACAGGTAGTTCACAACGTTCTGGGCGTCGAGAGTCAGCGGCAGACGGGGGACGTGAACCGGCCCCGTGAGTTTGAGAAGTCCCGAGAGCGCTATGGGGTCGAGCCGGATGACGCCGTCGATCGGCACACCGCCTGATTGTGGGTAGAGCTGCGCGATCACCTTGGCGACCGACGGGAAGTCGGGTGACATCGTCACGATCTTCCACCAGTCGGCGGAGTCGTACTTCGCGTAGCGGGCGAGATACTCGGGCGCCGCCGTGTAGTGCTTGGGCTTGGTACCGGCGCTGTCCAGGTCGGGAGCGCGGCCGACCTTGGTGAGGTCCAAGCGGCCGTTTCTCACGGTCAACACGCCGTAGTTGGCCAGGAACCCACCGCCGCCTCTCGCCTCGGCCGGTGTGACGATCGCGAGGAGATAGGTCCGCGGGCCGTCGGCGCCGAGGATCGCCGGGGCAAGCCTGACTGCTTCGTCGGCGGTGCGCGCGCTCTCATCGGCCTTCCTGACGGTGGCAGCAAACCGCGTGAGCGGACGATCGACCTGTGGCAGCAACCAAATACGCGAGAGACTTGCGAGCTTCCGACGGGCGACGCGGGTTTCGTCGGCGACACGATCGAAGACAGGTCTGTACGAGGCGACCGTCCGAAGATCGAGACGACCATCGACGAGGCGAAGGTGGTCAGGGTCGACGCGCGTGATTCCATCTCGCGCAACCGGGATCGTCTGGGCGCCGATTGACGCGACCCGTTCGAGCGCGCGCAGTTGTTGACCGACGATCGGCAGTTGTCGCGCGGGAAGCGTCGTCCACGAGCCGAGCAGCCTGTTCGCTTCGTCGAACCGACCCTGAGCCCGAGCGAACGCGGTTGCCGCGAGATGGCGATTACCGGCGCGGGCGGCGTCAACTGCGGCTCTTGCATCGTCCTCCCCCGCCTGTAGCAGCGTGTGACTGCGCGCAACGGCATATCCCGATGCCAGGCCCGCGACGGCCACCAGGCCTCCCGCAACCATCAGCGAGCGGATCACAATGCGTCGCACCCGTGTCCGCCGGCCGCGCACACCGCTGACGAGTATCGGCATCAGACCAACGAATGCGACCAGCGCCGAGCCGCGCGCCGGTGCAGTCCAGGGGAGTCTGAGCAGCGCCTGCACGATCACCGCGCCGACAATCGCCCGCTCGGCAGGTCGCGAGCGGGCGCTCCGTTCGAGCAGCAGGCTCGCGCCGAGCGCCACCAAACCGATGATGTGCAGCATCAAGGAGTCGCCGGTCGCGATCACGACCGCGGACCCGATCATGAGGCTCAACCCGGAAGCCGACGTCGCGGCCAGTGGCACGCCCGCGGCGAGGACACCCGTCAGCAGATGATCAGCCGCCGCGCCGCCGACGGGCGCGCAGCCCGCCGCCGCGCCAAAACATCCGCTGGCGGCGACGACCAACAGCGCAGTTGCGGGCGGCGGGCGCGCGCCGGCACGCCGGCGGGCGGGGAGTCGCTGAACGCGCGCCCCTGGGCGACCGGCGGACCTCACGCGCCGGGCCGCGACACAGCGCCCCCGGCGCA
>JBBQER010000016.1:0-50942 GCA_038320885.1 Acidimicrobiia bacterium
CGCACGCGACCGTCGAGGTGCATCGAGTAGTTCTCGACCCCCGAGCAACTCCCGACCTCACGCAGCATCTCGAGGTCGTACGTGGTGCGCATACGCAGACGCTGCGCCTCGAGCAGCTTGCCCTCGCCTTCGAGCTCGGCCAGGCGCTCGCCCAGCTCCGCTTCGATGCCGGCGATCGCCTGCTTCAAACGCTCCTCGTCGGTCGTGTAGTGCGACGCCGGGAAGAGCGCGAGCGACTGGATCTCCTCGATGATCTCGCCGGTGAGCGGATCGACCGCGCACATGCGCTCGACCTCGTCGCCGAAGAGCTGGATGCGCACTGCCCGTTCCTCGTACGCGGCGAACACCTCGATGGTGTCGCCCCGAACGCGGAACTTGTTGCGGGCGAACGCGAAGTCGTTGCGCTCGTACTGCAGCTCGACGAGGCGGCGCAGGATGCTGCGCTGGTCGCGCTCCTCACCGACACTCAGGGTCAGCAGCTGCTTCGCATACATCTCGGGAGAACCGAGCCCGTAGATCGCCGAGACGGACGCGACGATGATCACATCGCGGCGGGTCAGCAGCGCGCTCGTCGCCGAGTGGCGCAGCCGGTCGATCTCGTCGTTGATCGAGCTGTCCTTCTCGATGTACGTGTCGGACGACGGGATGTACGCCTCGGGTTGGTAGTAGTCGTAGTAGGAGACGAAGTACTCGACCCGGTTGCGCGGGAACATCTCGCGGAACTCCGCTGCGAGCTGCGCCGCCAAAGACTTGTTCGGCGCGAGCACCAGCGTGGGGCGCTCGGCCTTCGCGATCACGTTGGCGATCGTGAAGCTCTTGCCCGATCCGGTGATGCCGAGCAACGTCTGGAACTTGTCGCCCCGCTCGATCCCATCGACCAGATCCGCGATCGCTTCCGGCTGGTCCCCCGCCGGCTCGAGCTCGGTCACCAGGTCGAATTCGGGCATGGAGCCAGCGTACAGACGGCCTGCGACACTCACGTCGTCTCGGACGTGCCCTCCCGCTTCTTGTCCGCTTCCGCCTGCGCCTCCGCGGCCCGCTTCTCCAACTCGGGCCAGATGGATTCGATCTGGCGTTCGAGGTGCGCCCGGTCGCCGGAGTTGTCGAGCACCCAGGTCGCCACTTCGCGCCGCTCCTTGTCGGAAGCCTGGAGGGCCATCCGTCGTTCGGCGTCGGCGCGTGGAACACCCCGCGCTTCGAGCCGCTTCAGGCGTACCTCGGTCGGGGCTTCGACCACGATCACCGCGCCGTACTCGATGCCTCTCGTCGACTCCACGAGGAGCGGTACGTCATGGACGACGATGCCGTCGGCCGGAGCCTTGGCGATCTGGGCGAAGAACTCTGTCGCGATCGCGGGATGGGTGATCGCCTCGAGTTGCTTGCGCGTCTCGTCGGTGACGAAGGCGCGCTCGGCGAGCGCGGCGCGGTCGAGGGAGCCGTCGGGCCGGAGGATGTCCGGACCGAACGCCTCGGCCAGCGCGTCGAGCGCGGGCATCCCCGGCTCCACCACCAGCCGCGCGATCGCGTCGGCGTCGATGACCACGGCACCGCGCTCCACGAGAACGGAAGCGACGCTTGACTTGCCCGACCCGATTCCGCCCGTGAGCCCCACCATGAGCACGGTCGGCGAGTCTACGGGCGGCTCGCGGGCCGGTCCGGTGGCCCGGAGGCACCGGCGCTCCCTCAGGATACGCTCCGATATGCCGACAAAGCGCGTGTTGTCCAACGTGAACACCCGGCGCCGGCGCCCGGGGGGAGCTCACTGTGCCCCGACGCACCGCACCTGAAGGTTTCGGCCGCCTCGCAGCCGTTCTTGCCTCGAGTGACGAGGCCGCGCCCCGAATCGAGGGTCGCCTCGTCCGGCTCACCGTCACGATCCGTTGGGTCACCATCCTCGCCGGGCTCCTGTTCGGCATCCTGCGCGACACCCAGAACCAGTTCGTGCCGGCGTCGATCGCGCTGGTCTTGTTCGCCGGTTTTCACACCTTCCGCCAGCTGCAGCCGCGACCGACCACGGCGATGCGTCTGCTGGTTCTCTTCGAGCTCGCGCTCACCGTCACCGCGACGATGACGACCGGAGGACTCGGAAGCCCATACGTGCTGACGCCGGTCACCGGGCTCCTCCTCGCCGGTTACGTGTGGGGGCGCCGGGCCGCGATCGGTACGCTGATCTCCGGCACGATCGCCGCCGCGTCCACGATCCTGATGCAGGTCGTCGACGCGACGAATCGCGGGTCGGCGGGTCAGATCGCCGTCGTCTACCTCCTCTGCGGCGCGCTCGGTGCATTCACCCGCAATCTCATCGCCGAGATCGAGAGCCATCGCGCCGCTGCGATCGACCAGGCCGCGGAGATGGCCACCGCCAACGAGCTCCTCGTGTCGCTGCACGGCCTCGCGCAGACGCTGCCGGCGTCGTTCGACCTGCCCGAGGTGGTCGAGTCGATGCGTCAACGGTTGCGTTCGCTCCTGCGCTTCAGCGCGCTGGTCGTGCTCGTGCGCGACGACGCGGAGTCGCTGTGGTCCGTCGAGCTGGCCGAAGGCGTGCGGCTCGGCTCGCGCCTGGTCGACCGCGAGCTCCCGCAGCCGTTGCAACGCGCGCTCACGAGCATGCATCCGGTCCTCATCTCGGACCGTCTCCTCGATGCCGGTGAGGATGGATTCGCCGCGCTGGGCCGCAGCGGCATGTACATGGCCCTGCGGGCGCGCGGCGCGCTCGTCGGCCTGATCGCGCTCGAGGAGGTCTCGCCCAACGCCTACGGCCCCGAGCAGCGCGATCTCATGGAAAGCCTGTCGAGCCTGCTCGCGCTCTCGATCGACAACGCCCGGTGGTTCGCCCGCCTGCGGACCCTCGGCGCCGAAGCCGAGCGCGCCCGGATCGCGCGCGAGTTGCACGACCGGGTCGCGCAATCGCTGGCCTACGTCGCCTTCGAGCTCGAGCGGATGCAGTCGCTGCCGGGCGACAAGGACTCCGAGATCTCCGAATTGCGCGTCGTGGTGCGCGACATCGTGCGGGAACTCCGCCAGACGATCTACCAGCTGCGCGCGAACGTGAGCGAGGTCGCCGACATCGTGCAGGTGGCGACCGGATACCTGCAGAAGTTCGCCGACCGGACCGGCATCGAGACGCACTGGCTGCCGTCGGCTTCTGTCGCACTCCCCTATCGGATCGAGCAAGAGGTCTGGCGCATCGGTCAGGAAGCGCTCGTCAACGTCGAACGCCATTCGGGCGCGACGGAGGTGACCGTGCGCTGGGAAGTGGCCGACAGCATGGCCCGGCTCGAGATCATCGACGACGGGAATGGCTTCGAGCCCGGCGAGGTCCGAGGTGAGCACTACGGACTGGTGGGGATGCGCGAGCGGGCCGACGCGATCGGCGCCCACCTCACGATCGAGCGGGCTCCGGTCAAGGGCACGCGCGTCGCGGTCGAGGTCACCGTGACCAGCCAGATGACGACGACCCAGTTGACTTCCGTCCAAGCGGCGACCGGCGAACGGCGAACCGCGTAACCATGAAAGGCACCCCCTGATGCGGGTACTCCTCGCAGATGATCATCAGCTCCTGCGCCAGGCGATCCGGCGCGCCCTCGAAGACGCCGGGATGAACGTTGTCGCCGAGGCCGGCGACGGCGGCGAAGCAGTGCGTCTCGCGGCCGAGCTCCGGCCCGACGTGGTGGTCATGGACGTCTCCATGCCCGTGCTCGACGGCGTCGAGGCCACCCGGCGGATCCACGACGACTTCCCGAACCTCCCGATCGTGATCATCACGATGCACGGCGACGAGGCCCTGCGCCGGGACGCCGTGAACGCGGGCGCGGCCGGCTTCCTCACCAAGGACGTCTCGATGCAAGAGGTGGTCTCCACGATCACGCAAGCCGCGGGCGGCGAGGTGGCGCTGTCGACCGAGCTCGCGGCGACGATCCTGGCCGAGCTCGAGCACGGCATCGACCGGGCTCCGTCTCCGCTCACACCCCGCGAGGAGGAAGTCCTCCAGCTCATCGCCGACGGCTGCTCGACCAGCGAGGTCGCCGCCGGGCTCTTCATCAGCGGCAAAACCGTGAAGAACCACCTGGCGTCGATCTACGAGAAGCTCGAGGCCCGCGACCGGACCCAGGCGGTGCTCTCCGCCGTCCGCAGCGGCATCATCCGCCTCCGCTGATGTCCCGCGAGCCCTGGTGGGTAGCCACGGAACGTGACTTCGCGGCTTTTCGCCACCACTCCATCGCCGCGATGTGACATGGGCCACTCCAGTTGGGCCAGATGGACCGTGAAGTCCCCCCAAAAAGCCGTCGACAAGGAGATTTGGGGCGAGCGGCCTATTTGCGGCGAACGCTACGAATGCGATCCTGTGCTCGCCCCCCAAGGCAGGAGCGCTCGGGGGAACGTCAAACTTGACCACAGGGGGTCACCAGAAATGAATCTCACAGTCCTGAAGACTTGGCTCATGGCACGGATGCACGTCGACACCGAGCGTGGTGCGACCATGGTCGAGTACGTGCTCATCCTCGCTCTCATCGCGATCTTCGTGATTGCGGTCGTGACGGCACTCGGCACCTCGGTGAGCAAGAAGTTCAGCGAGGCCTCCAGCGGCCTGGGCGGCTGATTCAACGAGACGACTCCGAGTCGTCTCGAGCGCACGGCCGCCGGGTTTGCCCGGCGGCTGTTTCGCGTTCCGGGTAGATGCGCAGGCCTTGCACCCGCGCCGAGCGTCACGTTTTCTCATCAGACGCGAATACGTGACGCTGGGCGCCACAATTTCTCATCAGAAGAGCTAGCGGGCGCGGTGGGTGACCAGCACGACTGTGGTCCGGCCGGGCAGTCTGTAGCCGTGGCCATTCTGCCGCGACCGAGGCGCTCAATCTCATCGGTGCGCCACCACAGTTCACCCGACATCCGACAGTGGGAGTCGTGGACCCAAAACCGGAGACGCTGGCAGAGCTTCGGGGACTCGCCGGCACCACGTTTCGTCATCAAATGTGAATAGGTGGCGCGCCACGAATCCTCATCAAAAGAGGTAGCCCCGCATCCCCCGACGCCCGGCTCAGGTCACCGGAGCGGGTGGGTGCGGACGAGGACGGTGGCCACCTTGTCCTCGCGGAGGACGGTCCAGTCGGGCAGCTCTTCGAGGACCTGCACGATCCCGGCCTGGCGGGGCCAGACCACGACATTGATCCGGTAGTGGTCCAGTACCCGCTTCCACCCGGGTTTGGTCGACAGCACCTTGTTGTACGCGTCGATGACCGCGACGGAGTACATGTCGTAGCGATCGTCGAAGAACACGTGCTGCTCGGGCCAGTACTTGGCGATCACGTAGCCGGCCCAGGCGTCGGTGGTGAGCAGGCGGCCGCCGAGCCGGTGCTCCGCGGCGAGCCCGTTCAGCGACTTGACCGGGTACGTCTTCAGATCGAAGTCGGGTTGGGACGCGGCGCGCACCACGAGCACGAGACTCACCAGGCACACCAGCACGGCCAGCAGCGGCGGCGCCGTGCCGGCCGTGTCATTGTCTGCGCCGGCCCGGGCCCGCGTGGCCGGATCCGCCCGGAACGCCCGGCCGACGATGGGGATGGTCACCGCCACCGCGATGGCGACATTGCGCACCGCCCACCAACCGAGGAAGAGGAACACGAGGGCCGTGACCAACTCGCCGCGCCGCGGACGCGAACGGGCGAACGCCACGATCGTGATGAAGACCCAGACGGCGTAGAGAAAGCCGATCAGGCTGTGGAGGTCGACCGCCTGCCACTCCGCGACGTTGCTCAGGACCTGGTTGCGGCCCATGAGCGCCAGCGGGAACAAGACGAGGCTCACGCCGTAGGGGTTGACGAAGATGAGCACAGCCGCGATCGCAGTGCCGACAACGACGTCGCGCTCGCGGCCCCGGTTGGGCGGGGCGCCGTCGAGGTACCGACCGAACAGATAGACCGCGAGGTACAGGAAGCCCAGCGAGAACGTGCCGTGCACGTTCACCCACACCCACATCGCCGCGGGGATCACGACCCGCGGATGGCGGCCGAGGAAGCTGCCCGGTACCTCGAGGGTGAACACGACAATCCCGAGGAGCACCATCCCGAAGATCAGCGGGCGCTCGGACTGCACCGAGAAGCTGCACGCGAGCGCGGGGATCACGAGCATCAGCGCGCGGACGCGGTCCTTGGTCGCGTGGAACGCGATCCGGTAGAGGAACACGGCGATGCACGCGCCCGCGAGCCCGACCGCGATGCGGACCGCGAACGGGCCGATCGCGCGGTTGAGCGCACCGTACGTGACCTCCGCGAGCCACGACTGTGCGATCCAGCGCGAACCGTTCGCGGTGAACGAGTACGGATCGCGGTGCGGGATGCCGTGGTCGAGGATGTAGCCGCCCGTGCGCAGGTGCCACAGGAACGAGTTGTCGCTCAGCGAGCCCGACGAGAGCCCGAAGCCGCCGGCGCCGCACAGCAGGGTGACGATGCCGGCCATCGTGAGCGCCGGGAACCGGCGCCGCCGCGTACCACTCGGGGGAACCGGATCGGCGGGGACCTGGTCCGTCCGATCCACGACGTCCATACGCATGAGTATGGCTTCGGCGCCGTCCCGCGAGACCTGAGAAGCCCTTGACGGCTTTAGAAGACCTTGAAGACCTGGATCGCGGCCGGGAGCAGCACGACCACGAAGATGGCCGGGAAGATGCACACCGCGAGCGGGAAGAGCATCTTGATCGGAGCCTTCTGCGACATCTCTTGGGCGGCCTGGCGGCGGCGGATACGGATCTCGTCGGCCTGCCCGCGCAGGATCCGTGAGATCGACACGCCGAACGCATCGGCCTGGAGCATGGCGAGAATGAACGTTCCGAGATCGTCGACCTGCGTGCGCTCGTCGAGAGCGCGCAACGCGTCGGCGCGACTCGCCCCCATCCGCGTCTCCTGCAGCATGCGCCGCGACTCTTCCGAGAGGGGTCCCGGTACGGCGGCCGCGGTGCGCTCGAGCGCCTGCTCGAATCCGAGGCCGGCCTCGACCGAGATCACCAGGAGGTCGAGCGTGTCGGGAAGCCGCCGTTCGATCTCCTCCCGGCGCCGCTTGATCTTGCCGTCGAGCATGATGTCGGGCCCGAAGATGCAGATGCCCGATGCCAGGATCACCGTGAGGATCGCGAGCGGCGCGTGGTCGCCCATGAACATCGCGGCGAGCACGATCCATACGAGCACCGAGGCGACTCCGAGGAGCTTGAGCGTCAGGAACCGGTCGACCTCGTATCCGGGCGGGCTCCCGGCGAGAACGATCTTGCGCCGGACGCCGTCGACGTAGCCCACCGGCGTGAGGCGACGCGCGAGGTCCGTGACTGCTTTGCCGGCCGGTGCCAACACGCGCGCGGCGATGGGTTGACGCATCTCCTCGTCGCGGACGTCGACCAACCGGTAGTCGTCGATGGCGCTCAGCGAATGCCGCGCGCCCGATCGGGCCTCGACGCTCGTCGAAGCCGCCCAGGCTCCGAGCGCCACCGCGGACGCGGCCAGCGCAACGATGAGAATGATCATCTCAGACCTCGATGTCGACGATCTTGCGCAACCAGAACCAACCGATGACCTCGAGCCCCACGGCACCTACGAGGCCGGCGATCCCGATGGCCTCGTGCCAGAGCGGGTCGAGATACGCAGGCTGCAAGAGCCAGATCGTGAAGAGCAGCAGCGGCGAAACCGCGCTGAGCACGATCGCGGACAAGCGGCCTTCGGCGGTGAGCGCTTGCAACTCCCGGCGCACCCGCTCGCGCTTCACCATGGTGTCGGCGACGGTGTCGAGCAGCACGGCCAGGTTTCCGCCGACCTCGCGCTGGATCTTGATGGCCATGACGGTCCACTCGAGGTCACGGCTCTCCATGCGGGCCGCCGAGTCACCGAGCGCGTCCTCGACCGCACGGCCGAGGCGAACTTCGGTGAAGACCCGCTGCAGCTCCTTGCGCATCGGGTCGGCGATCTCCTGGGCCACGGCTTCGAGGCCCTGCATCAGCGAGAATCCGGCCCGCAACGAGCTCGCGAGCAGCGTGAGCGTGTCGGGGAGCTGCCGTTCGAAGCGCTTGCGCCGGCCGCGCTGGCGGTAGTCGAGGTATGCGAACGGCGCGAGTACCACGATCACTCCGCCGATCAGGCCCGCAACGGGGCCCGCGATGACGGCGAAAAGCAAGAAGATGATAAGCCCGAAGGCCGGCGCGTAGAACAGCAGCTCGCCGGCGCGGACCGGGAGGTCGGCTTGTTCGAGCATGAGCTCGGTCCGGGCCATCAAACCGGCGCGCTCCGCGATGCGCGACGTGAAGGCAACCGCCTGTTGCACCATCGCGGTCTCGGGCTCGGCCATCATCCCCGAGCCGGAGCCACCGTCGTCCAAGTCGGGAAGGTCGTAACCCGCGAGCTGACGCTCGACTTTCGCCTGCGTCCGGCCGAACAACACGGAGACCGCGACGACGAACAGCGCGACCGCGCCCGCGGTGACGAGCGCGATCACGATGCGACTCGCGCTACTCCCGATGAATTGGCTTGCGATGGCCAGGTGCATGGTTCGCCCGTTCTCTCAACGCAAGCCGACGACTCGCCGCGCGAACGGCTCGATCGCGAACAGCTCGGGCTCGAGCCGCACGCCCCGGTCGGCAAGTCGCTCGGAGAACGCGGGACGGATGCCGGTGCTCTTGAGCCGGCCGAGGTGACGACCTTCCTCGTCGACACCCATTCCGAAGTCGTAGGTGTAGATGTCCTGCATGACGATCGTCTCGCCTTCCATGCCGAGCACCTCGGAGACACTCGTGATGCGCCGGGTGCCGTCACGAAGTCGCGAGAGGTGCACGACCACGTCGAGCGCCGACGCCATCTGCTCCCGGATGGCCCGGATCGGCAGCTCGATGCCACCCATCAGGGTCATGGTCTCGATTCGGGACAAGGTGTCGCGTGGGCTGTTCGCGTGGATGGTCGTGAGTGAACCGTCGTGACCGGTGTTCATCGCCTGCAGCATGTCGAGCGCCTCGGCGCCACGTGCTTCACCGACGATCACCCGGTCGGGGCGCATACGGAGCGCGTTGCGGACGAGCTCGCGGATCTTGACCTCACCGGCGCCTTCGACGTTCGGTGGCCGCGCTTCGAGCGAGCACACGTGTGCCTGCCAGAGCCGCAGCTCCTTGGCGTCCTCGATCGTGACGATGCGCTGGTCTTCGGGAATGAACGACGACACCACGTTGAGCAGCGTCGTCTTCCCGGTGCCGGTACCGCCCGAGATCACCATGTTGAGCGCGCCGCGCACGCACGCGTCGAGGAAGTGCGCGACCTGAGGCGAGATCGAGTTGAAGTTGATGAGGTCGTCGATCGTGTACGGGTCCTTGGCGAAGCGCCGGATCGTGAGGAACGGTCCGCCGATCGCGACCGGGTGGATCACCGCGTTGACGCGGGAGCCATCGGGCAGCCGCGCGTCGACCATCGGTGACGCCTCGTCGATCCGGCGACCGACCTGGCTCACGATCTTGTCAATCGTGCGGCGCAGGTGCTCTTCGTCGACGAACTCGACGTCAGTGGGCTCGAGCTTGCCTCGGCGCTCGATGTACACGGACTTGGGGCCGTTCACCATGACCTCGGTGATGCCCGGGTCGTGCAGAAAGCAGTCGATCGGGCCGTAGCCGAGCGTGTCGTCGGTCACGTCCTGGATCAGCTGCGCGCGCTCGGCCGCCGACAGAGCGGTGTGCTCGTCACCGAGTCCCTTGTGGACCTGCTCCTGAACCAGACGCCGGAGCTCGGCCTCGTCGATCGCGTCGTCTTGCAGCATCGGACCGACGGCATCGATCACGAACTGATGGACGCGCAGACGCAGCCCTTCCAGCTGCGACGTCCGAGTCACACCTGGCGTTTGCTGCAAGTCCTGCCAGCGGGAGTACTGCTGAGACATGATGGCGACCTCCTATCGCTATCGGAGCCAACCGCGGCGCCGCGGCGCAGGTGGCGTTTCCGGCTCGACCGGCAGCGGGGCCACCGCCGAATATCTATCCGCGATTGCCCGCAACGCGAGCGCGGCCGGTGCCCGCGGCTTGTCGAGCACCACGGGCACGCCGCGGTTCACGGCCTGCGGGATAGCGATGTCGGAAGGAATCCGGAATTCGGCGGAGATTCCCAGGGCGCGCTCGACGTCGGCGATGTCGAGGTGAACACGGGCGTTGGCCCGGTTCATCACCAGGTGGAGCTTGTTCCCCGCGAGCGACAGCAGGTCGAGGGTCTGCATTCCGACCTTGAGGTTCTTGATGCTCGGGATGTCGAGACTGGCGATCAACAACACTTCGTCGGCCTCTTCGAGCAACGCCAGCACGACGTCGTCGAAATGCGGCGGCATGTCGACCACGACGAAGTCGAACATCGTACGGAGCAGCCGCACGATCCCGATCATCTGCTCGGCGGTGATCCGCTCGCCCGCCGCCGGCTCGACCGGTGCGCAGAGCACGCGCAACGTCGAGGGCTCGTGGGTTGCGAGAAAGCCGTCCATCAACTGGGTATCGATCGAGTCGATCACCGGCGCGGCATCGGCCGAAGTGTGCAGCGGAGGCACTCCGAGCAGGACGGCGACGTCTCCGAACTGGAGGTCGCAGTCGACGAGCACCACGCGCCCGGGATTCCGCGTCGCGAGCAGCACGGCGAGGTTCGTGGAGACCACGCTCTTGCCGACGCCACCCTTGGTGGAGAACGTACAGAAGATGCGACCCTGCTTCGCCGGTTCCGCCGCCGCGGCGGCGCGATTCGCGGTGTTCGCGATCGCTTCGCCGACGCGCTCGACCGCAATGCGGATCTGGCGCTCGCCCGCGTCGATCGTCAGCGCATCGCGCACGCCCGCGCGGAGCGCTTCTTGCAGCAACGACATCGTCAGCTCGTCCGCGAGCAGCACGACGCCGACTTCGGGGAAGCTGCGCGTGATGCGCTGCACCTCCGCGAGGCCCGCCGCGTCGGAGAGACCCGGTCCGAACACGAGCACGGTCGGATCGCCGGAGACGAGCTCCCGCGTCATCGCGTCGATCGACGTGAGCGGGGACGGCACGATGCCGGCCAGCTCCAGAGTCATTCGGGTTCGCGCCCGCTCGTCCGGCTCGACCGCCAGCACCCGATAACGGTGCGGGCCGGGTCGATCCGTCGGGCTGCTGGTTTCCATCACGATTTGCTCGCGGTGTTCGGGGGACTCTCCACGGTTACGGAGCCGTGTTCTGCGCGATGGTCGTCAGCGTCGAGCCCACCAGCGCGAGCGGCTGGTCGAAGAGGTTCAGCGCCTCGACGATCTCCTGAGGCGTCGTGAACTTGTTCGGGTCGAAGCCCGGCGGGTTGAGGCTGAGGTACATCGTGCCAATCATCGTCGCTTGCACTATCTGTTCGGCCTGACGAGGCGTCACCTCGAGGGTGATCAGGCTGGCGGGCTGGGTTTCGGCCTGGGTGGTGGTCGTGACCGCGCCGTTGAGGTTGGCCGCCGGCCCGGACGACGAGGGAAGCAGCGTCGTGGATCCGACCGCGATGACCTTGACCCCCGGGAGGAGGAAGGCCGACGTGCGAACGCCCTCGCCGGCGCCGGCCGCGGAGCCGCGCTTGGTGACGTCGCTGACCGTCAGGTTCAGAATGATGTTGACCCGGTCGCCGGGCGTCAGGAAGCCGCCGACGGCGTGGGTCTGGTCGAGGCTCACCGTGATGGCTTCCTTGCCCTTCGGGATCGCACCGGCCACGGTGTTGACCAGTTGCGACGATTGTACGAATTGGTCGGCGACGACGGGAGTCCCGGCGAAGATGTCGGTCGCGGCGACCTTGCCCTTGTAGATGGCGAGAAGTGCCTGGTCAGTGCCCGGAAGGATGCGGTTCGGCGGCAACGAGTCGGCCGGAATCTTGACCGTGTCGAAGAGCTTGTCGCCCACGAGCTGGTCGAAGGACGATCCGCGGGCGATTCGCTGCTTGGCCACGAGCGCCGTGACGAGGCCCTTGTCCTTCTCGGCCCGGGTGTCGGCATTGGTCACGTACTTCCAGACCAGGACACCGGCGATCGCCGCAAGAACCACAGCCGCGATCGTTGAGATGATTCGCCAGTTCCGCACGCGCTCCCCTTTGTCGCACCTAGACGCCCGCCCGGGTGCGCTGCCCTATGAACCCCGCTCGGAAGCGGAGGTTCGCTCTGGAAGGTGCAAAGTGTGACAGATCCGATTGTCCGGCACAACCTTCGCAAACACGCTGAGTGTGCCTTTCAAGGCAGAACTGCCGCGGGGCGCGCGAATCCCGAACGAACGTTCTTCGCACACACCACCAAAGCCGCCTTCTCTAACTTTGGCTACATCACATCGGCAGGAGCCGGGCGCGCGCAAGCGTCTCGTGGAAGACAGGCCGAAGGACCTATGCCCGTCGGCGACCGGAGCTAGCCCGATGGGGCTAGTAGCGGCTAGTCGGCGGTCGGGGTGTCGCCCTCGGGTGCGGGCGGCGGACCGGGATCTGGTGCCGGAGCCTCGGCCGCGGCCTCGGGCACGCTCCCCGACTCCGGATTCTCCGGAACCGTGGGGGTCTCGCCTTCGGCGGCCTCGGCGGGCACTTCGATCTCGGGCCCGATGTAGTTGCCCTGCTCGTCGTAGGCGTGCTCGCCGTAGAACTCGCGGTACTCGGCCGCGACCTCGCCGCCCTCGGCGGCCTGCTTGATCGACAGCGAGATCCGCCGGCGGTCGAGATCGATGTCGATGATCTTGACCCACAGCTCCTCGCCGGGGGTGACCACCTGTTCGGGCGCCTCGACGTGCTCTTCGGCCATCTCCGAGATGTGGACCAGACCCTCGATCCCTTCGCCCACCTGGACGAACGCGCCGAACGGCACGAGCTTGGTGACCCGGCCGTACACGAGCTCGCCGACCTGGTGCCCGCCCGCGAACTCCTGCCACGGATCCTGCTGGGTCGCCTTCAGCGACAGCGAGATCCGCTCGCGCGAAAGGTCGACGTCGAGCACCTGGACCGTGACCTCGTCACCGACCTGGACCACCGAGGAGGGATGGTCGACGTGCTTCCACGACAGCTCGGAAACGTGCACGAGGCCGTCCATACCGCCGAGGTCGACGAACGCACCGAAGTTGACGACCGACGAAACCGTTCCCTTGCGGACCTCGCCCGGCTTCAAGTTGGTCAGGAACTCGTCACGCTGCTCGCGCTGTGTCTCCTCGAGGTACGCGCGGCGGCTGAGCACGACGTTGTTGCGATTCTTGTCGAGCTCGATGATCTTGCACTCGAGCACCTTCCCCACGAAGGGGTGCAGATCACGGACGCGGCGCAGGTCGACGAGCGACGCGGGCAGGAACCCGCGGAGGCCGATGTCGATGATCAACCCGCCCTTCACGACCTCGATGACCGGGCCGGACACGACCTCGTCGGCCTCCTTCTTGGCCTCGATCGTGCCCCACGCCTTCTCGTACTGCGCGCGCTTCTTCGACAGGATGAGCCGGCCGTCCTTGTCCTCCTTCTGGAGAACGAGGGCTTCGACCTCTTCACCGAGCGACACGACCTCATGGGGATCGACGTCGTTGCGGATCGAGAGCTCTTTGGTCGGAATGACGCCCTCGGACTTGAACCCGATGTCGAGGAGCACCTCGTCGGAATCGATCTTGACGACGGTCCCCTTCACGAGGCTGCCGTCGTCGAACTCGACGATGGTCGCGTTGATCGCGTCCTCGAGGGAGCCGTCGAGGTCGTCGAGGACGACGACGGTGTCGTATTCGGGCTCTTGCTCGGCCTTGTCCTCGGCCGGCGCGCTCTCGGCGGGCGCGCTCTCGGCGGGCGCGCTCTGGGCTTCGGCCGCCGGCGCGGGGGCGGTCTCGTCGGGTGCGACGCTCTCGGCGATCGCGCCCGGTTCCTGGTCGGACACTCGGATTCCTGCTTTTGTTGTTGGAGTAAGTGGGCGACCTCGTGCGGACGCGCGCACCTTGCCGCTCCGGCGGAGCAGCCGGGCGCAGGCTACAGGTATGCGTACGAACCGGAAAGTGCGACGGTCGAACGCCCCGGGGCTACTTGGCCTGCGCCCAGTTCGGCCCGAAGCCGAGATCGACGACGAGCGGGACGCGCAACTCGGCGGCGGCCTCCATCACCTCACGCACGACCGGCTCGACCCGCTCGCGTTCAGTGAGCGGAACTTCGAGCACGAGCTCGTCGTGCACCGTCAGCACCATGCGGCTCTCGAACCCACCGGCGTCGAGCGCGCGGTCGAGATCGATCATCGCCAGCTTGAAGATGTCGGCGGCGGAACCCTGCACCGGCGCGTTCTGCGCCATCCGCTCACCCATCTGGCGGATCCGGAAGTTGTCGGACGACAACTCGGGCAGCAACCGGCGGCGCCCGAACAACGTGGTGGTGTAGCCCGACGACTTCGCCGCGTGGATCGTCTCCTGCATGTAGCCCGCGACGTTGGGGAACGCCACGAAGTACGCGTCGAGGATCTCACGGGCCTGGTCGGTCGGGATGTCGAGCCGTTGGGCGAGCCCGTAGGCCTCCATGCCGTACGCGAGGCCGTAGTTGACCACCTTGGCGAACCGGCGCTGGAACTCGTCGACCTTGTCCTCGTCGACGCCGAACACCTTCGCCGCCGTGGTGGTGTGCACGTCGGCGCCGCGTTCGAACGCGTCGATCAACCCCGGATCCTCGGCGAGGTGCGCGAGCACGCGGAGCTCGATCTGCGAATAGTCGGCGGTGAGCAGCCCGCAACCCTCGTCGGCGACGAACGCGCGCCGGAGCTCACGGCCGCCCGCGGTACGAACCGGCACGTTCTGCAGGTTCGGCGACTCGGACGATACCCGGCCCGTGGTGGTCGCCAGCTGGTTGAACGTCGCGTGGATCCGGCCGTCGGCGCCGACGAGCGGCGGCAACGCATCGGCGTACGTGCTGCGCAGCTTCTCGACTTCCCGGTACTTCAGCAGCGAATCGACGACCGGGTGCTCCTCGGCCAACTTCTGGAGCGAGTCGGCATCGGTCGACGGTCCGGTCTTGGTCTTCTTCACCGGCGTCAGACCGAGCTTCTCGAAGAGGATGCGCCGGAGCTGCGGTGTGGAGTTGACGTTGAACTCCTCACCGGCCTGCGCATGGATCTCGCCGACCAGGCGGCGGCACTCGTCGTTGAGCTCCTTGCCGAGCTGGTTGAGGAAGTCGATGTCGATGCGGACGCCCGCGTGCTCCATCCGCCCGAGCACGCGCACGAGTGGAAGCTCGATCCGCTGATACAGGTCGACGAGCTCGCGCGTTTGCAACGCGCTTTCGAGCGCGTCGGCGAGCTGCGTCACGATCGACGCGCGCCGTTGCGTATCTTCGACGCCGACATCGCCGTCGAGATCGAGCGTGCCCTCGACGCGATCGGGTGAGGTGAGCTCGACCGAGAGAAAGCGCCGCGCCAGATCCTCGAGCGTGTACGTGGCGGCGGCAGGATCGAGGAGGTAGCCCATGAGGGCGGTGTCGTGCGCGAGCGATCTGAGATCGACGCGCAGGCCGCGTGCAAGCTCCTTGGCGCCGTGCGCGACGATGCTCGGCTCGGCTCGCGCGCAGAGCGCCTCGACCTCTTCCCGAACCGCGGGCACCGCGAGGAGATCGGCGTCGACGTAGGTGACGTCGCCTTCGATCGCGAACGACACCGCCACGAGGTCGCTCAGGCCGCTCACCCCGCTCCAGCGCGGCTCGATCGCGACGCGCGGCGCCTTCATCGCGTGGCGCAGCACCTCGAGCGCGGCATCGGCGTCACGCGCGATGACGACCTCGACCTCGATCGGGTCGGCTTCGGGCACATCCTCGATGGGCGTCTGGTCGCCGAGCGCGTCGAGGATGCGCGGGAGCAGCGTCCGGAACTCGAGCTGGTCGAACAGGACGCGTACGCGCTCGACGTCGAACGCACCGTGCACGAGCTCGCTCGGTTCCTTGCCGACATCGACCTCGCGGTCGAGGATCGACATCTCCCGGTTCTTGAGCACGCGGTCGTGCGCCTCGCCGAGGTTCTGACGTTGCTTGGGCGGCAGCTCGTCGAGATGCTCGAAGATCGCCTCGAGCGAGCCGTAGGTCGTGACGAGCTTGGCCGCGGTCTTCTCCCCGATGCCGGGGACGCCCGGGAGGTTGTCGCTGGTGTCGCCGCGCAGCGCGGCGTATTGCGTGTACTGCGCGGGAGTGACGCCACCGCACCGCTCGGCGATCCCGGCTTCGTCGTAGAGCGCGTAGTCGGAAACGCCGCGCTTGTTGTAGAGAACCTTGATGTGCGGGTCGGATACGAGCTGGAACGAATCGCGGTCTCCGGTCACGACCACCACGTCGATGCCATCCGCCGCCGCGCGCGTCGCGAGCGTCGCGATCACGTCGTCGGCCTCGACGCCGGGAACCGAGAGCTGGCAGATCGCGAGGGCCTCGATCACCTCGTGGATCAGCGGCAGCTGTGACGCGAACAGGTCGGGCGTCTCCCTGCGCCCGGCCTTGTACTCCGGGTCGAGCTCCTTGCGCACGGTGCTCCCGCCGGGAGCGTCGAACGCGACCGCGATCTGATCCGGCTTCTCGTCGGCCAGCACTTTCGCGAGCATCGACGTGAAGCCGTAGACGGCGTTGGTGACGGTCCCCGACTTGGTCGCGAGGTCGGGCGGGAGCGCGAAGAACGCCCGGTACGCGAGCGAGTGGCCGTCGAGAAGAAGCAGCTTCGGCATGTCACGAAGATCGTAGGCCGGGCCTGCGACAGATGCAGTCGAGCTCAGGGTGTGAGTGAGCCGGACACGACGTCGCTCGCGACCTCGTGAATCTTGCGGCGGGAATCCATCGCCGCCTTCTGCAGGAACCGCCACGACGCCGCCTCCGAGAGGGAGTGCTCGTCCATCAGGCGGCCCTTGGCCCGGTCGATGATCTTG
This sequence comes from Acidimicrobiia bacterium, assembly GCA_038320885.1. GTDB lineage: Bacteria > Actinomycetota > Acidimicrobiia > IMCC26256 > PALSA-610 > JBBQER01. Next base: position 16,856 of record JBBQER010000016.1, read on the forward strand.
CGCGCCTCGAGGCGCTCCGCAAGGTCGGCGTTCTCGTTCTCGAGCGACACGATCTGCTCGAAACGGCCGAGGGCCATCTCGATGGCCGGAATGAGGTCGCTCTTCTGGAACGGCTTCACGAGGTACGCCAGCGCGCCGGCATCGCGCGCCTGGTCGACGAGATCGTGTTGGGAGAAGGCGGTGAGGATGAGCACCGCCGCGAGCCGCTCGCCGGCGATCGTGCGCGCCGCCGTGAGACCGTCCATTCCCGGCATCTTGATGTCGAGGATCGCGAGATCGGGCTCGAGCTTGCGGACGAGGTCGATCGCGTGGTCGCCGCGGCCGGTCTCGCCGACGACCTCGTAGTCCTCTTCCTCGAGGATCTCCTTGAGGTCGAGACGGATGATCGCCTCGTCCTCGGCGAGAACGACGCGAACGGGCTTGTTCACCGCACCTCGGCTTCCGAGGCACCCGGAGAGGTTGTGAGCTCCGCGGCCATACGGTCGAGCAGCGCGTTCTGCTCGCTCTCGAGCTCCCCGACCGCGCGCCGCAGCGAGTCGCGGTGCCGGCTCTGCGCGTCGGCATGACGACGGCGCTCCCGGGCGTCGGCCTCGGCCAAGGGTGTCTCCGAGACCAGCGCGCGCAGACGGGCGTCTTCGGCTTCGGTCTCGAAGAACATGCACTGCTCGTCGGTGACCGCCAGCTCCGCGCGCAAGCGCTTGAGGCGGTCGCTCACATCGATCAGGCGGCGTTGGAGCAGAGTGCGAGGCATCGAACTTTTCAGTCTACGCGGCCCGGCCCCGTATGGCACCGTGGGAGTCATGAGCTCTCCCCATGCGATCTTCGGCGCCGAGCACGACGAGCTGCGAGCGGCGGTGAGGCGCTTCGTCGACACCGAGGTGCGTCCCAACGTGGACGAATGGGAGCGAGCCGGACACTTTCCCGATTCCTTGTTCCGGAGGTGCGGCGAGCTCGGCTTCCTCGGCCTCCACTATCCCGCGCGTTTCGGCGGGAGCGACGGTGATCTCGCGGCCGGCCTCGTGTTCGTCGAGGAGCTGGCGCGCTGCGGCGCCGCCGCGATCGCCATGGCGATCTCGGTCCAGACCGACATGGCCACGCCCGCGCTCGCCCACTTCGGCACCGACGACCAGCGCGACCGGTGGCTCGCGCCCGCGATCACCGGCGAGAAGATCGGCGCCATCGCGATCACCGAGCCCGACGCCGGCTCCGATGTTGCCGCGATCCGCACGAGAGCCGTACGAGACGGTGACGTCTGGCGGATCGACGGTCGCAAGATGTTCATCACCAACGGGACGCGCGCGCACTTTCTGACGTTGGTGGCCAAGACCGATCCGGACGGCGAACACCGCGGCGTCTCGTTGTTCATCGTCGACACCTCTCTCCCCGGCGTTTCGGTGTCGAGGAAGCTCGAGAAGCTGGGCATGCACTCGTCGGACACCGCCGAGATCGCGCTCGACGGCGTGATGGTTCCCCACGCCGACCTGATCGGGCTCGAACCCGGACAGGGCTTCGCGCAGTTGATGTGGCAGCTGCAATACGAACGGATCGCGGGCGCGGCCGCGTGCGTCGGTCACGCGACACAGGTGCTGGCCGACACGATCGTCTACGCACGCGAGCGTCAGACGTTCGGTCGGCCCATCGCGGAGCATCAGGTGATCGCGCACAAGCTGGCCGACGCCGCGACCGAGCTCGAAGCCGCGCGTTCACTGCTCTACTCGACCGCATGGCGCGTCATGCACGACGAGTATCCCGTCGCCGAGATCTCGATGACCAAGAAGTACTGCGCGCAGGTGCAGAACCGGCTCGTCGACGCGTGCCTCCAGGTGTTCGGCGGGGCCGGTTATCTGGAGGAGACACCCGTCGCGCGCGCCTTCCGCGACGCGCGCCTCCAGCGCATCGGCGGCGGCACCGACGAGATCATGAACGAAGTGATCGCGAAGCGGCTCGGGCTCTTCGGGTAGCGCGCGCGGTCAGCCGAGATCACCGAGCCGGCGCGCCGCGCGCTGCACGTCGTCGCGACGGCGTTCGAATGTCGTGCCGACCCAGAGCAGCAGCGCCCCCGCGATCGCGAGCACCGTCCACCGGGGCAGGCGTACCGCGTGCGGCCCGATCTTGTCGATGCCGAGCGCAACCAACGTGATCGCGCCGAGGACGATGGGCGCCTGCAGCCGGCGTCGAGCGCCGAGGAGCAACACCGCGAGTCCCGCGATCCCCACGGTCACGGCGCGCGTGTCGTCGTTGCGTGCGATCGCCAACGCCAGCGTCGGACCGAGGGCGATTGCGCACGCCGGTCCGAGGTTGAGCCACGAGCGGGCGCGCCCGGTCTTCCACGCGAGCGTGCCGACCGCGAGCGCGATCGCGGCCGCCGGCAGGGTGTACGCCTCCACCACTTTCACGTCGGCACCCGCCAGCCATACCCACGTCGCACCCAACGCCGCCGCGCCGGCCGAGGTTGCGTATGTATACGTGCGATCGCGCCGAACGCTCGCGACGAGGAACAGCGGCACCATCGCCGTGAGTCCGGCCCCGACCCAGGTCACAGAAGGCAGGGCGAGTGCCACGCCGACGATCATCCCGGTCGCCCCGACGATCTCGACGACCGGACCGTCAGCCGTGTCCTTGCGGGCCAGCGAGCCGACCACCATCACGACGCCCGCAACGATCAGCGCCGCGAACCCCGCACTCGGTCGAGTGCGGTCGCCCGCGAGCATGCTCACGGCCGCGAGCGTGATCGCCGCCGATGTGCCGATCGCGGCGTGCGCGGCGCGCAGCCACCCGCTCCGACCGACGGCCGCCGCGGCCAGTGCCGAGATGAGCACGGTCGCGAGAACGACAATGGAAGTGGTTCGGGTCAGCGCCGCCCATCCGGCCGCCGGGACCGCGGTGACCACGACGAGCAGACCGCTCGTCAACGCCCGCTTGTCGTCGCGCCGCGCGGCCACCGCCGCACCGAGCATCGCCAGCGCGGTCGCGCCCGCCGTGACCGCGCCCGCCACGAGAGCCGACGCTCCGGCCGCGATCGGTGCGAGTGCGATGGCGAGCAGCACGAACCCGACTGCTCCCGCCCGGCGAGTCTGGGTATCGAACGCGCGGCGCGCGTTCGTCCGTGGGCGAGAGGTGCATGCGAGCGCGGCGGCCGTCACGATGAGGATGGCGACGGCGCACCAGCCCAGACCGACGGCGTCGCTGGTTTGCGGACCCGCGACGACTCGAGCCGCGCGAGTGCCGGTGTTGCCGGTCCAGGCCTCGGCAAACCACGCCAGCGGGCCGAACACGGCCACCGCGGCTCCGGAGACCGCAAAGACGAGACCGGCGGCGCCGGATGCGATACCGGCGGCATGCGCGGCGCGGCTCCAGGTGGAAGCGAGGTGCGGCGCGGCAACGATCGCGAATCCACCGAAGACGGCCGCGAACGTCAGCATGCCGATCGACCCGAGCGACGCGGACGCCAACGTGAGGGCCGCACCGATCACCGCGGCAAACACGAGGAACGCCATGGGGACGCGATCGATCGAGTCGAACGTACCGGGCGCCGGCCGAGCGGCCAATCCCGGCGCGAGTGTGAATGCGAGCATCACCGCGGCGGGCAGCATCGTTTCGACGAACCTGGTCGGCTCGATCGCGGCGTCGAGCGCGTACAGCGCGCCGCCGAACCACACCGCGCCTGCGCCCAGCCTCAATGTGGCAGCCACGACCTGATCGTCCGACCGCGGCGTGACGAAGTGAAGTGCCGCGACCATTGCGGCGGCCAGCACCGCCAGCGAGAGCGCGACGCTCCACGACGCGCTCGCGTTCGCGGCGATGGCCAGAACGGCTGATACGGGAAGCAAGAGTGCGATCGCGCGTCGGGCGGGTACGGGCGCCGCGATGCGGCCCAGCCCGGCCGACAACCCACTGACGACCGCGGTACCAGTTGCCCACCACGCCTTCGTCGACATTCCCGGCGCAACTCCGGCCCGGCGAACGACCTGCCAGTCGATGAGCGCGAGCGCGATCGTCAAACCGGTGAACGCACCCGCGGTCGCGGGCAGTCGCGATCGCAGTGCCGATGCCATGACTGCCGACACGACCGTGAACGCAATGAGCAACGCTGCCCGCCCGCCCGGACCGAGATGTGTCCATGCGACGGCCGTGAACGCGAGCGCGGAGAGAGCGAGCAACGTCGCCCCGGTCCACAGCAACAGGTTGCGGACTCTCTCGACTCCCCATTCCGCAGTGTTCGTTCCCGCGCCCGGTCGCGCGAACGGGCGGAAGGCAGGAATGTCGGGGGCGGGCATCGGCGCCCGTCGATCGCTCTCCCAACGCCGCTGCGCGAGCTCGGATGCCAACGCATCACGACGAGCCGCTACTGACGCGAGCTCGACTTCGGTCGCGGCCAGCCGGCCCGTGAGACTGCGGAGTCCGCCGGCGGTCTCGCTCCGAAGATCGAGGCCACACACGCCACACCATTGCTCGGTGCGGGTTCCGGCCCCGCAGGCGGGACACGCGTCGTGGTCACTGCCGGTCATCGTGCGTCAGACCATTCCACGCCCGAAAAGGTTGCATCAGGCTCGAGACGCGTCGATCGCGGGCAAACTACCCACGCGATGGCCGTAAACAAGCGGACCGCCTCCGCCGAAAAGAGCGGGTTGGTCGCCGTCCACCGATCTTGCGCGCGGAGTGTTCCAATGAGAGTTTTCAAGATGTCCATTGTCGCTCTTGCGTTGGTTCTCGCGAGCGCGTGCAGCAGCGGATCGTCGAAGACGAACGCTCCGATCACGAAGGCGTCGTACCTCGCCAAGGCGAACGCCATCTGTACGACGATGAACAATCGCGTGAAGGCGTTCGGCAACCCCGGCAACGATCCGAAGCAACTCGCCACGTTGATCGACCGGTCCGCCGCGATCATCCGGCAAACGCTGGCCCGGCTCAGGGCACTCCCGGTGCCCCCGGGTGAGGGAGCGAAGGTGGCCGCCGTTTACGCAACCGTCGACACGGTCTTGGCCGACACGCCCGCGTATACCGCGGCGTTACGCGGAACGAGCCACCAGGCCGCGACCGTCGCCGGGAGAAAGCTGCAAGCCGAGCAGAACGCGGCCAACGCAGCATCGATCACATATGGACTGACGGTCTGCGGCAAGTGATCGGGCGTAGTGCCTGATCACGTGGTGCCCGAGGAGGGATTTGAACCCTCACGCCCTTGCGAGCAACGGATTTTGAGTCCGTCGTGTCTGCCATTCCACCACTCGGGCCGGGGCGAATCGCTCCGGTGCGCAACCGCGCGCGCACCCATGTTGCCATTCAGTACGCTCTCGGCGTGTTGTCGTTCGTCGTGGGGCTGATCGTCGGCGCCTCGCTCGCCGCGCTGCTGATCATCGTCATCGCGCCGTCGCGCCGCGTGCGCGCCGAGCCCCCGCTCCCGCATGACGTCGAGATGCGGATCCTGCTCGGTCAGGATCCCGACCAGGCAGCACCCGCGACGTCACCCGAACCCGATCACCCCGCGCCCTACAGCCCGAACGACCTCGCCGAGCTCCGGCGCTTGAGCGCCGAGCGCCGCGGCCGGCGCAAGCGGTAGCGAGCGGTAGGCAACGATCCCGCCCTCAGGCGATCACGAACAGCAGACGGGCTCGGCAGCATTCCTCGCCCGCGACTGTGGCCGTGCCCCGCCCCCACCCGCCCCGGCGGCTCAATCGCTCGATCTCGACCGCGAGCACGAGCTCGTCGCCGGGACGGACGATGCGCCGGAAGCGGACATCCTCCACGCCGCCGAACAGCGGCAGCGATCCGGCGTAGCGGTCGTCGCTGAGCAGCGAGATGGCCCCCGCCTGGGCGAGCGCCTCGAGCTGGAGCACGCCCGGAAACACCGGATTGCCCGGAAAGTGGCCGGCGAGGAACTCCTCGTCACCGCGAACCCGATACCGCGCCCGCGTCGAGACCCCGGGTTCGTTGGCGTCCACGGCGTCGACGAACCGGAATGGAGGCCGGTGCGGCAGGAGCGAGACCAGGGCGTCGGTGCTCACGCTTCGTGAGGCTACCGGCGCGTCCAGACTTTCTCGGGAATGCCAGATGTCCGGCCGCAATGTGCTGTCATCGGCCGTTCACGCGCCGGTGCCCGACCCGTTACCAGCGGATGTAACCGTGGAGGAGGCGCCGCGGTCCAAGCCTGTCCCCAGCCCGGAGGTTTCTACGTGCGCGTTGCGATGGTGTTTCCCGGTCAGGGAACCCAGGTCACCGGAATGGGCGCGCCCTGGCAAGACCATCCGGCGTGGAAGATCCTCGATGAAGCGGAACGCGCGCTCGACGAGCCATTGCAGACCCTCGTCCTCGACGCCCCGGCCGAGCAACTCGCGCGAACGCGCGACGCGCAACTCGCGGTCCTCTGCACGTCACTCGTCGCGTGGGAGGCGCTGCGGCCGCTCACCCACGAGGTCGTCGCGTTCGCGGGTCATTCGCTCGGACAGGTGACGGCGCTCGTCGCGTCCGGCGCGCTCGGTCTCGAAGACGGTGTTCGGTTCGCGGCGAAGCGTGCGGAGCTCACCCAACGCGCCGCCGACGAGCATCCGGGCCGCATGGCCGCGCTGCTCGGTGCGACCGTCGAACAGGCAACCGAGGCGTGTGCCGCGGCTCCCGACGCGTGTTGGATCGCGAACGACAACGCGCCGGGCCAAGTCGTGATCGCGGGCACGCCCGACGGGCTCGACATCGCCGTCGCGCGAGCGAAAGAGCTCGGCGTGCGGCGCGCGAGCCCCCTCAACGTCGGCGGCGCGTTCCACACGCCGCTCATGGCGTCGACCGCCGCGGGAATCGCGTCCGCGCTCGAAGGAGTTCCCTTCTCTGTACCGGCATCCCCCCTGGTCGCGAACCATGATGGCGCGACGTACGCAGAGGCCTCAGGTTGGCCGGCCCGATCTGCCGATCATGTAACCGTGCCCGTGCGGTGGCGGACGTGCATGGAGACGTTGGCCGCGCTGGGCGCCGACGCATTCGTGGAAGTCGGTCACGGGTCGATGATCGCCGGCCTGGCCAAGCGCACGGTTCCCGACGTGCCCGTTCTCTCGTGCTCGAGCCCAGACGACCTCGCAACTCTCTCGGAGGTACTTGCATCGTGACCATCCCCCCGGTCGCCCGAAACCGCGACGAATCGCCGCACGCGGCGACGCAACAGCGCCACGGCGCTCACGCCGGAGAGACGCTGGCCGTGCCGGAACGCATGATCGTCGCGCCCGTTGTCGGCATCTTTCGCTCGCACGGAGTCGCCGACGGCATGGAAGTGAGCGCCGGCGACGAGATCGGCGTCGTGGAAGGTCCGGGCACCTCATGCCCCATCCTCAGTCCGTTCGGTGGCACGCTGATGGGCATGCTGGCGCATCCCGGTGAACGACTTCGCTCGGGCCAGCCGATCGCGTGGTTGCGCGTCGCGTGAGTACGCGTTCTCTCACCGGGCTGCCGATCTCCGTTGTCGGCTGGGGAACCGCCGTCCCCGACGGGCGCTGCTCGAACGCCGACCTCGAAGCGCGGCTCGACACCAACGACGCGTGGATCGTCGAACGCACAGGCATCCGCGAGCGACGCATCGCGGCCGCGGACGAGACCGCGGCAACACTTGGAACCGCGGCCGCGGCCGACGCGATCAAGTGCGCCGGTGTCACGCCCACCGACATCGATCTGATCGTCGTCGCGACTGCCACTCCCGACCAGCCCCTTCCGCACACCGGTGCGTTCCTGGGAGAGGCGCTCGGCTTGCAATGTGCGTCGTTCGATCTCAGCGCAGCCTGCGCCGGCTTCGTGTACGAGCTCGTCGTCGGTGCGTCGATGGTGAACGCGGGCTACGAGCACGTGCTGATCGTCGGGAGCGAGACGCTCAGTCGCATCACCGACCCGGAGGACCGTGGGACCGCGATCCTGTTCGGCGACGGCGCGGCGGCCGCAGTTCTCGCGCACTCGACGACCTCGCCCGGCCTCCTCGCGTGGGATCTCGGCTGTGACGGCTCGGCGGCGGGACTGATCGGCATCCCCGCGGGCGGTGGCCGTGAGCCCGCGTCGAACGAAACGATCGCCGCACGCGGGCACTTCATGAAGATGCAGGGCCAAGAGGTGTTCCGCCGCGCCGTACGCGCCATCGCGGAGTCGAGTACCGCCACGCTCGAACGGGCCGGTGTCGCCGCCTCCGACGTCGCCTGGTTCGTACCCCACCAGGCCAACCTGCGGATCATCGAGGCGGCGGCGAAGCGCCTCGGCTTCGCTCCCGACCGGACCGTCACGAACATCGAACGCTACGGCAACACGTCGTCGGCATCGATCCCGCTCGCGTTGTTCGAGGCGGTCGAAGACGGTCGGGTACAGCCGGGTGACCTCGTGTTGTGCTCGGGAGTCGGCGCGGGCCTCACGTGGGGAAGCGCGCTCGTCCGCTGGGGCGCGATATGACCGACGTACGCGAGATCGAGCGCGTTGCATTCGTGACCGGTGCGTCACGGGGCATCGGTCGTGCGATCGCCATCGCGCTCGCGCGCGCCGGCCACCCGGTCGGTTTCTGTTACGGATCCGACCACGACGGGGCCGAGGGAACGCGAGCAGGCGTCGAGCATGAAGGCGTCAAAGCGCTCGCGGTGCACGCCGACGTGACCGATCCGGCCGCAGTCGACGCCGCGTTCTCGGCCGTCGAGTCGGAGTTCGGCCGCATCACCATCCTCGTGAACAACGCGGGGATCTCGCGTGATGGTCTCGTCGCGCGCATGACCGACGAGCACTGGCACGCCGTTCTCGACACGAATCTCACCGGTGCGTTCAACACGATCCGGCGCGCGACGCCGGGGATGATGCGCGAGCGATACGGGCGAATCGTGAACGTGTCGTCGGTCGTTGGGCAGGCCGGTCAAGCCGGTCAGGCGAACTACGCCGCGGCGAAGTCCGGACTTGTCGGGCTGTCTCGCAGCATTGCCCGTGAGCTCGCACCCCGCCACATCACCTGCAACGTGGTCGCGCCCGGGCCTATCGTGACCGCAATGACCGACGACATGCCGGCGGAGTGGCAGTCGCAGATAGAAGCGGCAGTGCCGCTGGGACGCTTCGGGACGGCCGAGGAGTGCGCCGCCGTCGTTGCGTTCCTCTGCTCGGATGCGGCGAGTTACGTGACCGGCGCACTCGTGCCGGTCGACGGAGGCCTGGGCATGGGCCACTGAACGTTCACACAGTCCGTGCCGATTGATTCACCACATTGATACAGACGTACGACGAAGGGAACCCATGATGGAACGCTCCGATGCACTTGCAACGATCCAGGATGTCGCGGCGGAGGTGCTGAGCGTCGAACCGGCGCGCGTCACCGAGACCGCCCGGTTCAAGGAAGACCTCGACGCCGACAGCCTCGACCTCGTCGAGCTCGTCATGGGCCTCGAGGAACGCTTCGACATCGAGGTTCCCGAGGACGACCTCGAAGGAGTCACAACCGTCGGCCACGCCGTCGACCTCGTGCTCACCAAAGTGGGATCGTGAGCGGGCTCTCACCTACCGACGGGCGCGGCCGGCTCCGCGTGGCGGTAACCGGCCTCGGCGTGAAGACACCGGCGGGCACCGACCTTGACACGTTCTGGTCGCGCCTGCTCTCCGGTCAGTCGACGGCGGCGACGATCGAGCGCTACGACCCGTCACCGATGCCCGTTCGCATCGGGTGCGAGGTGCGCGAGTTCGATCCGACCGTCTACGTCGGCCCGAAAGAGGCCCGGCGCATGGATCGCGTGACGCAGCTCGGTGTCGCCGCGGCGGCCGACGCGCTCGCCGACGCCGGCGACCCCGGTGCGGATCCGGCGCGCTGCGCGGTGATCTTCGGGACGGGCATCGGCGGTCTCATCACGCTCGAGGACCAGATCGCGCTCTACGGCGAGAAGGGCGCAGCGCGGGTCAGCCCGTTCCTCGTGCCGATGATGATGACGAACGCCACCGCCGGCACCGTCGCGATGCAGCTCGGCTGGACCGGCCCGAACCTGTGCATCTCGACCGCGTGCGCCGCCAGTGCCCACGCCATCGGCGAAGCGGTGCGTCTCATTCGCGACGAGAGCTCCGACGTCGTGATGACCGGTGGCTCCGAGTCGTGCATGACGCCGGTGGCGATCTCCGCGTTCGCGCGCATGACTGCGCTCAGCGGACGGAACGACGATCCCGAGCACGCGTCGCGTCCCTTCGACGCCGCCCGTGACGGCTTCGTGATGGGAGAAGGCGCCGCCGCGCTGGTGCTCGAGCGTTGGGACCGCGCCGTCGCGCGCGGTGCGCGCATCTACGGCGAGATCGTCGGCTACGGCCGCAACGCCGATGCGTACCACATCACGGCGCCGTCGCCCGGGGGCGAAGGCGCGGCCGCGTGCATGCAGCTTGCGCTCGACGACGCCGGCCTCTCCCCCGCTGATCTGTCGCATGTGAACGCGCACGGAACATCGACGCCGCTCAACGACGCCGCTGAAGCGGAAGCGATTCGCAAGGTGCTCGGTGAGGCCCCGCCGCCGGTCACCTCGACCAAGGGCGTCACCGGACACCTGGTGGGCGCGGCGGGAGCCACCGAAGCGGTCGCGTGCCTGCTCGCGATCCGCAACGGGTCCGTTCCTCCGACCGCCAATCTCGAGCAGATCGGCGAGGAGATCCAACTCGACATCGTGGCGGGATCACCGCGCCCGATCACGCCGGCGCCGGCGTTGTCGAACTCGTTCGGCTTCGGGGGCCACAACGCATCACTGATCTTTGCTCCGACCTCGTGACGCTGAATTCCGCGACGCGGTCCACCCCCATCCGGTCGCAGGCCGACGCGGCGGCGTCGGCCGAGCTGCGAGAGCTCGACGGACGGCGCGTCGTCTGGTTCCGCATCGCGGGTGGCAAGCACCACGGCGCGATCGGGGTTCGCGGCGGAGCAACGGTCGAACGCGCGGTCCAGCTCGCCGGCGAGCTCCAGATCCCGCTCGTCGGTGAGCTCGATACATCGGGCGCCGAGCTCGGTGAAGGTCTCGCGGCGTTGCACGCGTGGGGCCGCCTGGCGCGCGAGCTCGTATCCGTGTCGGGCGCCGTGCCCACGTTGCTCTCCGTCTACGGCGCGTGCGTGTCGGGCCCGGCCCTCGCGCTGGGCTGCTTCGACCAGGTCGTCATGACCGACGACGCGTTCGCCTTCGTCACCGGCCCGGATTCGATCGCCGACTTCACGGGCCAGACGGTGTCGCGGACCGAGCTCGGCGGGAGCACGGTGCACGACCGCCGCAGCGGCGTCGCGGCGCTCGTCGTGCCCGACGAGGAGACCGCACGCGACGCCTTGACCGCGATCCTCTCCTATCTCCCCGATCACCATCTCGCCGACGCCCGTCGCAGCGCCGTCGACGACCGCCGCGACCGCGAGTGCACGGTGGCGGCCGGGACAATTCCCGAATCACCCAGCGCGTCGTACGACGTGCGCGCGGTCATCGACGACGTTGTCGACGCCGATTCACGGCTCGAGCTCCGCGCCGCGTACGCGCCGAACCTCGTGACCGCGCTCGCGACGCTCGACGGCCGGCCGATCGGCGTGGTCGCGAATCAGCCCGCACACCGCGCGGGCACGATCGACATCGAAGCGTCCCGCAAGGCGGCGCGCTTCATCGCGTGGTGCGACAACTTCAACCTGCCGATCGTCACGCTCGTCGACACGCCGGGCTTCGAGCCCGGTCGCGACCTCGAGTGGCGCGGCATGATCCGCCACGGCGCCGAGCTCGTGCACGCGTACGCGGCAGCAACCGTGGCCCGGCTCTGTGTGGTCATGCGCAAGGCCTACGGCGGCGCGTACATCGTCATGGATTCGCGCGGACTCGGCAACGATCTCACGGTCGCGTGGCCGGGCGCACAGATTGCCGTGATGGGCGCGCCACCCGCGGTCCAGATCCTGCACGGCAAGCGACTCCGGACCCTCGACGCCAACGAGCGCGTCGCCACGGAGAAGCATCTCGTCGACGAGTACGTCGAGAAGTTCGACAACCCCTACCGAGCGGCGGAGCGCGGCTTGGTCGACGCGGTGATCCAGCCGGAGGCAACTCGTTCGCTGCTGTGCGACGCGCTCGACGTGCTCGCCACGAAGCGCGACTCCCAGCCCGCGCGCCGCCACAGCAACACTCCACTCTGATCCAGAGGAACGTCATGCTGCTCGAGAACAAGCGCATCCTGGTGACCGGCGTGCTCAACGACGCGTCGATCGCGTTCGCGGTGGCCCAGCGCGCGCAGGAAGAGGGAGCCGAGCTCGTGCTCACGTCGTTCGGCCGGGCGATGAGCCTCACCCAACGCGCGGCGCGGCGCCTTCCGGCAGAACCGACCGTGATCGAGCTCGACGTGAGCTCCCCGTCGGATCTCGACTCGCTCGCTTCACGCGTCGGCGGTCGGCTCGACGGGGTGTTGCACGCGATCGGCTTCGCACCGGAGTCGTGTCTCGGCGGTGGATTTCTCACGGCGCCGTGGGAAGACGTCGCCGTCGCGCTCCAGGTCTCCGCCTATTCGCTGAAGGCGCTGGCCGTGGCGTGCCGCCCGCTCATGCGGCCCGGCGGAACGATCGTCGCGCTCGACTTCGACAACAGTCGCGTGGCGTGGCCGGTCTACGACTGGATGGGCGTCGCGAAAGCGGCGCTCGAAGCGACCGCGCGCTACCTCGCGCGTGACCTCGGACCGCACGGGATTCGCGTGAACCTCGTGGCTGCGGGACCGATCCGCACGATCGCGGCGCGCAGCATTCCCGGCTTCGAGCAGTTCGAAGACGCGTGGTCGGAACGCGCGCCGCTCGGCTGGGACGTCAAGGATCCGTCGGCGGTCGCCGGCGCGTGCGTCGCGTTGCTCTCGGATCTGTTCCCCGCCACGACCGGCGAGATGCTGCACGTCGACGGCGGCTACCACGCGATCGGCGCGTAGCGTCCGTTCGGTTCAGTCCAAGAACAGGCAGAACGGATGATCGGCCGGGTCGAGCAGCACGCGGACGCGCGTTTGGGGCTGGTGCCCGGCGAGGCGGGCCCCCGACGCGAGGGCATGGGCGATCGCGGCGTCGAGGTCGGCGACCTTGATGTCGAGGTGGAGCATCTTGTCCTGCCCACCGGGCACCTCCGGCCACGCCGGCGCGCGATACCCCGGCTCTGCTTGGAATGACAACCCGGTCCCACCATTCGGGTCACGCATCAGCACCCAGTTCGGCTCGCGGATCGTTACTTCCCACCCGAGCAGCCGCCCGTAGAAGTCGGCCATCGCATTGGCGTCCGCGCAGTCGATGCAAATCGTCGCCAGGCGCAGCGTCGGAACGTTCGCCACGTTGCTCTCTCCTCCGACGATGGACCGCTACAGCTCGCGCAACACCGCTTCCGCTTTCGGGACCGTGTCCTTAGGGCTGACCTTGTAGAAGACGCCGGCGAGTTTGCCCTTCTCGTCGACGACGAACGCCGAGCGGACGATGCCCATGAACTTGCGGCCGTAGAGCGACTTCTCGCCCCACACTCCCCACGCCTCGGCGACCGCGTGACCCGTGTCGGCGAGGAGTGGGAACTTCAGGCCGTACTTGCCGGCGAACTTCAATTGCGTCTCCACCGGATCGGGGCTGATGCCGACGACCGTCGCCTTGAGCTTCTTGAGCTGCGGGAAGGCGTCCTGCAGGTTGCACGACTGCTGCGTGCAACCGGGCGTGTCGGCCTTGGGATAGAAGTAGACGACGACGCGTTGGCCCTTCAAGCTCGACAGCCGAACGAGCTTCCCGTGGTGGTCCTTCAACCCGAACGCGGGCGCCTTGTCACCGACTGCGAGCGTGGCCATGCGAAAGTCCTCCGAGGTGGCGATGATCGATCACCCGTAGCATGCCGCGCGTGCGCCGACTTCCGCCTGCTCGGCTCTCGGCGCCATCCGAGTCGGTCCACGCAATGGCGGTCGACGTCCTCGGCGGGACCGCGATCGACGACCACACTGTGCGGGTTCCGGTCGGCGATCAGGCGCTCACCACCGTCGCCCTCGACCTCGTGCTGCACGCCGAAACCGACGGCACGACCATCGTCACCGCCGCCGGCTACGGGCGACTCGACATCCCGTTCTTCCGCTGGGCGTTTCGGCCGCTGGTCGCACTCTCGCAACGACGAGCGGCCCGCTATGCGTTCGCGCGGCTCCGGGCGGAGCTCGACGGTGGGCCGCCGGCATCCCCACCGAAGTCGGTGATGGGGCTGCCGACCGCCTCGTTCACCGACGAGCAATCCACCCACCTCGCGAGCGCCGCCGCCGCGGTCGCGGTGGTCTCGTTCGCAAGCGCGCTCGTCGGTCAGCTCGGGGGTCCCATCTCGGATGCGTTCGAGGCCTCGGACACGACGTGGAGCAACGCGTTGGCCATTACGCGTCTCGGCGCCCTGCTCGCGTTCGTCGGGATCGCACTGGCGGACCGCGGCGGCCGGCGTCGATCGATCCTCATCGGCGTCGCGGGGTCCGCAATCGTGTGCGGCGTGTCCGCGTTCGCCCCGAATCTGTATTTCCTGATCAGCGCCCAGGTCCTGCAACGCGCGTTCCTCATCACCACCGCCACCGTCGCCACCGTCGCCGTCGTCGAAGAGGCGCCCGAGGGCGCCCGCGCCTACGCGACGTCCATGCTCGCACTGGCGGGGGGATTCGGGTTCTCGATTTCCGTAATCATCCTGCCGTTCGCCGACATCGGCCGGCAGGGGTGGCGTATCCCGTTCGCGCTCGGCGCGCTCCTCATCCTGCTCGCGCCGGTGATCGGTCGCCGGCTGGCCGAGACCAGCCGCTACGAGGCGTTGACCGAGACCGACGTCGACCGTGGTCGCGTGCGAGACATTCGCGGCCAGGGATACGGGCGCCGATTCATGCTCCTCGCCGCCGTCGCCTTCATGCTCAACATCTTCAGCGCGCCGTCGTCGCAGCTCGCGAACAAGTACCTCACCGACGTCCACGCCTTCTCCAACAGCAGGGTCGCGCTGTTCCGGACGGTGACGACCGGCGTACCCGGCCTGTTCGGGCTTCTCCTCGGCGGTCGGCTCGCCGAGGCGCGCGGCCGGCGGCCGATCGCGGCGGTCGCGCTGACCATCGCGACGCTGACCCAGATGATCTTCTTCCTCGCCGGGGGTGCCTTGATCTGGGTGATGGCCGCCGTCTCGATCGTGGCGGCAGGGGCCGGCGGCATCGCGCTCGGCACGCTCGGTGTCGAGCTGTTCCCCACCGAGACGCGGGGCACGTCGAACGGACTGCTGGGCGTGGTGGGCGTGTTCGGATCGGCGCTCGGCTTCGTCGTGACCGGCGTGCTCGCGCACAACCATCCCGGGGAGCTCGGCCGCGCGATCGCGCTGTGCGGACTTGCCGCCCTGGCCGCATCGGTCTTCCTGGTGCCCTTGCTTCCGGAGTCGCATTCGCAGGCACTCGACGACGTGAGCCCGACCGACGCGCGGCCGCCCGAGGAGTACGGTCCGCCACCATGAGAGAGCGCACTCCCGCGGTCGTGGTCGAGGGGCTGGCGTTTCCCGAGGGGCCGCGGTGGCGCGCTGGGCAGCTCTACTTCAGCGACCAACACGACCGGCGCGTCGTCCGGATGGACCCAAGCGGCAAGGCCGACACACTCGTCGAGGTTCCCGAACAACCCTCGGGACTCGGGTGGCTGCCCGACGGCCGCATGCTCATCGTCTCCATGCTCGACCGCCGGGTGCTGCGGCTCGAAGACGGCCGGCTCGTCGAGCACGCCGATCTTTCGGAGCTTGCAACCGGCGAGTGCAACGACATGGTGGTCGACGCGCAGGGTCGCGCGTACGTCGGCAACTTCGGATTCGACATGTACGGCGGCGAGGACGCTCGAGAAACGTGCATCATCCGCGTCGATCCCGATGGGACCGACAGCATCGCCGCCGACGGGATCGCGTTCCCGAACGGCACGGTAATCACCCAGGACGGCGGAACCATGATCGTCGGCGAGAGCTATACCGGGCGCCTCACGGCGTTCACCGTTGGCTCCGACGGCACCTTGAGCGGGCGCCGCCTCTTTGCCCAGCTGCAGGGCGCGGTTCCCGACGGGATCTGCCTCGACGCGGAGGGCGCGGTGTGGGTCGCCTGCCCGCTGACCGGTCGGGTGCTGCGGGTGCGTGACGGCGGCGAGGTTCTCGACGAGATCAAGGTGACGAACGACTTCGCGTACGCGTGCATGCTCGGCGGCGACGACCGTCGCACCCTCTACATGTGCACCGCCGCGAGCAGCGACCCCAAGGAGACTGTCCGCCTTCGATCCGGCCGCATCGAAGCCATCGACGTCGACGTCCCCGGCGCCGGTCTTCCGTAACGCTCATTGCGACGTATTCGTATAACGATGGAGCCGGGATTTGACGCCTGGTCGCCGGTCGCAGATGCTGTGACAAGGTAAAACCATCGTCGTGGGAGCGGGCATGAAGAAAATTGAGCTGAACAGTGCCGCGGTGCTTTGCGTAATTGGTCTGGTTCTCTTCACGGCCGCGCCGGCACTTGCCGACACAACCTCAACGACGACAACAACCGTCGCGCCGACTGACACCGCGTCGCCGGCCGTCACGCCCGTGACCACACCGACGATCACCGCTCCGGTCGATGCGACGAATGTGATGGGCGACGTGCCCGTGACGGCGACGTCCACGGCACCGTCGGTGCAGTTCTATCTCGACAGCGTCGCGTTCGGAGGCCCAGCGCCGGTCGTCGCGGGCAGCGCGTCGACGGTTTGGCCCACCTGGGGAACTCAGGGCACGCACGCCTGGACCGCGGCCGACTGCGACACGGATTGCAGTCTCACCCTCTCGAGCGCCGTCAACGTGACGATCGCGAACAATCCCCCGGTGGTGACATCGCCCGCGGACGGCGCAACGACCGGCACGAGCGTCGTGGTGCAGGCCACCGCCGATGGCGGCGGACTCAGCTTCTCGGTGGACGGCGTGCCGACGAGCTTTGACGCGACCGCGCCGTACTCGCTGACGACCACGCTCCTGCCGGGCGCGCACTCGGTGCAGGTGCAACAGTGCGACGTAGCAGGAACGTTCTGCGGCGGTCTGACTTCGGGAAGCGTGAGTTTCACCGTCGCGGTGCTGCATCCGACCGTCGGCGCGGGGTCGCCGAGTCCGTTCAGCCCGCACCCGGACGGCCGCGGCGACCACACGTCGTTCCGCATTCATCTCCCCGAGACGGAAAACGTGTCGTTCAGCATTCGAAACACGAACAACACCGTGATCCAAGGGCCGCATACGCCGGGTGTGCTGGCGCCGGGTGACCACATCGCGCGCTGGGACGGGAAGACGAACGCCGGGAAAATCGCCGGTGACGGGATCTACACGATCGTCGTCGACACGACGCGCTCGAGTGGTGGTTTCGTACTCCGGGGGAAGGCGACGGCGACGGTTCGAGTCGACGACACGGCGCCGACTCTCGCCGGCATCAACGGCAACGGCTTCACCTTCTATCCGGTGATCGACGGATACATCGACACGTTCGGACCCAAGGTCACGGTGAACGAGGGCGGCGGGCTCTGGTTGGAGATCTACAACGCAGGCGGCGTCAAGGTCCGCGAGATGGCGCGTCCGCACGCGAGCCCCGGCACGTTCAAGTTCGGCTGGGACGGCCGCACCGCGGGCGGACAGATGTTGCGCGAGGGGACGTTCCGATACTTCTTCAAGGCCATAGACCGCGCGGGCAATCTCCGGGTTTCCCCGAACTACCACGTGTTCCTGCGCCACGCGCGTCTCGTCAACAAGACCGCGACGCTGGTCCGCGACGGTGCCGAGGCGAGCGCGTACGACCTGACCGCCCCGTGCACCGCCGCCCGTGTGGGGCTTTCGAGCTTTGCTCACGGCGTATGGCTGATCAACGTCTGCGACGAGGCCGTCGACGGCTTTCAAGTCGCCGCCGCCGAATACACCGTGCGCGCACCGGGAGCGAAGCGCTACAACAACATCCGCATTCGTTCATTCGGAAATACCGTGTCGCCGCCCAACGTGGTCGCCGCGATCATCTACAACTGGTCGGCGGGGTGGAAGCCCTTCGGTGCATTCGTCGTGAATCAGAACGGCGTCAACGCGTGGGGCAACTACGGCACGCACGCCGCTGCGGGCTTCGTCAGCGGAGGACACGCGATCCGCATCGGCATAGGCATCGGTGACAGCAACCCACCCGCGGACTATGACATCGGGCTCGTGGAGATCACCGTTTCGTACGCAGTGTTGCAATAGACCCCAGCCCTCAGACTTCGGTCAGGCCTTCCCAGCCGGGCGGGGGTGAGCTGAGCTTCCAGAACTGTTCGGGGGCGGGCGCGGCGAGCTTGGCGCCGATCGCCCAGTCGTCTTCGAGGGCGAGGAGCTGGGTCGGGTAGCACGCGATCGCGGCTTGCTTCTTGGTCTCGCTCGGATCCGTCGGCGGACACACCGGCGTCGGCCACAAGCGTCGCCGGAACAACGAAGAGACGCGCCAGGCCAGCATGCCCGGAATGTGCTTGTAACCGTTGTCCTCGTAGCACCACCACGACACCGCGTCGCCCAGCCGTTCACGCGCGAGGATGCACGCCCGGTGCGTCACGTCGTGATCGGGATTCGCGAGTCCAAAGGGCGCGATCACGACGGTCGGGCGCAGCGTGGCGAGCGCGGGTGCGAGCGCGTCGGCGAGCACCTCGGGCGCGACGGGACGGTCACCAGGGTTGTACGAGTGCTCGATGAACTCGAGGTGAACCGGCTTGGCCTCCAGGATGTCGAGCGCGGCATCGTCTTCGTGACGCCGTGTCTCCATCACGTCGTCGCCCGGAGCGAAGCCCGACTGCACGTCCCACTTGCGCATCGGATCGGTCGGGTACGCGGGCGGGTTGCCCGCAAACACGGTGACGACGAACACGCCCGGATGCGACGCCATGAAGTTGCCACAGCTCAGGACTGCGTCGTCGAGATGCGGCGACACGATCACGATCCGGTCGAGCTCCCCGGGTTCGGGCAAGCCCCAGCCGCGCATCGGCGGTTCGTCGACACTCATCCCGCGTTCAACCCGTCAAGCCTTGCGCTTCAACCCGTGGCCGAAGAAGCCGCCGACCGGACGACCGTGGGCGTGGTAGTGGTCGGGGATGTTGCGCATGTTGTCGTCGACGTAGTGCTCGAACGCGAAGTGCTCGGATATCACCGACGCCAGCGCGGTGTGCATGTGCGCGAGCTCGGCGGGAGGAGGTTCCGTGCCGTGCCCGCGCCACACCACCATCGGGACCGCGCAGATCTCGCACTCCGCGATCCAACAGATGTCGTCCTCGTGGAACCACTCCGTGATGCGCGCGGCCTCGCACAGATCGCAGTTGTCCGCCCGTTCGTATGTGTTCGTCATCGCGAATGACCCTAGAACACAGGCCCCTGGTCAGGTACGGGTGGTCGGTGTCCCGTGCTATTTTTTCGGCGGATGAAGGGCCTGATCCTCGCCGGCGGCGCCGGTACCCGCCTGCGTCCGATCACGCACACGAGCGCGAAGCAGCTCGTTCCGATCGCCAACAAGCCCATCATCTTCTACGGCATCGAGCAGCTCGCGGCGGCGGGCATCAAGCACATCGCCATTGTGATCGCCGAGGGCGACACTGGAGCCGAGATCCGCGCCGCGGTGGGCGACGGATCACATTTCGGTGTCGAGATCTCCTACATCGAGCAGGACGCACCGCGCGGGCTGGCACACTGCGTGCTCATCGCTCGCGACTTCCTGGGCGACGACGACTTCGTCGTGTACCTCGGTGACAACATGCTGCAAGACGATCTGCGCACCTTTGTCGATGCCTTCCACACCGCGCGCGATCAGCCGCCCGAGCTGGGCAAACCCCGGGATCCGCCGGCGGCGCAGATCCTGCTCGCGCACGTCGAGGACCCGCGCAACTTCGGCGTCGCCGAGTTCGACGTGCACGGCGACATCGTGCGGCTCGTCGAGAAGCCCGTTGATCCGCCGAGCGACCTCGCGTTGGCCGGCGTCTACCTGTTCTCGCCCGCGATCCACGCCGCGGTGCGCGCGATCCGCCCGTCGGCGCGCAACGAGCTCGAGATCACCGACGCGATCCAACAGCTCATCGACGACGGCCATCAGGTGCGCCACGAGATCCTGCGGGGCTGGTGGATCGACACCGGCAAGAAGGATCCGCTCCTGCATTGCAACCGCCTCGTGCTCGACACCATCGAGCACCGGGTCGACGGGCACGTCGACGAGCAGTCGCGCGTCGAGCGCCGGGTCATCATCGAACCGGGTGCGCAACTGATCCGATCCGTCGTGCGCGGTCCCGCGATCATCGGCGCCCGCACGCGGCTCGTCGACACGTACGTCGGGCCGTACACGTCGATCGCCTCCGACTGCGAGCTGGTCGATACCGAGATCGAGAACTCGCTCGTGCTCGATCACAGCCGCATCCAGGGTGTTCACCGAATCACCGACTCGCTCCTCGGCCGCGAGGTACAGGTGGAGCGCTCGGGGACGCGTCCGCGCGCGACCCGCCTCGATCTCGGTGACCACTCCCGAGCCGACCTGGAGTAGCGATGGCGACCGTTCTCGAGAGCGAAGTGATCGCGGGTGTGATGCTCGTGGAGCCGGTCGTGCACGGCGACGCGCGCGGTTTGTTCGTCGAGACGTTCCGCCACGAATGGATCCCGCAGGCCCGCGAGATGATCCAGATGAACCGGGCCGATCGCCAGGCCGGTTGCATCGTCGGGCTGCACTACCACCGGTTCCAGGCCGACTACTGGTACGTCCCGTTCGGCCGGGCCCGGGTCGTCCTCCACGACCTGCGCTTCGGTTCACCGACCGGCGGCGCGACCCTTTCCGTCGACCGTGGTATGCGCGAAGACGGCGTCCACGACCACGGCGGCATCTACATCCCGCCCGGGGTCGCGCACGGGTTCGCGTCGCTCACCGACATGACGATCACGTACCTCGTCGACGGTTACTACGACCCGAACGACGAGCTCGGCGTGGCGTGGGACGATCCCGAGGTGGAGGCCGACTGGGGGCTCACGACGGCGCCGATCCTTTCGGGCCGCGACAGCTCGAACCCGCATCGCTCCGAGATCGCGGACGACATGCGACCCGGTTTCGTGTCTGCCCACTCGTGAAGCTGTTCGTGACCGGCGGTGCCGGCTTCATCGGCTCGAACTTCGTCCGTCACGTGTTCGCCAACACCGACGACGAGGTAACGGTCTACGACGCGCTGACCTACGCCGGGAACCTGTCGACACTGCGCGACGTCGACGACGATCCCCGCTACAAGTTCGTCCTCGGGAACATCTGTGATCCCGGAATGCTCGAGAACGCCATGCGCGGTCACGATGCCGTCGTGCACTTCGCGGCGGAAAGTCACGTCGACCGTTCAATTGCCGGCCCCGACGACTTCATCAACACCAACTGCTTCGGCACCAACATCGTCATGGACACCGCACGCCGGTTGAACATCAGCCGCGTCGTGCACATCGGGACCGACGAGGTGTACGGATCGGTCGAGGTGGGATCGTCGACCGAGAACGACGCCCTCGAGCCGCGTTCGCCCTACTCGGCTTCGAAGGCCGGCGCCGATCTGATCGCGCTCTCGTATCACCACACGTACGGGCTGCCGGTGGTGGTGACGCGCTGCACCAACAACTTCGGGCCGTACCAGTATCCCGAGAAGGCAATACCGCTCTTCACGACCAACCTCCTCGACGGCGCGTCGATCCCCCTCTACGGCGACGGCCTGAACGAACGCGACTGGATCCACGTCGACGATCACTGTGCCGGTGTGTACCTCGCGCTCCACGATGGCGTTGCCGGCGAGATCTACAACGTCGGCGCCGGGAACGAGACGCCCAACCGCGCGCTGGTCGACAAGCTGCTCGCGCTCACCGAACGCGGCGAGGACCTCGTGGAGTACGTGACCGACCGACTGGGCCACGACCGGCGTTACTCGGTGGACATCGCCAAGATCAGCGGGTTGGGCTGGACGCGGAAGCGCTCGCTCGACGAGGCCCTGGCGCAAACTGTCGAGTGGTACCGCGCGAATCGCTGGTGGTGGGAGCCGCTCAAGGTCCGCACATGAAGATCCTCGTCACGGGCGCGGGCGGTCAGGTCGGAACCGAATTGGTCGACGCGCTCGCTCCGCACGACGTGATCGCGTGCAGCCATGCGGATCTCGACGCGGGCGACCGAGACTCGGCGCTGGCTGCGGTCACCGGTACCCGTCCCGACGCGATCGTCCATTGCGCGGCGTGGACGGACGTCGACGGCTGCGAATCCGACACCGATCGTGCGTACCGCGACAACGCGCTCGCCTGCCGCAACGTCATGGAGGCCGCGCGCCGCGTGAACGCGTACGTGGTCGCGCTCTCTACCGACTACGTGTTCGACGGCGAGAAGGAGACGCCCTACGACGAGTGGGACACGCCCAACCCGATCTCCGTGTACGGCGCGTCGAAGCTGGCCGGCGAGTTCGAGATGGACTCGAGCTGCGCGGTCGTGCGCGCGTCGTGGGTGTGCGGCCGGCACGGATCGAACGCGGTCAAGACGATCCTGCGGCTGGCGCAGCAGAAAGGGAAGATGCGCTTCGTCACCGATCAGCGCGGTTCGCCGACCGTCGTCTCCGACCTGGTCGTCGCACTGCGGTCGTTCGTCGTCGATCGGCTCCCGGGAACCTGGCACGTGACCAACCAGGGCGCGCTCACCTGGTACGAGCTGGCGCGCACCGTGCTCACCGCCGCCGGCGACGATCCGGGACGGGTCGAGCCGATCACGACCGCCGACCTGAACCCACCCCGCGCCGCGACCCGCCCCGCCAACTCCGAGCTCGACAACCGCGCCCTGCGCCTCGCCGGCCGCCCCCTCCTCCCCGACTACCGCGAGTCGATCGACCGCCTCGTGAAGGAACTCCTCGCCAACTAGCGGCGAACCGGCGTGGGATTCGGGGCCCTGTGACCCGATACTCACGCCGGTTCGATTTTCTCGCTACAACCGGTCGACGATGGCCTTGGCGAACTGGGAGGTCTTCACCTCGGTGGCGCCTTCCATGAGGCGGGCGAAGTCGTAGGTGACGATCTTGTCGGCGATGGTCGCTTCGATCGCGCGCTCGATGTCGCGCGCGGCCTCGGTCCAACCGAGGTGCTCGAACATCATCACTCCACTCAACAGCACCGAGCTCGGGTTGACCTTGTCCTGGCCCGCGTACTTGGGCGCGGTGCCGTGCGTCGCCTCGAAGATCCCGTGGCCGGTGACGTAATTGATGTTGCCGCCCGGCGCGATGCCGATGCCGCCGACCTGCGCGGCGAGCGCGTCGGACAGATAGTCGCCGTTGAGGTTCGTCGTCGCGATCACGTCGAACTCGGCGGGCCGGGTGAGCACCTGCTGCAAGGTGATGTCGGCGATGTTGTCCTGGACGAGCACCTTGTCGCCGGGCTTACCGCCGCAGTCGTCCCAACCGACGGCCACATCGGCGAACTCCTCGCGCACCAGCTCGTAGCCCCAATTCATGAACGCGCCCTCGGTGAACTTCTGGATGTTCCCCTTGTGCACGAGCGTGACCGACTTGCGGCCTTTCTCGACCGCGTAGTTGATCGCGGCGCGGATCAGCCGCTTCGAACCCGTCTCGGAGATCGGCTTGATGCCCACACCCGAGTCTGCGCGGATATCCCAGCCGAACTCCTTCTTCAGGATCTCGATGAGGCGCTTGGCGGAGGGACTGCCCTCCTCGACCTCGAGGCCGGCGTAAATGTCTTCGGTGTTCTCCCGGAAGATCACCATGTCGACCTGCTCGGGGTGCTTCACCGGCGACGGCACGCCTTGGAACCACCGCACCGGCCGCAAGCACACATAGAGGTCGAGGAGCTGGCGCAACGCCACGTTCAGCGAACGGATGCCGCCGCCGACCGGCGTCGTGAGCGGGCCCTTGATCCCGATCAGGTAGTCACGGAAGGTGTCGACGGTCTCGTCGGGGAGCCACGAGCCGGTGGCGTCGAACGCCTTCTGGCCCGCGAGGACCTCCTTCCAGGAGATCGACTTGCCGTGCTTGGCCGCGGCGGCGTCCATCACCAGCTGCGCCGCGGGCCAGATGTCGACGCCGGTCCCGTCGCCTTCGACGAAGGGGATGATCGGCTCGTCGGGAACCGTGAGCGCACCATTGGTCATCGTGATCTTGTCGGCCATGGCCGAGAAGTTACCTGTTGGCGCCGCGAGCCCTTCCGAGAGCGAACCGGCGTGAGTTGGCTACCTATTCGGGTGCGTACTCACGCCGGTTCGGGATTTAGGTCGCGTCGAGGGCTACCCGGAGAGAGCCGACGAACGCGGCGGCTTCGTCGGCGCCGCCGCCGTCGAGCAGGCGACGTACCAACGCGCTGCCGACGATCACGCCGTCGGCGAAGGTCGCGGCCTCCGCGGCTTGCGCGGGCGTGGAGATCCCGACACCGAGCAAGACCGGCAGATCGGTCATCGCCTTGCAGCGCCGGCCCATTTGTGCCGCGTGCTTCGGCAGCGCGCTGCGCTCACCGGTCACGCCGAGGAGCGAGACGCCGTAGACGAACCCGCGCGACCGTTCGCAGATCGCGGCGAGACGGTCGTCGGGCGTCGTGGGCGCGGCAAGCAGGATCGTGGCCACGCCCGCGGCGTCGGCCGCGTCGCCCCAGCCGTCGAGCTCGTCGAGCGGGAGGTCGGGCAGGATCGCGCCGCTCACGCCCGCGTTCCCGAGCGCCTGCGCGCCGCGCTCGTGGCCGAGGTGCAGCATCAGGTTGTAGTACGTCATCACGATCAGCGGGACGGGTGCGTCAACGGTGGCGAGCGCGTCGATGACGCCCACCGGCGTCGCGCCGAGATCGAGTGCGCGCTGGCTCGCTTCCTGAATCGTGCGGCCGTCCATGATCGGATCGGAGAACGGGATGCCGACCTCGACCGCGTCGGCACCGGCGTCGATCACCGCCCGAACGACGTCACACCACTCCCGGCCGAGCCCGCCGGTCACATACGGAACAAGCAGTTTGCGACCGGCCGCCCGCCGCGCCCGCAAGTGTGCTTCGAGATCCATGCCCGTCACGCGAGGCCCGTCACGCGAAGCCCATCACTCGAGCTGCCCCAGGCGTTCGGCGACCTGCGCCGCGTCCTTGTCGCCGCGGCCCGACAGCGTGACGAGCACCGTCGAACCGGTCGGCACCGTGCGGCCCGCCTCGCGCGCGAGCCAGCCGATCGCGTGCGCGGGCTCGAGCGCGGGCACGATTCCCTCGGTCGCGGAGAGCAGCTGGAAGCCCTCGAGCGCCTCCTCGTCGGTGGCGGAGTAGTACTGGGCCCGACCGTTGGCCGCGAGCATCGCGTGTTCCGGGCCGACGCCCGGGTAGTCGAGCCCGGCGCTGATCGACGTCGCCTCGAGCACCTGGCCGTCTTCGTCCTGGAGGAACAGCGAACGCATGCCGTGGATGACGCCCGGCACGCCTCTGCTCACGGCGGCGCCGTGGTGTCCGCTCTCGAGCCCGAGCCCGCCGGCTTCGATCCCGACGAGCTTCGAGCGGGTCTCGATGAACGCGGTGAACGTGCCGATCGCGTTGGAACCGCCGCCCACACAGGCGACCACGTAATCGGGATCGTCGCCGTCGAGAATCGCACGCGTCTGCGCGCGCGCCTCGTCGCCGACGACCCGCTGGAACTCTCTGACCATCCACGGAAACGGATGCGGTCCCATGGCCGACCCGATGCAGTAGTGCGTCTCCTCGACCGACTCGACCCAACCGCGCATCGCCTCGTTGACGGCGTCTTTGAGCGTCGCGCTGCCCGAGACCACCGGCACGACCTCGGCGCCGAGGAGCTTCATGCGCCACACGTTCAGGGCCTGGCGCTCGACGTCGACCGCGCCCATGTAGACCGTGCAGCCGAGGCCGAACAGCGCGGCGCCGGTCGCGGACGCCACCCCGTGCTGACCGGCGCCCGTCTCGGCGATCACGCGCTTCTTGCCCATCCGGCGGGTCAGCAGGCATTGACCGAGCACGTTGTTGATCTTGTGCGACCCGGTATGCGCGAGATCCTCCCGCTTCAGGAGAACGCGCACGCCCAGGCGCTCCGACAATCGCGCGCACTCCGTGATCGGCGTCGGCCGGCCGACGTAGCTCGACAGCAACGACGCGTATTCGGCGCGGAACGCGTCGTCATGCCAGGCGGCGCGGAACTCCGTCTCGAGTTGACCGAGCGCCGGCACGAGGGTCTCCGGCGCGAAGCGGCCGCCGAACTCACCGAATCGGCCAAGATCGACCGGCTCGGCTCCGGGGGGTTCGAGGTGCACGGCCGAACCGCGCAACGGTACAGACATCGGCGTCTCCGTCAATCGTCGAACTGCCAGTCGTACGGGCGCGAGCCGCCCGCTTCTTGACGCGCTTCTCGCGGCTCCTCGTCACGACCATCGATGCCCCGCAAGTCGAGGGACGGACCGTTGAGCTCCTTCGCCGACTCGCGCGCCGCTTCGATGAACAGCCGAAGCTTGCGCGGGTCCTTGCGGCCGGGTGCCACCTCGACTCCGCTCGACACGTCGACACCCCACGGCCGCACCAGTCGGATCGCGTCGCCGACGTTGTGCGGCGTGAGACCACCGGCGAGCAGGATTCGAACACCGCTCGGTGCGCCCTCGGCCAGCCGCCAGTCGAAGACGCGTCCCGAACCGGGATCGGGCGAGTCGACGAGGATGACGTCGGCGGGGCTGTTGACCGCGGCCGCGAGCGCGGGATCGCCGGCGCTGAAGCCCTGAATCACGAACCGCACCCGTTCGCGGACCCACTGCACCTCGGAGCGCGGTTCGGATCCGTGCAGCTGTACGGCGTGCAGCCCGGTGCGGGCCGCCACGTCGACCACGTGCGCGGGCGTGTCGTTGCGGAAGACACCGACGGTCAATACCTCGCGCGGCACCCGCTTGACGATGTCGCGGACTGTGTCCGCGTTCACCTGCCGCCGGCTCGGCGCGAAGACGAACCCCAGCGCGTCGGCGCCCAAGGCGACCGCGAGCAGCGCATCGTCCTCGTTGGTGATCCCGCAGATCTTGACGAACACGCGCCGTCCCGTCGTCTGGAGTTGATCGCTCAGGCGTCGATCAGCCGGTGGTGGTTGAAGTCGTCGTACGCCTGGAGATCGAGGAAACCGTGACCGGAGTAATTGAACAGGATCACGCGCTCCTCGCCCGCTTCCTTGGCCGCGAGCGCCTCGTCGATGACGGCGCGGATGGCGTGGCCGGTCTCGGGGGCGGGGATCTTGCCCTCGGCCCGGGCGAACTGCACCGCGGCCTCGAAGGTCTTGCCCTGCGGGTACGCGACGGCATCCATGCGCCCCGCCCGTACGAGGAGGGAGATGATGGGCGAGTCGCCGTGATAACGCAGACCGCCCGCGTGGATCGACGGCGGCACGAAGTCGTGGCCGAGGGTGAACATCGGCAGGAGCGGCGTCATCCCGGCGGTGTCGCCGAAGTCGTAGTCGAACTTCCCGGCGGTGAGCGTCGGGCACGACGAGGGTTCGACCGCGAGGAACCGGACCTCGGAATCGGTCATGAACGGCAGCGCGATCCCGCCGAGATTCGACCCACCGCCGCACGAGCCGATGACGACGTCGGGACGCGTCTCGCCCGCGAGCGCGAGCTGATCCTTGGCTTCGAGCCCGATGATCGTCTGGTGCAGCAGCACGTGGTTGAGCACGGATCCGAGCGAGTAGTGCGAATCATCACGGGTCGCGGCATCACGCACCGCGTCGCTGATCGCCGCGCCGAGCGAACCGGGATGTGACTCGTCGTCGACCGGCGACGGGACGACCGACGCGCCCCACGTCTCCATCATCACGCGGCGGTACGGCTTCTGCTCGTACGACGCGCGAACCATGTAGACCTTGCACTCCAGGTCGAACTGCGCGCACGCGAATGACAGCGCCGAACCCCACTGGCCGGCGCCGGTCTCCGTGGCCAGCCGCCGGATGCCGGCTTCCTTGTTGTAGTACGCCTGCGCGACGGCCGTGTTCGGCTTGTGCGAACCGGCCGGCGAGAGCGACTCGTCCTTGTAGTAGATGCGAGCCGGCGCGCCGAGTGCCGCCTCCAGCCGGGTCGCGCGCACGAGCGGAGTCGGCCGCCACAAGCGCAGGATGTCGAGCACCGGACCGGGAATGTCGACCGTCGGCGCGCCGGTCATCTCCTGTTCGATGAGCGCCATCGGGAAGAGCGGCGCGAGGTCGTCGGGACCGACCGGTTCCTTGGTTCCCGGGTGGAGCGGCGGCTGCAACGGCCCCGGCAGATCGGGCAACGCGTTGTACCAGGCGGTCGGGATCGAGTCCTGGCCGAGCACGAAGCGAGTGTCCATCACGACCTCCGATTCACTGGCGCGGCGCCGAGGTCGCGCACCAAGCCGGCGGGATCGTCGGCTCGAACGAGTGCTTCACCGACGAGCACGGCATCGAACCCTACGGCACCGAGCCGAATCGAGTCCGCCGGTGACCGCACCGCCGACTCGGCGACGCCGATGACCGATGCGGGAAGCATCGCCGCCAGCCGCTCGCCGATGCCGAGATCCTCGACGAACGTCGCGAGGTCGCGATTGTTGACACCGACGATCGTCGCACCGGCCGCGAGCGCACGCTCGATCTCGCGCGCGTCGTGCGCCTCGACGAGCACCGCGAGGCCGAGCGCGTTTGCCGCCTCGCGCAGGTCCCAGAGCAACGCGTCGTCGGGCAACGCGGCGACGATCAGCAACACCGCGTCGGCGCCGATCGCGCGCGCCTCGAACAGCTGGATCTCGTCGATCGTGAAGTCCTTGCGCAAGACCGGCAGCGCGGTCGCTTCGCGCGCGCTCACGAGGTCTTCGACTGTGCCACCAAAGAACGGGTTGTCGGTCAGCACCGAGAGGGCGGCCGCACCGCCCGATTCGTACGCCTTGGCCGTTGTCGCCGGATCGAGAGCGGGGGCGAGTGGGCCTTTCGACGGCGACCGGCGTTTGAGCTCGCCGATCACGGCGACGCTCCCGTCGGCGCGCCGCAGCGCGCCCGCGAAATCACGCGGCGCCGGGGCATCGAGCGCCGTGCGCCGCAGGAGATCGCGGGTCTGCGGCTGGCGCAGAACGGTGACCTCGTCACGCTTCTGGGCGAGGATGTCGTCGAGCACGGTCACGTGAGAACCACTCCGAGTTTCGGGTCCGGCGAGTCTAGATAGCCTCGAAGTCGTGACAATTACGTTTCCCGAGGGGTTCGTCTGGGGTGTGGCGTCGGCGGCGCACCAGATCGAGGGCGGCAACTGGAACAACGACTGGTGGGCCTGGGAGCACGCTCCGCGAACCGCATGCGTCGAGGTGTCCGGCGACGCGTGCGACAGCCGCAACCGCTACGCCGACGACATCGCGCTGGTGCGCGAATTCGGGTTCGGCTCCTACCGGTTTTCGATCGAGTGGTCACGCATCGAGCCCGAAGCCGGCGAGTTCTCCCGCGCCGCACTCGACTCCTACCGGCGCGTCCTCGCCACGTGTCACGAGAACGGCGTGGCCCCCGCGGTCACCTTCCACCACTTCACGACTCCCCGTTGGATGACGGCACAGGGCGGGTGGGCCGAGCCCGCGATCGTCGACCGCTTCGCGAGATTCTGCGAGAAGGCCGTTGCTCATCTCGGGGATCTCATCTCGCTCGGGTGCACGATCAACGAACCCAACGTGGTCTCGTTGCTGGGTTATGTGATGGGGACCTTCCCACCCGGCCTCGCCGATTTTTCCCTGTACGCGAAGGCCTCGGAGCATCTGCGGGACGCGCACGTGCGCGCCTACGACGTGCTGAAGGCCGGACCGGGCGAGTTCCCGGTCGGCCTCACCGTGTCGATGTCGGACTGGTGGACGCCCGAAGGTGGAGAGGAGGGCCTCGAGCGCGCACGCGCGATGCACGAGGACTACTACCTGGAAGCGGCGCGCGGGAACGGCTTCGTCGGCGTGCAGGCCTACACGCGGACTCGCATCGGTCTCGACGGCCTCCCGATGGATCCCGAGCCCGGAACGCCGATCGTCGAGTCGATGGGCTACGAATACTGGCCGCAGTCGCTCGAAGCCTCCATCCGCCACGCGATCGACGTCACCGGCGCGCCGGTGTACGTCACCGAGAACGGCATCGGCACCGACGACGACTCGACCCGCATCGCCTACGTGACCGAAGCGCTCCAGGGAGTCGGACGGTGCCTCGCCGACGGGCTCGACGTGCGCGGCTACACCTACTGGTCGCTGCTCGACAACTTCGAGTGGGCGGAGGGCTACAAGCCCCACTTCGGCCTGGTCGCGGTCGATCGCGAGACCTTCGCCCGTACACCCAAGCCGAGCGCGGCCTGGCTGGGGGCGATCGCCGGGGCCGGCCGCCTCGACGCCTGATCGGCATACCCCCGATCGCGATCTCTTGGTCGGGCTTTCACACGATCCTCATGCTGGCCCGGCCGCCGAATGCGACGATGGAACCCGTATGGAACGCGGCACGATCCTCGTCGTCGACGACGAGCCGAACATCGCGGAGCTGATCGAGCTCTACCTGAGTCGCGAAGGATTCCACGTCGTCAAGGCCGCTTCCGGTGAGCTCGCGGTGCAGGCCGTCGCCGAACACCGGCCGCGGCTCGTCGTTCTCGACATCGGACTTCCCGACATCGACGGCCTCGAGGTGTGCCGGCGCCTGCGGCAGACGTCGACGATTCCCGTGATCTTCCTGACCGCGCGTGACAGCGAAGTCGACCGGGTGGTCGGGCTGGAGCTCGGCGCCGACGACTACGTGACCAAACCGTTCTCACCGCCGGAGCTCGTCGCCCGCGTGAAGGCGGTGCTGCGCCGCACCGCCCCGGCGTCGACCGCGGAGATCATCCAGGTGACCGACGCCGCGATCGACCTCGGCCGCCGCGAGGTCCGGGTGCGTGGCGCGGTGATCGCGTTCACGACGCGGGAGTTCGAGCTCCTGCAATTCCTCGCCGAGCGGCCCGGGCTCGCGTTGAGCCGCCTGCAGATCATCGACGGCGTCTGGGGCTACGAGTGGTTCGGCGACGAGCGCACCGTCGACGTTCACCTCGCCCAGATTCGCAAGAAGCTCGACGGCGCGGTCCGCATCGACACCGTCCGCGGCGTCGGCTACCGCCTCGAGACCGCGTGACCGCCGGCGCCAAGAGCGGAAAGATGCGGCGATCGCTCAGCACGCAACTCGTGACCGCGATGCTCCTGGTCGCGATCGTGGTGCTCGGGCTCTTCTACGCAACGACGTACCTCCTCGTGCGACGTGAGCTCCAGGAGAGCGCGCTCACGAACATGCAACAGCGCACCACCGAACTGCGGCCCCTGGTCATCGGCCTGGCCGAGAGCTCGCCAACGGGAACCGGACTCGGGCCGCGCCTTGGTCAATTGCGAAGGGACTTGCGGGCGAGCCTCAGGATCACGGACCTGAGCGCGGTGCTCATCGGGGCGAACGGCGACGTGAACAGGATCGGGACCGCCGCTTCTGTCTTCGCCCTCCCACCCGGAATCGTCGCGTCCGATCTTCATGCCGATGTGCTGTACGGCACGAGCACGGCGAGCGCCCGGGCAGTGAGCGGGCGGCACGGCAATACCGTGTTTCTCGCCATTCCCGCGCGGTTGATCGGACGCCAACGGCTCGTGGTCATCGCGACCGCCCAGGTCGAGACGAAGGTCTTGTCGCGCGCGACGCCGCTGCTGCTGCTCGCCGGCCTCGCGGTGCTGCTCCTCGCGGTCGGCGTCGCGGTCTGGTTCGCGCGCCGGCTCACACAACCGATTCGCGAGCTCGAGCGCGCCGCGGGCCAGCTCGCGGCGGGAGACCTGAGCGGCCGGGCCGACCTTCCGCCGCGCACCGACGCCGACCTCGCCGCGCTCGGCGCCACGCTCAACGCGATGGCTGCACAGCTCGAGGACTCGCGCGGGAGCCAGCGCGCGTTCCTGCTCTCGGTCTCGCACGACCTACGCACGCCGCTCACGTCGATCCGGGGCTACGCCGAGGCGCTCGCCGACGGGACGCTCGACGACGCCGATCCCGACGGGCGCAAGCGCGCGGCCACCGTGATCAGCAGCGAAGCCCGGCGACTCGAACGCCTCGTCGGGGATCTGCTCGATCTCTCGCGTCTGGACAGCCGGCAGTTCTCGCTCACTGCGCGCGAGTGCAACGCGGCGAACGTCGTGCACGACGCCGCCTTGGCCTTCGCCCCCCAGGCGCACGACCTCGGCCTCGGGCTCCGAGTGCTCCCGGGCGATCCGGCTCCGGCCCGGCTCGATCCCGACCGCTTGGGTCAGATCGTCGCCAACCTCGTGGAGAACGCGTTGAAGTACGCAACGGCGACCGTCGAGGTGGCGACCGAGCGCCGTGACGGCGAGGTCGCGGTATCCGTGACCGACGACGGGCCCGGCATCCCGCCCGAAGACAGCGAGAACGTGTTCACCCGGCTCTACACGGTGCGCGCCACTCCCGGACGCGCCGTCGGAACCGGCTTGGGTCTCGCGATCGTGCGCGAGCTCGCAACGGCGATGGGCGGCCGCGCGACCGCCGACACACCGGCGGCGGGGGGAGCCCGCATCACCGTGTCGCTACCAGCGACATCGCCCGATGCCGAGAACAAGGTCATCTAACCTCATGCAGCGGCCGACGCCGCATGTCCCCGGTCGTCGAGCCGGAGGTAAGACCTGTGGCGAACCGTCCGCGGATACCTCGTGACGTGATACGAGAGTTGCGTCAAGAGGTCGGCTTCGGCTGTCCGGTCGAGGGATGTGGAAATCCGTACCTCACCTGGCACCACTTCGATCCGCCATGGCGAATTGAACAGCACCATCGGCCGGAGGGGATGATCGCATTGTGTGTCGAACATGCGCCGAAAGCCGACAATGGCGCGTTCACCGACGATCAGTTGAGAGAGTTGAAGCGCGTCGGGGTCGAGCGGGCAAAGGAAGTCCGCGGCCAGTTCGATTGGATGCGAGACGAGATTCTCGTACGGGTCGGCGGCTCGTACTTTTACCAGCAGGATCGGGTATTCGAGGTCGGTACTCAGCCCGTCATCTGGTTCAACCGAGATGACGACGGATACCTGCTCTTGAATTTCGTGATGCCAAAGTTCTTCGATGCACCTCGCGCCACTATCGTCGACAATTTCTGGTCGATCGCGCCAGATGTTAAGGAGGTGATCTGCCCACCAAGCGGGCGCCTAATCGACATCGACTACGGCGACGGTGACCGATTTCGCGCGGAGTTCCTGACCCTCAAGTCGCAGAGCGAAGCTCTCGATCGGTTTCCGGATGCGCAGATTTGGATATCGGATGTCACGTTCCCGCTGACGGTCGTTGAGCTCGCAGAATCGACTGCTAACCCGATCTTCCAATTTGATCGCGACCAGATCCGAATCGGAACAAATGTCTTTCTCGGTGGGTCCTTCGCCATGCGGAACACCGCTGCAGGCATGCGCGTCGACGTCTCTCCAGCAGACCAAGTATTTCTCTTCCCCATTACTGCGACTTCAACCGCTGAGGTGAATTCGGCCGTGCGAGAAGCTGCGATCCGGTCACCGGCCGCCGCGGTTCTGCACCTCGAAGCAAAGGTAAGCGAAGCGCTCTACGACCTGCTCGTCGGAACAAGCGACGCGCCTCCAACGGATGAGATTTCGGCAGAGGACCTCATGCGCCTCTTCGCGAGACGCGGTGTTGGCGATGAGACGGCGAATGGCCTCGTACTCTTCCTCGAGACGCGAGACGGCGTCGTCAACGCGGGTGCTCCCACCCCCGGACCCGATGACATTGTCCGTGGGCTCGAAGCGGGCTTGGCGCTCTTCGAAAGCATCATGGCGATAGAGAGGGAGCAATGACACCATCTGGCGCCGTGTCACTGCCGACAATTGCCTCGCGCTCCGCACCGGCCTGACCGCCAACCCGCATTCGCGGCGCGGTCAGCTCAGCCGACGGCTTCGTCGGCGACGGCTTCGACCTTCGCGCTCACGTCGCCGGTCGCGTCTCGCACCGCCACGCTACTCTCCGGCTCGACCTGGCGGCGCAGCGTCGCCAACGCGACGGTGCCGGCCGAGCTCGAAACGGTTCCCACCTCTTTGCCATCGGCCAGAACGATCGCGCCCCGCGCGATCGGCGCGTCGGCGCGGAGCCGCCGGAGGAGACGGTTGACGTGACCACGCGTG
>JBBQER010000017.1:0-48391 GCA_038320885.1 Acidimicrobiia bacterium
GTAGACCTGTCGATCGCCGCGAGCCGGTTGCGGGTCATCGCTCCGTTGACGGTCGTGAACGCACCGCCGACGTACACGAGGTTGTTGGTGGTGTCCACCGTGATCGCGTTGACGGTCGACGAGACGTTCGGGTCCCACGCGGTGAGCGTGTCGCTCGTGAGGTCGATCGCGGCAAGTCGGTTGCGCGTGACGCCGCTAATCGCGGTGAAGTCGCCGCCGATGTACAGCGTGGTCCCCGAGATCACTGCGACCTGCACCGCCCCGACCGTACCCAGCGACGCCGCCAACGCGTCCGGGCTGCTATTCGGCACGAAGTACGTCGAGAACGAGCTCGCCGGACTGGTCGTCGTGACAGCAAACAGCCCGCTCGCCGCCTCCGCTGACGCCGCCAGCACGACGATGACGAGCGCGAGCGACACCGCTCCGGCCGGGACCCGTCGCCGCCGGCGTCGCCGAGACGATCGGGCGGGTCGAAGGAGACGGCGCACATACAACAACAGTGCGCACGGGATCCCGAGGGCTGCGGCGAGAGCCAATGGATCGCGCACAACCGTCCCGACCATCGGGAGCACCAGCCGCACCCGGCCCAACACCATCGCGCTCGGGACCGGCTGCGGGTCGTCGGTCGGGTTCGCGTCACCGCGAGTTCGGAGCCGGCCCCGGCCATCGATGGACGCGACCCGATGGGTGAGAAGCCCGCGGCCATCCGGTTCGCGGAACACGACCACCTCGCCCGGTCGGGTGGGGCGTGAGCCCGGGTCGTACATCACGACGTCACCGGGGCGGATGTGCGGTGTCATCGATCCCGACGTCACGGTGACCGGCCGCCAACCGACAGCGGCCGTTCCCGCCAGCCAGAGTGCGACCGTGGCGACGAGCGTCATCCACGCTGTCACCAACGCGATCAATGTCAGCGGGCCCACGAACGACGCCCGCGATCCCCGATGACGCTCGCGGGTTGCGTCGGCGGATCTTGGGAGCGACGCGCATGCCCGGTCCGCGCGCGTCAGCATCGCGGTTATCCCTGCGCTTCCCAGGTGTAGTCAGCGACTGCGGTCTTGTTCTGGGCGTTGTTGTCGTTCTGCACAGTGATTGTCACCCGGTACGTGTGCGTCTCGGGATTCGCCGACGGCGAGAAGCCCGTCAGTCCGGCGCCAAAGTTCGTGTACGTCGACCCGAAACCGCTCACGGTGCCCGAGTAGATTGAGCTTCCGGAGAAGCCGACGCACGACCCGAACCCGCCGCCGGTTCCCTGCTCGACGGTGAGATTCAGGTATGACGCGAGCGCGCCCGAGGCGGTGCCGTACAGCTTCACGTTCACGCCACTCGTCAACGTGCCCGAGTAGGTCACCGCGATGCACTTCACCACCGACTGACCCGCCGTCATGTTCGCCGAGGTGAACATCGCCGAACCCGCGTCATCGTCGGTGAGCACGACCGAGCCGGTTGCCCAGCTGTTCGCGCTGTTCGAGGTGGTCGCACTGAACGCCGCGCGCGAATACTGCATGATCGAGATCGACACCGCGGCCGCCGCGATCAGCGCGGTCACCGTCACTACCGCGACGATGGCTCTCCTCGAGATCCTGCTGCTCGTGTCCACGCCCGATCCTTCCCTGCACCTCGGCGTTCCACCGGACGAAGTGTCCGGCAGTCACGTCGCTGCTCTGATCTGACTTCATGCATCGGAGCCGCGCGCGCGGCGGCGCATGGTGCACATGCATCAGTTCACGCGCGATGAGGCGGACACACAGTCCGGCGCTGACCGCGGACGCGTCCTACCGGCGCTGTTTGGGGGGAGCGATGATCGCGTCGCGGATCCCGGCCGCGACCGCCTCGAGGCGAGATGTGGTGCCGGTCTTCTTCAGGATGTGCTGGATGTGGTTGCGGACCGTGTTCGCGCTGAGGTCGAGCTCGGACGCGATCCGGGGTGTGGTTCGACCGGCGGCGAGGAGCGTCAACACTTCGCGCTCGCGGCCCGTCAGTGTTTCGTCGTCGAATGCCCACCGGGGGCGACGGCCCGAGAGACGGCCGAGTCGCGGGTCGGTGCGGAGAGGATCTCCCCGCCCAGCGGTCAGGACCGCCGCGGTGAGGTCCCCCGCGCTGCGGTTCTTGGTGATCACACCGGCACAACCCGCTTCGTGGGCTCGGAGCAGGGTCGCGTCGTCACCGAGCCCGGTCATCACAACCACCCTGGGCGGGTGCTCCAGCCGGGCGACTTGTCGCAGGCAATCGGGGGCGTCACCATCGGGAAGGCGAAAGTCGAGCAGCACCACGTCGGGACGCGTGTCCGCAATCGCGTTCATCGCCGCGGCGATCGAGTGCGCGACGCCCACGACGGTGAGCTCGTCCTCATCGCCGAGCAGTCGCACAACGCTCTCGGCGAACATCTGATGGTCGTCGACGACGAGCACTCGGATGTCCGATTCCGCAATCGCTGACATGGTCCCCGCCGTCCGATCCTCGCCCACAGTTCTATCGGCATCCGACGGCAGGTTCGACAAGCCTGCGGTGCGGGTTTTCTCGCCTTTTCCGGCGGGTGATGCCGATAGGGGTCTGGATGAACGAGACAGCGGGCTCCGGATCCGAAGAGGCGGCTGCGGCGGGCGCGCGGCTGAGCCTGCGAGAGCGGCTCGCGTCGCTCGCGACGCTCGTCACATCGCAACCGGCGACCGGCGTGGCGGTGCTCGATCGGGCCGGCGATTTCGTCGACGCCTCCGATCTCTGTGCGGCGACGGGCATTCAGCTCGCCGATTGCACAATGTTGCGCGCGACGGCGCTCGTCGAGTTCTTCGTGCCGAGCGACGCCGTTGTCATCAACCTCGTCGCGGCGCAGGCCGCGGATCGTGGGATCAGCACGACCTCGGCGAGTCTGCGGGCCGGTGGGACCGCAACCGTCCATTTGGTGGATCTCAACGATGCGTACGGCGTGCGAGTTGCCGTCATCGTGACTGACAGCGGCGAGCCGATCAGCGAAACACCGGACATCACCGCGACCGCTTCTCGAACGCGTGTCGGCGTGCTCAACATCAGTGCCGGGGGCATCGTCACCGGCGCGGAGCCGTCCATTGTCGCACTGCTCGGGCGGCCGGCTGACGATCTCGAGGGACAACCCGCGCTCGCGCTGGTGCACCCGGACGACCACGACGCGAGCATCGCGAACTGGGTCGCCGCGATGGACGAGCGCGGCACAACTGTACGTTGGCGATGTCGCGCGAAACGCGCCGACGAACGGTACCTCTGGGTTGATGTCGCATTCACGAATCTGGTGGACGAAGCCGGCGATGCCAACGTGCGCGCCGAGCTCTTCGATGTTTCCGCCGAGGTTGACGCAGTTGAGGCCCTCCGCCGCAGCGAGGCCCGACTCGACGCGCTTCTGCGCCGCTCGCGCGACGTCGTCGCGGTCCTCGACCCCGACGGGACGCTCACCTACATCAGCCCGTCCGCGCCGCAGCTCTTCGGCTACCCCTACGGCTCGCACCTCGGCACGATGGTGTTCGACCTCGTACATCCCGACGATCGCGACCGAGCCACCACAGCCCTCGCCGCGCGACTGCGCACCACCGCACCGCGCGATCCACTCGAGCTTCGAGTCGCCCACGCCGACGGCACCTGGCACACCCTCGAGCTCGTGTCGAGCAACCTCGTCGACGAACCCGCGGTGCGAGGCATCGTGCTCAACATCCGCGACATCACTGAACGCAAACAGGCCGAACTGCTCCTGCGAGACAGCGAGCGACGCCGCGATGCCCTCCTCTCGAACTCCAGCGACGTCATCTTCGTGACCGACGCGACCGGCGTGTTGCGCTACATCAGCCCGGCCGCCAAACGCGTATTCGGATTCGATCCCGACGTGTGGCTCACGCGCAACGTCCTGGAGCTCGTCGATCCGGAAGATCGAGCCCGAGCCATCGAATCGCTCACCGACACCGCCGGGACGCCCGGACCGAACATCGCACTCGAGCTCCGGATCGCAAACGCCGCCGGAGAAACGCGCCACGTCGAGATCGTCGCGAATAATCTGTTGTCGGATCCCATAATCGCGGGCATCGTGTTCAACGCACGCGATGTCACCGAACGCGTCGAACACTCCCGCGATCTCCGGCGCGCCGAACACGAGCTCACGAACGCGGCGCGACGGTTCGAAACCGTGCTCTCGAACCTCTCCGATCTCGTGAGTGTGATCGACGCCGACGGGAACCCGATGTACGTCAGCCCGGTGGCGGAGCGGATGTTCGGGCGCCGCCGCCAAGACTACGAAGGAAGCGGCCTCTTCGAATTCGTGCATCCCGACGACCTCGCACGCACCGCGAGTGCCTTCCGGGGCACGCTCGCGGCACCCGGACTCACTCCTCCGTTCGAAACGCGCGTGTTGCACGAAGACGGCACGTACCGGGTCCTCGAGATCTCGGCCAACAACCGGCTGACTGATCCCGCCATCCGCGGCATCATCGTCAACTCACGCGACGTCACCGAGCGCGTCGAAGCTGCTCGGGCGCAGCACGACACCGACGATCGCTATCGACGCATCGTCGAGATGGCCAACGAAGGCATCTGGACCATCGACGTCGACAAGACAACCACCTTCGTCAATCCCCGCATGGCACAGATGCTCGGTTACACCGTCGACCAGATGGCCGGAACCCCACTGTTCGACTTCCTCGACGACGAGGGCCGCCAAATCACCGAAGAAAAACTCGAGCGACGTCGCTCCGGGATCAGCGAGCACTTCGACTTCAAGTTCATCCACGCTGACGGGACTCCGGTTTGGGCGATGCTCGCGACCACTCCACTCCTCGACGAACACGGCGAATACGCCGGATCACTCGCGCTCATCACCGACGTCACCGAACGACGACGAGTCGAAACCGCATTGCGGGACGCCGAGATGCAACGCCAACGGCAGGAAGCCGAGCTCGAACGCCACCGCCTCGAAGCCGAGATCGAACGTTCGCGCGGTGTCGAAGCAATCGGACAACTCGCGGCCGGCATCGCACACGATTTCAACAACCTGCTCGGCGTGATCACGAATTACGCGACCGTCGCCGCGAGGCACTTGCCCGACGGAGCAACCCGCGACGACGTCGCGAGAATCCTCGACGTCGCGCAAGAGGGATCGCGACTCACACAGCGCCTCCTCCTCGTCGGTCAGCGCGACCACGCGCCGCCCGAGGTCGTTCCGCTCGATGAGACCGTCGCCCGCTCGCTGCAACTCATCGAGCCGGTGCTCGGCGCCTCGGTCGAGGTCAGCACGAACCTGCGGGCTCCTGACACCAACGTCGCGATCTGCGCGGGTGGCATCGAGCAAATCCTGTTGAACGTTCTCCTGAACGCGCGAGACGCCATGAACGGCGGCGGCCAGATCCATGTCGACACCCGCGTCGACGCTGACCACGTTGCGCTCGCAATTCGCGATACCGGATCGGGAATGGACCCCGACACCCTCGAACGCGCCCTCCAACCGTTCTTCTCGACCAAACCGACCGCACAAGGCACTGGACTCGGTCTCCCCACGATCAAGAACATCGTCGAGCGGTCCGGCGGAACCCTGCACCTTGCCAGCGCGCCCGGATCGGGCACGGAGGTCGTCGTTCGCCTCCCGCGCAGAACCATCCAGACCCCCACCGAGACCAGTCCTGCTCACTGACATTCGGATGCCGGGATCGACGGCCGGCCAGTCTGCCGGCCGGCGTTATCCGTCGGTGTCCGGCTGGTTGAGCTCGATGAAGTTGCCGAAGGGGTCGTGCAGGAACGCCTGGTGCCCGGCGCCCGATACGTAGGTGCTCGTGAACACCTTCACGTCTCGACCCTCGAGGTCGGCGACGGCCTCTTCGAGATCGTCGACGCGGATGGCGAAGTGATCCG
This sequence comes from Acidimicrobiia bacterium, assembly GCA_038320885.1. GTDB lineage: Bacteria > Actinomycetota > Acidimicrobiia > IMCC26256 > PALSA-610 > JBBQER01. Next base: position 5,863 of record JBBQER010000017.1, read on the forward strand.
ACCTCGGACGCTCCTCGTCGGACTGCATCAGGTGCACCTGCTGCCCGCCGGCGTCGAGCCAGTGACCGGGACCGAGGTCGGGTCTCGGGAGATGCGTGAGGCCGAGCACATCCCGGTAGAAAGCGAGTCCCGCCTCGGCGTCGGCGACACAAATGGAGACGTGGTGAATACCGGCAGGCTTCATACGCCACCACATTAGAGCGAGCGTCGGGAGGCGGGTACCCCGCCGAGCAGCTCGCGTGGCCCAGCGGCCCGGCGGCGACAGCCGCCAAGAGCGAAAACAAGGCAGATAGCGTGCCGCCGGCACAGGACGACTCGAGGGGAACGGGGTTTCACGTGGGTGCGCTGGACAGCAAGGTGATCGCGATCACGGGCGCCGGGCGCGGGATCGGGCGGGCGGTCGCCCTCGCGTGCGCGGCGGAGGGCGCGGCCGTCATCGTGAACGACTACGGCGTAAGCATCGACGGCAACGAGCCGTCGAGCGAAGTGGCCGACAGCGTGGTCGCGGAGATCACGGCCGGCGGCGGCCGGGCGGCCGCCAACGCGCAGTCGGTCACGACCATGGACGGCGGCGCTTCGATCGTCAACGACGCGGTCACGAACTTCGGTCGGATCGACGGAGTCGTCTGTGTCGCGGGCATCCTGCGCGAGCGGATGCTCTTCAACATGTCCGAAGCCGAGTGGGACCCGGTGATCGAGACGCACCTGAAAGGCGCGTTCACCGTATTCCGCGCCGCGGCGCCGATCTTCCGGGAGCAGAAGAGCGGCACGATGCTCGCGTTCACCTCCGGGGCGTTCGCGGCGAGCATCGCGCAGGCGAACTACTCCGCCGCCAAAGGCGGCATCGTCTCACTCGTGCGCAGCGCGGCGGCCGGCATGAACAAGTACGGCGTGACCGCGAACTGCATCGCGCCCGTCGCCAAGTCGCGCATGTCGGGCAACGTGCCATTCGGGCTCGAGATGGGCGAACCCGAAGATGTCGCGCCGATGGTCGCGTTCTTGTGCTCCGACCAGGCGCACGACATCACCGGTCAGATCTACACCGTGAACGGCGGCCGCGTCGCGGTGTGGAACCAGCCGGCGGAGGTGCGCGAGATGCGCAAGGACGGCCGGTGGACCGTCGACGAGCTCGCAGCCCGATTCGGCGAGGTCGGCCAGGAGCCGATGCCGATCCTCGCGGCCCTAGCCGTTCGCGAAGCGGCCGCAAAGCGCGGCGACAAGCCGAACCAGTAGCCGGCAGATACTCGCGTGGACACTGCGCTGCGGATCGGCGGGTGGAAGGGCGAGCCGTCCATCACGCTGGTCGCGGGTGAGCGCGACGCGACGTTCCTTCCCGGTTGCGGCATGGTCTGCGCGTCGCTGCGGCACCGCGGCGCGGAGTATGTCGCGTGGCCGCGGTCACTCGCGCAGCTTCGCGAGGGCCGGATGACGGCGGTTCCCCTGGTGCACCCGTGGGGCAACCGCCTCGAGCGCCGCGGCTACCGCGTCGGCCGGCGAGATGTGGACCTCAGGGGAGTCGATCTCCCCACGGATCCCAACGGGCTGCCGATTCACGGCAACCTGCGCGGGGCCGCGTTCGAGATCGTGCGCGCCGAGGCCAACGCGCGCGACGCCCATCTCGTCGCCCGCCTCGACTACGGCGCCCGGCCCGACCTGCTCCGCGCATTCCCGTTCCCGCACGTCGTCACCATCGAAGCGCGACTCGGCGAACGCGGGCTCCGCATCGGCACCGAGGTCGAGCCCACCAGCCGATCGCCGGTGCCGATCTCGTTCTGCTGGCATCCTTACCTGCGCGTCCCCGACGCGCCGCGGCGCCGATGGGTTCTGCGCTGGCCCGCGTGCGACCGGGTGCTGGTGGACGAGCGGGTGATCCCGACCGGCGAGCTCGAAAGGCAAGCCGCGGATCGCGCCGAGCTGGGGCGCCGGACGTTCGACGATCACTACCGACTCGGCACCGACCACCGCTTCTCGCTCGCCGCAGGAACGCACGATGTCGAGCTGCGGTTCGGGCCCACCTACCCGTTCGCGCAGCTGTTCGTGCCCGCGCGCGGCGATGTTGCCGCGATCGAGCCCATGACGGCGACGATCGACGCTCTCGGCCGGCGCCGCGCGCCGATGGTCGCGCCCGGCGATCGCTTCCGCGCCTGGTTCACGATCGACGGCCGGAGCCACTGACGCCCGGCTCAGTTCGGGGGGAACCGAGCATCGATCGCGGAGGTCACCTGCGCGATCCACTCCGCGGCGCCGACCGCGCTGTAGTGAACATCGGTTTTGCCGTTCGGATGCACGAGGTAGTCGGGGTGACCGCCGGCGCGCGCGGCCCAATTGACCAGGACCAGGTTCGACCAACGCCTCCGCGCTCCGGCCAGAGCCGTGTTCACGACCTTGCAGCCGTGGAGGCGACCGACCGGTTCGATCGAGCACGGAAGATTCGTCCAGAACACCGGCATGTCATTTGGTATCAGGTGCATGAACCAATCGATCTTCTTCCCGTAGTAGGAATAGCCCGGCGTGCCTTGCGTGCCGGCATGGGCCGTGTCGTTGATCCCGAGGTCGTTCACGATCGCGTCGGGGTGGATCTGCTGGAACGTTTCCCGCAGCTTGATCTGCCAGTAGTTGTAGCTCGTGCATCCGGTCGCTTCCAAGCAGTCGTGGGTCCGAATGGTTGCGCCGACCCGCGGTGCGAGGACGGGGATGTATGGGTTGTCGTAATGATCCCCCAGGGTCGTGCGGGCGACGATCTGGGCCGCCGAGATGGTGACGTTCGAGTCGCCGACCAACAACACGACGCCGCGACTGTTGGCATTCGTGTCGGTGCCGGCAACGACGGCCGTCGCCATCCCGGTCAGCAGGAGCACCACGACGCCGACCAGACCCGCCGCGACTCGCTTTCGCGAGAGCGACGGCTTTACGGTCACATTGAACGCGCTTCGCACAAGCGAGAAAGGCTAATTGCGGAAGTTGGCACACACGGCGATGGTCGAAAACCGCCGGCAGTCCTCTGCGAGATGCGCCTTCCCTAGGCTCCGCCGGGTGACGCTGCGCCTGCTGCCGCCCGGTTCCTTTGCCGGTTTCCTCGGCGCGTTGTGCATTCCTGACGAGCTGTACTGGGTGGCGCGCCGACCGGTCGCGGTCGCGGGCATGAAGGCGCCGGGTCGGGCGGACTGGTCGCTGCTCGCGGAGGAAGGCATCGGTCATGTCGTGTGCCTCACCGACGATGTCGCGCGTTACGACCCCGGACCCTGCACCGTCACCGCGATCAAGCTGCAGGACCTCGTCAGCGGTGCGCCGCCGAGCGAGCCCGAGCGGGAACAGGCTCGAGTGTTCGAGGCTGCGGCCGATGTCGTCTCGCACATCGAGCGTGGGATCGGCGTGGCCGTGCACTGCGCGGGCGGACGGGGCCGGACCGGAACGGTGCTCGGCGTGGCGCTCGTCCGGATGGGCCACGAGCCCGAAACCGTGATCGCGTATCTCGACGCGACGGCTCGGGCTCGGAGCAAGTCCGGCTGGCCCGAGAGCTCGTGGCAAGCCGAGGTCGTACGGTCGGCCGGTTAGCGGGCCAGCATCATGTCGACGGCGAACGCGCCCGGGGCGGAACCGAAGAACTTGGCGCTGCCGAACGAGAAGACCGAGCCGTCGACGCCGAGCAGGTAGTAGCCGTCGCCCGACGGGAGTGCGCGCATGCGCACCGTCGGCACGAACGCACTGTTCGTCAGCGCGCGGACGCCGGGCATGCTGCCCTTGAACGGAACGTTGAACGCAAAGATGCCACCGTCATAGGCGACCATCCAGTAGCCGCGACCGCTCGCGGCCGCGGTCATCGACATCACGGGAGCGGCCAGGCGAATGTTGCCGGTCGAGCCGTGGAACGGTGCGTTGCCGAACGAGAACACGCCGCCGTCGCCGGCCACGAACCAGTAGCCGCGGCCGTTGGCTGTGATCGCGAGGTCGAGCACTCGGGCGTTGAGGTGCATGCCGCCGGTCGAGCCATAGAAGTGCGCGTTCCCGAACGTGAAGATGCCACCGTCGGCACCGAGGAGCATGTAGCCGCGACCAGACGGCGTGGCGGCCATACCGACGATCGGCGAGTTCAGCAGGCGTCCGCCCATCGACCCGTAGAAGTGGGCGTTGCCGAACGTGTAGACCGAACCGTCGGCACCGGCGAGCCAGTAGCCGCCGCCGCTCGGCGTGGGGGCCGACGCGACGATCGGTGCGCTCAGCGCGCGTCCGGCGAGGTCGCCGTAGAAGTGGGCATTGCCGAAGGCGCGCACGCGGCCGTCGCTGCTGGTGAGCCAGTAACCATGGCCCTTCGTGCCGAAGTCCTTCGAGTGCGGCACCGCGGCGACGATCGCGGCGTGCGGGTTGATCAACCCGTGACCGAAGTACGGGTCGACTCCGCCCGGGCCGAGATCGCGCGCCGAGCCTTCGAGAACCTGCGTCACCTTGGCGGCGCCGAACGAGGGATGCGCGGCGTAGATCAACGCCGCCGCGGCCGACGCGTAGGGCGTCGCCATCGAGGTGCCGGTTGCGGAGGCGTACGCGGTCGGCGAGCTGCCCCACGTGGAGACGATGCCGACACCGGGCGCCGCCACGTCGACATAGCTGCCGGTGTTGGAGAACGAGGGGTGCGAGAGGTTGCTGTCGACCGCCGCGACCGCGATGGCCTCGGGATACGCAGCGGGGTACATCGGCGCGTTGCCGGAGTCACCGGCGTTGCCGGCGGCGGCGACCACGACGGCGCGCTTGGCGTTCGCGTACTGAATCGCCTGCTGCATCCCGGGCGACTGTCCGCCACCGAGGCTCAGGTTGATCACCCGGGCTCCGTGATCGGCGGCCCAGATGATTCCCTTCGCCACGTTCGAGGCAACGCCCCCGCCGTTTGCGTCGAGGACGCGGACCGGGAGGATGCGGACGTCGGGCGCGCCACCGGCAATGCCGGCCGCGTTGTTGACGTGCGCGGCGATGATGCCGGCAACGTGAGTTCCGTGACCGTTGGGGTCGATACGACCGTCGCTGCCGCCCTGGACGTAGTCCTTGCCGGGCAGCACCGAGCCGGCGAGATCCTGGTGGCTGCCGAGGACGCCGGAGTCGATGACGGCGACGATGACTCCACCGCCGCGGGTCACCGGCCAGGTGGCCTCGAAGGAGACCTGGTCGAGGGCCCATTGCTGGCTCCGCAGCGGGTCGTTCTCGCCGGCCGACAGGGCGTTGACCGTCTGGTCCCGCTGGGCGCTGAGGACCTCGGGACCGGGCCGACCGGCGGCCGCGTCGTCGACGAGCTCGTTCGCAGCCTGGCCGCTGACGACCTGGAGGTGACCGTCGGCGTCTTTGGCGACGATCCAGGCGTTGGCGGGCAGATCCCGGGCCGGAGCCGAGGCCGCCGCGGCATCGGCCGTGGCCGGTACCGCCATTGCCAGCACCACGAGGGCGGCGACGGTTGTGGCGAACGCGCCGCGTGCGGTGCGCGTCTTGAAACGTGTTTTTCCGGTGCTTCCCAGTCCCATCCAAAGGTTTTCGGCACGGAGAGTGGCGAAATAAAGCCCAATACCCCCACAACGTCACTCCCGGTGACCATTGGGGGTCTGTTGGGCGAGCTCGGCCCGGGGAGCGGGTCTCAGCCGAAGCGGGGTCCCACGTCGCGCAAAACGTTGTGCGGGCGGGAGGTCACCGGAGCAGTGACGCCACCAGTCCGGCCTCGCCCAGGTGGTAGGTGACCATGATCAGGACCGATGCGTTGGGAACCTTCCCGACGAAACGGTCCCAGGCGATCATCGAATCCGACGTGACGAACAGGACCGCGCCCACGGCGGCCAGCGGGTTGGCGACCGCCAGGGCCGTGGCGAGCATCGCCCCGATCACCACCATGTAGGCCGCGACGGGGCCGACGAGAGCAGGGTCCTGCGCCCGGACCGCACCGAGGATCTTCCGGCCGAGCAGGCCGATCACGAGCGCGGCGACCGCCACCGCGATCAGGAGCGGAACGAGCTCAGGTCCGTGGCTCCAGAACCCGCCCAGATAACAGCAATGGGCGACGAAGAACGCCGACAGCCCGCCCACGAAGACGTCGCGTGGGAGCATCAGGAGCACGTCGCCCACGAGCGAGAACACCAGTGCGGCGACGAACCACCGCTGGCGCGCGTCGGCACCCGCGGCGGGATCGAGCGTCACGGCCGCGACGACCAGCGCGAGGAGCGTGGCCGGCTTGCACACGTACTCGACCCGTCTCCACGCGCCCGAAGAATCGTCCCGGGACACCGCAACCCAGTTGCCGAGCGCGAACACCGCCGCGACGACCAACGCCCCTGTCGTCGCTGGGTTCATGATCCGACACCGTGCCAGACTGGGCGCATGCCTTTCCACCACGTTGCAATCACGACCCGCGATCTGGACGCGACCCACCGCTTCTACACCGAGGCCATGGGCTTCGAGCTCGTGAAGGTCGAAGCGGCCCCGACCACGGAGTCGGGATGGGCCCGCCACCTCTTCTACGACACCGGCAACGGTGAGCTCTTCGCCGTGTGGGACATCCACGACGGTGCAATCGACGGCTACCGAACCGAGATCTCGACCGGGTTGGGGCTGCCGCCGTGGGCGAACCACATCGCGTTCGGTGCCGAGGACCTCGACGACTTGAAGAAGCGGCTCGAGCGTTGGCTCGACTTCGGCCTCGAGTGCGTGCGCATCGACCACGGTTGGTGCACGTCGATCTACGCCGACGACCCGAATGGCATCACGGTGGAATTCTGTACGTCGACCCGTGATCTCACGAGCACCGATCACAAGGACGCCGCGGCGCTGCTCGCCGCCGAGAAGCCGCCGCTCGGGGCTCCTCCCGAGGTCGAGTTCTTCACGAGTCGAGGAGTCGCGACGATCGACGCGGCGAAGCCGCCACTCCGAGGCGAATCCGACAGTACAGACAGTCACTAGGAGCCGATTGATGGACTTCGCACCGAGCCCCCGGTCCGACGAGCTGAAAGCGCGGCTCGTCGAGCTCGATACCGAGGTCGTGCGGCCGGCCGAAGCCGTCTATCGCGAGCAACGCGCCGAGTCGGGCGATCCGCACTACCCGCCGCCGGTGATGGAGGAGCTGAAGGTCGAAGCGCGCAAGCGCGACCTGTGGAACCTGTTCATGCCCGAGGGCGATTACGGCGCCAAGCTGTCGAACCTCGATTACGCGCCGCTGTGCGAGGTGATGGGCTCGTCGGCGCTGCTGTCGGAAGCGACAAACTGCTCGGCGCCCGACACCGGGAACATGGAGATCCTCGCCCAGTTCGGCACGCCCCTCCAACAGGAGCAGTGGCTCGCTCCCCTGCTCGAGGGTGAGATCCGCAGCTGTTTCGCGATGACCGAGCCGTGGGTCGCGTCGTCCGACGCGACCAACATCTCGAGCAGCATCGAGCGCGACGGCGACGACTACGTGATCAACGGTCACAAGTGGTTCACGAGCGGCGCGCTCGATCCGCGCTGCAAGGTTTCCGTGTTCATGGGCGTGACCGACCCGAAGGCCGACGCGCACCGTCGCCAGTCGATGATCCTGGTGCCGATGGACGCGCCGGGCGTCACGGTTGTGCGCGGGCTCCCGGTGTTCGGCCACTCCGAGGGCGGTGGGCACGGCGAAACGCTCTGGGAGAACGTGCGCGTCCCGAAGGAGAACCTCCTCGGCGAGGAAGGCGGCGGCTTCGCGATCGCCCAAGCCCGGCTCGGTCCCGGCCGCATTCACCACTGCATGCGGGCGATCGGGCTCGCCGAACGAGCGCTCGACCTGATGTGCATGCGCGCACAGACGCGCGTCGCATTCGGCAAGCCGCTCGCCGACCAGGGTGTCGTGCGGGAACGCATTGCCGAGTCGCGGATGCAGATCGAACAGGTCCGGCTCTTGACGCTGAAGACCGCATGGATGATGGATACCGTCGGGAAGAAGGCGGCGCAGACCGAGATCGCGGCGATCAAGGTGATGGCGGCGCGCGTCGCCACGGATGTAATCGATCGCGCGATCCAGCTCTTCGGCGGTGCCGGCGTGACCGACGACTGGCCGCTCGCAGGCATGTACGCGCACGCACGCACGCTGCACCTCGTCGACGGCCCCGACGAGGTCCACATGCGCCAGATCGCGCGCCGCGAGCTCGGCAAGTACGCGCACCTGCGCCCTTCGGGTTTCTGACCGGGAACACGTGACGTCGTGAAGATCCGCGTCGGCTACGGCCTCGGCAATCTGCGTCCCCTCGCCGGCGGTCGGCTCGGCTCGCTGGCGGAGGCGATCGAGCACCACGGCTTCGACTCGCTGTGGTTGTCGGAGCGCATCAGCGGGCCCGCGCCCGATCCGATGCTCGGGCTCACATTCGCGGCCGCACGTACCGAGCACATCAAGCTCGGCACGAGCGTGCAGGTACTGCCGGGCCGGAGTCCCGCCCGGCTGGCCAAATCGTGGGCGACGCTCGACGCGCTCTCGGGCGGCCGCGCGCTCCCGGCGTTCGGGCTCGGCATCGCCCATCCGGTCGAGCAGCAGGCGTTCGGCGTCGCGCGCGGCGATCGCGCGCCGATCTTCGACGAAGCGCTGCCGCTGATCCGTCGCCTCTGGGAAGAGGACGCCGTCGACCATGACGGCGCCCACTTCCACTACGAGGGCATGACGGTGCTCCCGAAGCCGGCCAAGCGACTCGACGTGTGGCTCGGCGGCAAGGCACCGTCGGAGCTCCGCCGCGTCGGCAAGCTCGCCGACGGCTGGCTCGCGTCGTTCAGCTCGCCCGAAGACTGCAAGACCGGGCGGGACGCGATCGAAGAGGCCACGGCCGCCGCCGGTCGCTCGATCGACGACGACCATTTCGGCGCGATGGTCTTCTACACCCACGACACGATTCCCGATCGCATCATGGAGATGCTCACTGCGCGCAACCCGGGTGCGGATCCGAACGACCTCGTCGCGAACGGCTGGACCGCACTCCGCGAGCTCTGCGAGCGCTACGTCGCGGTCGGCTTCTCCAAGCTCGTGCTGGTCCCGTTCACCGAACCCGACAACTGGGACGACGAGCTCGCGTCCGGAGCGGAAGCGATCCTCCCGATCCAGAATTAGCGCAACGCAACGGCGCGGCGCTCAACGCGGCCGTGAACGGAGCAGCCCGGAGGGTGCGAAGCGAACTGGCGGGAGCGGCCGAGCGTCTGCGGCCGGAGTTTCGCCGGCCGCAGCGAGCGCGACCCAGAGTTACGCCTCGAGGAATTTGCGGAGGCCGATCATCGAGCCGGCGACGCCGATGACCGCGCCGATCAGCAGCACCCAGCTGCCGATGACGAACACGTCGTGGGAGCTCGCGTAGAACGGCTGGAACAGCGAAGCCGAACCGTTGTGCCGGCTCTTCAGCAGGTTGGTGATGATCCACTTCAACAGGTACACGAGGCCGAACGCGAAGCCGGCACCGATCGCGCCCTGCACGAGTCCTTCGGCCATGAACGGCACGCGCACGAACCAGTTGGAGGCGCCGACGAGCTTCATCACCTCGATCTCGCGCCGGCGCGCGAACGTCGCGAGACGGATCGTGTTCACGATGAGGAACAGCGACGATGCCAGCAGCACACCCGCCATGAGGAAGAAGGCGAGGCGGATCCAACGGGTCGCGGTGAGCAAGGTCTTGACCTGCTTGGCCGCCGTGTTGACCGCCTTGACGCCCGGAACGTGCTCGAACTCCTTCTGGATCGTCGTCGTCAACTCCGGTCGGCGGGGAACAACGCGATACGAAGTCGGCAGCGCGTCGGCCGTCGTGGCCTCGACGAGCACCGGCTCGTCCTGGAAGAGCTTCTTGAACTCCTTGAGCGCGTCCTCCTTGGTGAAGAACCGGTAGCTCTTCACCGTGGCGTCCGCACCGCCGTGGGTGTCGGCCTCGAGCGATGCCTTGACCAGGTCGATCTGGCGCCGACTCGCCTTCACCTGCATGAAGATCTCGAGCTCGACGCCGTGCTTCCACTTGCTCGTTCCGTGGTCGACGACGCGCGACACCAACAAGATGCCGCCGAACAGGAACAGCGAAACCGAGACGGTCATCACTCCCGCGAACGTCATCAGCAGGTTGCGGCGAAGGGAGATCAACGTCTCCCTCGTGAAGTACGCGAGCCGGGACACTAGGAACCGACTCCGTAGACGCCGCGCACCTGGTCGCGCACGAGCGAGCCGTGATCGAGCTCCATCACGCGGCGACGCATGGCGTCGACGATGCGCTGGTCGTGTGTCGCCATCACGACGGTGGTCCCGGTGCGGTTGATGCGGTCGAGCAGCCGCATGATGCCGACGGTCGTCGCGGGATCGAGGTTCCCGGTGGGCTCGTCGGCGAGCAGGATCAGCGGGCGGTTCACGAACGCGCGCGCGATCGACACCCGCTGCTGCTCACCACCCGACAGCTCAGTCGGGAAGTTGTCCGACTTCTTGGTAAGGCCGACGAGGTCGAGAATCTGCGGCACCTGGGTGCGGATGATGTGCTTCGGGCGCCCGATCACCTCGAGCGCGAACGCGACGTTCTCGTAGACCGTCTTGTTCGTGAGCAGCTTGTAGTCCTGGAACACGCAGCCGATGTTGCGGCGCAGCGCCGGGACCTTCCACGCACCGAGCCGGCCGATGTCACGGCCAGCGACGAGGACGCTGCCGGCAGTGGCCACCTCGTCACGCAGCAGGAGCTTCAGGAACGTCGACTTCCCCGAGCCCGACGGGCCCACCAGGAAGACGAATTCACCCTTGGCAATGTCGAGGGAGACCTCGCGGAGGGCCTGGACATCGCCCTTGTATGTCTTGCAGACGTTCTCGAATCGAATCATGCGCACGGCGAGATTAGCTGCTCGCCCCTCCGTCCCCGCGGCGGCGCCATTGCAGATACGCCTCGATGAACGCATCGAGGTCGCCGTCGAGCACCGCTTGCACGTTGCCGGTCTCGAACCGCGTGCGTTCGTCCTTCACGAGCTGATAGGGCGCGAGCGTGTACGTGCGAATCTGATTCCCGAACGCCACATCTCGCTTGTCACCCGAGAGCGCTTCGAGCTCCTTGCGATGTTCCTCGCGTTGACGCTCGGCGAGCCGAGCCGCCAGGATCTGCATGGCCTTCGCCTTGTTCTGCGTCTGCGACCGTTCGTTCTGGCACGACACGACAACGCCGGTCGGCAGGTGCGTGATGCGCACCGCCGAGTCGGTCACGTTCACGTGCTGACCACCCGCGCCCGACGACCGGAACGTGTCGATCCGCAGGTCGCTCGGATCGATCTCCGGCTCCTCCGTCGCTTCGAGCGCGGGAACGCAGTCGAACGACGCGAACGCGGTCTGGCGGCGTGCGTTGGCGTCGAACGGCGAGATACGGATCAACCGGTGCACGCCACGTTCGCCGGCGAGCATCCCGTACGCGTAGCGGCCCTTGATGATGAAGGTCGCCGACGTGATCCCGGCCTCCTGGCCCTCCTGGATCTCGTCGACCTCCACCGAGAAGCCCTTCGACTCCGCCCAGCGCGTGAACATGCGCAGCACCATCGCGGTCCAGTCCTGCGAGTCGGTACCGCCCGCGCCCGAGTGGACCTCGCAGATCGCGTCGCGCTCGTCGTGCTCGCCGCTGAACAGCGCGCGCAACTCGAGCTTGTCGAGTGTCGAGCGCAGATCGTTCACCTCTTTCGCGATCTCGGGCTCGATCGACGCGTCGCTCTCGTCACGAGCGAGCTCGAACAACGTCTGCACGTCGGACATCCGACTCTCGAGATCGTCGACCAGCTCGACGTCGTCGCGCACGGCCGCGAACTCGCCGTTCACCTTGCGGGCGCGATCGGGATCGTCCCAGAGCTCCGGCGCCGAGACTTCGGCCTCGAGCGCGGTCAGGCGGGTGCGGGCTTCGTCGATGCCGAGATAGCTGTGCGCCTCCTGGACGCGACGCGCGAGATCAGCCAGGTCTTCCGAGAAGTCGCGCATTCAACGACCGTGGCACAGCTTGTACTTCTTGCCACTCCCGCAGAAGCACGGCTCGTTGCGACCAGGCGTCTTCTCGACCCGAACCGGCTCCTGGACGACCGGCTCCTCGTCGGCGAGGATCGCCTCGGGCGGAAGCTCGGCACCGCCGGCCTGGGCCTCGGCCGCCATCGCGCTCGCGATCGAACTCGAGCCCTGTACGGGATCCTCCGGCGCGCTGTACTGCACGTTGCCGAGCAGGTTCTGGGGCTGGTCGTCGACCACGACCTGGAGATGGAAGACGTACTGCACGAAGTCGTCTTCGATCAACCCCATCATCGCCTCGAACATGTTGAAGCCTTCACGCTGCCACTCGGCGAGCGGATCCTGCTGGCCCATCGCGCGGAGGTTGATGCCCTCCTGCAGGTAGTCCATCTCGTAGAGGTGCTCGCGCCAGTGCTGGTCGATCACCGAGAGCATCACGCGGCGTTCGATGTCACGGAGCGTCTCGCGACCGACAGACTCTTCCTTCGCCTCGTACAACGCGGTCGCGTCGGCGAGCAGCAAGTCCGACATCGCTTCGACGTCTCCGGACTGGTCGAGCTGCTCCTTGGTGATCGTGGTCGGGAAATGCGTGCGCGTGTCTTCGAGGAGACCTTCGGTGTTCCACTCCTCCACGAACTCGCCGCCGCAGTACTGGTCGACGAGCCGGTTGATCGCCGACTCGATGGCTTCGAGCGCGGCCTCGCGGAGATCTTCACCGTCGAGGATCTGCTGGCGGCGGCGGTAGATGATCTTGCGCTGCTCGTTCATCACCTCGTCGTACTTGAGCACGTCCTTGCGGATCTCGAAGTTGCGGCCTTCGACCGTGCCCTGCGCGCGCTCGACCGCTTTCGAGACCATCTTCGACTCGAGCGGTACGTCGTCTTCGAACGACTTGTCCATCACCCGCTGCATGAGACCGGTGGCGAACAACCGCATCAGCTCGTCTTCGAGTGAGAGGTAGAACCGGCTCTCGCCCGGGTCACCCTGGCGGCCGGAGCGGCCGCGCAACTGGTTGTCGATGCGGCGCGACTCGTGGCGCTCGGTGCCGAGCACGTAGAGACCACCGTTGCCGCGCACCTTGTCGCCCTCGATCTTGCAATTGGCTTTGAAACCCGGAAACAGCTCGGCGTAACGGGCTTCGTACTCGGGCGCGCCGATCACGAGGCCTTCGCGAATGCATTCCCGGCGGGCGAGTCCTTCGGGATACCCGCCGAGGAGGATGTCGACACCGCGGCCGGCCATGTTCGTGGCGACCGTGACCGCCGACAGCTGACCGGCCTGGGCGATGATCTCGGCTTCCCGGTCGTGCTGCTTGGCGTTCAGCACCTCATGGGGAATGCCCCGCTTCTCGAGCAGGCGCGCGAGCTTCTCCGATTTCTCGACCGATATCGTGCCGACCAGCACCGGCTGACCTTTTTCGTGACGCTCGTTGATGTCTTCGACCGCGGCGTTGTACTTCGCGTCTTCGCTCTTGTAGATGAAGTCGGCATTGTCGGCGCGGATCATCGGCTGGTTGGTCGGGATCGAGACCACGTGCAGGTCGTACGTGTGGGCGAACTCGCCGGCTTCGGTCGACGCGGTGCCGGTCATGCCCGAGAGCTTGCTGTACATACGGAAGTAGTTCTGCAGCGTCACTGTCGCGAGGGTCTGGTTCTCCTCTTTGATGTGCACGCCCTCTTTGGCCTCGACCGCCTGGTGCAAGCCCTCGCTCCAACGGCGACCCTCGAGGATGCGACCGGTGAACTCGTCGACGATGTTCACTTCGCCGTTCTGCACGAGGTAGTCGACGTCACGCTTGAAGAGCTCCTTGGCCCGCAACGCCTGCTGGATCTGGTGCACGTAGTTCTGGTTGACGTGGTCGTAGAGGTTGTCGACGCCAAGCGCCTCCTCGACGCGGGCGATGCCTTCCTCGGTGGGGACGACCGTTCGCTTGGCCTCGTCGACCTCGTAATCCCGTTCGCGCTGCAGACCGCGCACGACGCGGGCGAATTGGTAGTAGAGCTCGGCGGCATCCGTCGCGCGACCCGAGATGATGAGCGGCGTGCGGGCCTCGTCGATGAGAATCGAGTCGACCTCGTCGACGATGGCGTAGTAGTGCGGCGACAACGACTGGTACCGGTCACCGCGCTGCACCTGCTCCTCGATCGCGGTGACCATGTTGTCGCGCAGGTAGTCGAAACCGAATTCGTTGTTCGTTCCGTAAGTGATGTCGCAGTCGTACTGCGCGCGCTTCTGCTCGGGCGTCGAATCATCGGGGATGATCTTCCCGACGGAGAGCCCGAGGAATTTGTGCAGCTGCCCCATCCAGTCGGCGTGGAACGAGGCGAGATAGTCGTTCACCGTGATGAGGTGCACGCCGCGACCGGCGAGGGCATTGAGATACGACGGGAGCGTGGCGACGAGCGTCTTGCCCTCGCCCGTCTTCATCTCCGCTACCCAACCGAGGTGCAGCGCGGCGCCGCCCATCAGCTGTACGTCGAAGTGGCGCTGGCCGAGGACGCGGCGAGCACCCTCGCGCACGGTCGCGAACGCCGGCGGCAGCAGGTCGTGGAGGAGATCGACCACGAGCTCTTCGCCGTGTTCGGCGTCACGGCCCTGGTCCCGGGCCCGGTCGACTTGCGCACGGAACTCGTTGGTTCGGGCCCGGAGCTCGTCGTCGCTCAGCCGCTCGACTTCGGGCTCCAGTGCGTTGATCTCGGGAACGATCGCCTCGACCGCCTTGAGTCGGCGGCCCTCACCGGCGTGGAGGATCTTCGAAATGAGGCTCATGCAATCGGCGAGTCTACCGGCGCCTATACGGGCTCAGGAGGCGTGTCGGTTCAGGATGCGTCCACCAGCTTCTCGCGCACCGCATACATGGCCGCCTCCATGCGGCTACGGAGCTGCAGCTTCTCGAGAATATTGCGGACGTGATTCTTGACCGTGTTCTCGGCGATCACGAGCTCGGCGGCGATGTCCTTGTTCGACAGCCCGCGCGCGACCAGGCGGAGCACCTCGAGCTCACGATCGCTGAGCCGGGGGGCGGTGCCGCGTTGCTCCTCGACCCGGCGTGACAACGCGTTGAACTCCGTGAGCAACCGCGATGCCATCGACGGGGAGATCAGGCTCTGCCCGCGCGCGACGGCGCGAACCGCCTCGGGCAGCTCCTCGATCGAGACCTCCTTCAGGAGGTAGCCCGTGGCACCCGCACGCACCGCGGCGAACAGGTCGTCGTCGGCTTCGGACACGGTGAGGATCGCGACCTTCACGTTCGGCACGAGCGAGCGCGCGCGCCGCGTGGCCTCGATGCCCGAGATGCCCGGCATTGTCACGTCGATGAGCACGAGATCGGGTACGAGCTCCGTGATGCGGTCCACCGCATCGAGGCCGTCGGCGCACTCGGCGACCACCTCGATGTCGGCCTCCTCGTCGAGCACCATGCGCACCCCGCGCCGGAACAGCGCGTGCGGGTCCGCGAGGAGAACGCGAATCGACGGCTCGGTCGGAACCATTGTCATGAACGAGTCGCGGTCATGAAGAGATCACGCGCAAGAGTCAGCCGCTGGCCTCGATGAGCCCGAGCTCACCGTCGCGGCGGCGATAGACGACGGCCGCCTGCCCGGATTCCGCGAGGGTGAAGAGGTAGAAGTCGTGACCGAGCAGCTCCATCTGCAACGCCGCCTCGGCCACGCCCATCGGTCGTACGTCGAACTGCTTGCTCTTCACCACCGTCGGCCCGCTGCCGTTGCTCGAAACCGCGTCGGTCGACCGAGCGGGGGCGGGTTCCGTCGTCGTGACGGCGGCCGCGGCGGCAGCTGCGTCGCGGGCGCTTCTCGCTCTCGAGCCGGTCCGGCGCTCGACCCGGCGGCCGTGGAGACGGCGCATCTGCTCCTCGACCTTGTCGAGCGCCCGTTCCAGCGCGATCACGTGCTCGACGCCCGCGGCCGTGCCCTTCACGAGGTGCTGGCGCACGTGCACGAGGATCTCGCACGCATGCGAGTCGTCGGCGCGTCGGGTCGGGTGCTGCTCGTAGTCGACATCGACTCGGCGCACGTCGCTCGCGAACTTGGCGACGCGTTGCACTTTCTCCACGGTGAGCGCTCGGAGTGCGGAATCCACCTCGGTGTGCTTGCCGACGACGACGACCTCCATAGGTGTGCTCCTTGGTCATCTGCCTGGGCCATCCGCTGGCGATCGAGTATAGGGAGCCACCACACGCCTCTCTTCCGGGCGCGGCGTGCGCGCCACCGTGGCGGCCAGCACCTCGCGCGCGCCGAGTGCATGCAGTGCTCGCGCCGCCGCGGTCAACGTCGCTCCCGTGGTCACGACATCGTCGACGACCAGCACGTTCTGGCCCGTGATCGAGCCCGCGCCGTACAACGTCGGGCCGGCGCGTCGCTCGGCGGCCGGTCGCCCCGTTTGCGGCGGACCGTCGTCACGCGTCAGCAGTCGCCGGGCGTCGCGTCCGATTCCGGTGGCGACGACACGCGCGAGCAGCGCGCCGTGGTCTACTCCCCGCGCCGCGCGCCGACGCGCGCTCGCCGGCACCCACGTCACAGCATCGATCGAGTACGGCGCGCTCGCACAGCGATCGGCGAGTCGCGCGCCGAGCCAGCGCACGGCGATGCGCTCGTTCCGGTACTTCACGCGCGCGACGAGCTCCCGCGCCACACCCTCGTACGCGAACGCGGCCGTCGACCAGGTGATGCCGGGAAGGGGCGCCGCGGGCGGTGCCCCGCGCATGCTCGCCGCGCACAGTTCGCACACGGGCTCGGCCCGGCGCCCGCAACCGGGACAGCGCCCCGGCAGGAGCACGGTGAGCAGATCGTCGACCAGTCCGTGGAGCACGTTCGAACGCTACGAACGCCCTGAGACACTTTGATTCGGCGGTCGGCCCGGCTTCGAGTGGCGAGCGATGACCTGGCGCTCGAAGAACACCGGGCGCATTGCCGATGCCGGGACGCTGACAGCTCTCAAGGGGGAGCGCACTCGGGTGCCGTGACGAAGCGCTCCAGATCGGGCAACCTGTCGCGAGGAGAGCGTCGGCGGAACCCTCGTGGGAGGCGCGCAAGGTGACACAAGCTGATCGCGATGAATGATCCGGTTGAATTTCGGTCTGACCTCTATCGGGGGACGGCGTCGTACTACGACCAGTATCGACTCCCGTATCCGACCCAGTTGATCAGCGACTTGGTGTCGCGTGCCTCTCTTGACGGAACCGGGCGGCTCCTCGACGTGGCCTGCGGGACGGGCAGATGGCGTTCGCCTTGCAGCCATTCGTCGCGGACGTGCTCGGGATCGACCAAGAGCAAGACATGGTGGACTTCGCAAGTGAGAAGGCGCTTGGGCGTGGGTTGCGGGACATGCGGTGGGCGTCGGGACGGGCGGAGGACTTCACCGCAGCCGAAACCTTCGACGTGGTGACCATCGGAAATGCGTTCCATCGGCTGCGGCGCGCCGACGTGGCAGAGCGTGCCAGACAGTGGTTAGTTCCCGGAGGTCATCTTGCGGTGGTGTCGTCGTCCAGCGGATCCCAGTCAGGACCCGCCCCTTGGCAGCGCGTGCTCAACGACTGTGCGAAGGACTGGGCCGAACGAGTCGGTGAGAACGATCGGGTTCCGGCTGGTTGGGAGCTCGAACTCGCACGCAAGCCACACACGGCTGTGCTGAGCGCAGCGGGCTTCGACATCATTGGCCGCTACAGCTTCGCTGACGTGCACGATTGGGCCGTAGACGAACTGGTGGGGCTTCTCTATTCGACATCGTTCTTTCCTCGCGCGGCCCTTGGCGAGCGTGTCGTCGAGTTCGAAGCCGATCTCGCCAAGCGCCTGCTCGCGTTGGAACCGTCAGGCGTCTTTCGAGAAGAGATCAGCGCGGAATACGACCTCGCTACAGCTCCTGCCCCGAGGTAGCGCCCATCGGCCGATCTGGGCACCTCGTCAGCCCGCATCCTCAGGCGCCAATAACGGACACTGGAGTGTGACGGGCGCTCCCCATATTTCCGCGGCGTCACTCTTTGCGATCGAGCAGTATTTCCGCGCGATGTGCGGTGGGGCGATCATCTGCGGATGCCGGATCAGGCCGGTGTCGCATGAGTTCGGAAGGTCCGAGAATGAACGATTCGGTTCTCGTCCGCAACATGAAGCGTGACGAATTCAGCGCGATGCGAGCGCTATCCATCGCCGCGTTCGGCAACGACTTGGTCATCGGAGACCTCCTCGATGCACTGCACGAATCATGGGCCTGGGGCGACGACCTCTCCTTCGTCGCTGAACGTGACGGCGAACTCGTCGGCCACGTCCTCTACTCGCACGCATTCCTCGACGCCCCGTCCCGATTGGTCGATGTGCTGGTCCTGAGCCCGATCGGCGTTCGTTCCGACCTGCAACGGCAAGGAGTAGGCGGCGAACTGATCAGGCACAGCTTGAGTGTCATCGGCCAACGGCACGAGCCGCTGGTCTTCCTTGAAGGGCACCCGACGTACTACCCGCGCTTCGGCTTCGGCCCCGCCGCCGACCAGGGATTCGTCGCGCCGTCGGCCCGTATACCGAGCGACGCCTTCATGGTGTACCCATTCCCGCACTACGAACCTTGGATGACGGGAACCCTCGTCTATTCCGACGCCTTCTGGCGCACCGACGCTGTCGGACTCCGCGACTGAAGCTCCGATCTCAGGGACGCTTCTATGTTCTGTCAAGCGCTGCGGGGGAGGGCCTCGAGTTGGCGGAAGAGCTGGCGGGCGACGTAGCGCTTCAGGCAGCGTTTGATCTCGCGGGTGCTCTTGCCTTGCGCGACTCGCCGTTGGACGTATTCGATGGTTTGGGGGTCTTGGCGCATGCGGACCATCACGATGGTGTGCAGGGCGCGGTTGAGTTGGCGGTCACCGAAACGGCTCAACCGGTGACGAGTCACGGTTCCCGACGATGCTTCGACGGGCGCGACGCCGGCGAGCTTCGCGAACACTGCTTCGGAGCGAACTCGGCCCGGATGGGACCACGAGACGATGAGTCGCCCCGCGACGACTGGGCCGATGCCGACTTCGTCGAGCAGGACCGGCGCGACCCTTCGAACGAGCACGTCGATCTGGGTCTCGAGCTCGGCTGCTTCGTGTTCGCAGGCGAGCGCTCGTCGTGCTGTCGCGCGTCAGGCCGTGACGGTGGCGAACTCGGCGGCGTCCTGGCGTGATGAGCCCCGCAAGCCCGCGCACGTGCGGAGGAGCCGTGCGGCCGGCAAGGACCGCAGCCGCTCGCGCTGGCTGGCGGGCGCGCTGACGACGAGGGCATGCAGCGCCGCGATCGCTCGGGTCCGGAACTCGATTGCCTGGGCGCGTGTCGTGAGCAGTACCCGGATGGCTTCGCGTTCGCCGCGGCAGCGTGGCTCGCTCAGCCCAACGCCGGCGAGTGCTTGACGTGCGGCGCGCACGGCATCGATGTCGTCGTTCTTGACGCCAGCTCGCCGCACTGGTCGCTGGGGACGCTCCACCTCCACGACCGGTTCGCTTCCGGCGAGCAGCGCGGTTGTCAGACCAGCGCCGAACGAGCCGGTGCCTTCGACGGCCCACAACACCGTGCTGTGCCGTCGTCCGAACGCGACGAGCTGTCGATATCCCTTTGGATCCGCCCGCACGGTCAGGTGTTCGAGGACTGCGCCGGTCGAAGCCACGGCCGCGGCGGTATGGGTGTGCTTGTGCGTGTCGACACCGATGACGACGTCGGCGTGTTCTGTCAGCATGGAGATCGCTCCTTGACCAGGGAGTAGTTGTCGGTGCCGGTCCGAGCGACGCTGCGGCAAGACTGTGATGAGTCACGCCGATCACGGCGGACAAGCTTCTGATCAGGCCAACGCACGACGACCGGGCCGGTGCCGGCAGCGTCGCGGACAAGTCCCTGAGATGGCACCCGAAGGGCCAGTGTGTTTGTGGGTCACGCGTCGCCACCGACGACCAGCCTGAACGCCGGCATCACTCAACCGGCGGACCAAAGACTCACAGTCTGTTTGCGGACACCGGGGTGAGCGTCGTGCGTCAGATCAGGTCAGACGGACGGACAACGCGCGGACTGCCGAAAACCGTGTTGTCGAGGATGACGTCGACAAACGAGCGCGGGTTGACCTCGTCGATGTAGACCAGTTCCGCCGCCAGGTACCGGTCGCGGTGGAGTGCTTCGGCCTCCTCCGCGCCGCCCTCCATCTCCGCATCGCGTTCGATACCGCGACGGACCGAGAGCTCCGCAGTGATCTCGACCCAGATCCGGAGATCCCAGTAAGCATTGATCTCTGGTCGGTAGGCGAACACCCCATCGACGATGAGCACGCCGTTGGCGGGCATCGACGACTGCACCGCCGAGTGATCGATTTGCGTGAGTGGGTCAATGCTGCACAGTGCTACGAGCCCGTCCGCACTCGGGTCCGACGGGTTCAGGAGCAGTTTGCATGCAGCTTCACAATCGAACGCGTTTCGGTAGTAGCCGTCACCGGAGAGCCGGTCGTAGAGGTGGCGCTCGCTCCAAGGTCTCTTGAAGTCGTCGAGTGATGCTCTGAACACGGGCCGGCCGCGGCAGCTCAGGCCGTACGCCAACTCATGACCGAGGCTCGTCTTGCCGGCCGCGGTAAAGCCGTCGATCGCGACTCGGAGTCGATGACCGCCAAGGCGATCGATCATCTCGACGAGGCGGTCGAGCACTCGCGCCCGTGTGGGACCCGCCGGCGGCGGCATCGGCTGTTGCCATGTCGATACGGAGCGCTCGACCGTCGCGTCAGGAGTCATCGGCGCAGTCATGCGACCGACCCGGTGGCCGAGCGCTCGATCGACACCAGTGGATTGTGTCATGACCGACGCGAGTCACCGCCACTCGCCGCGGGCTTGCCCGTGAAGACGCGTAGGCGGGATTGACGGGCACATGAGAGTGCTCTCACCTATCCCGTCAGCGGCGAACGCAGCACGGGGTTCGAGCGATTGGCGAGTGACTGCGTCCGTTCGTGCACGAAGTCGACCCAGAATTCGTCGACGTCGTCGTGCGGGAGGATCCAGAACTGCTCGGCGCGGATTGCGGCAATCACCTTCATCGCGACTTCGTCGGGGGCCATACCGCGGTCGATGAGCGAATGGAGCAGAGCGGAGATCGCGGAGTCTGCGGCGCCCTCCTCCTCGAATCCTTCCGGCCGGTTGCGCGAGCTGTCGGCGATACGAGTGCGAACCCAACCCGGGCAGAGCACCGACACCTTCACGTGCGGAGCCATCATCGCCATCTCGTGGTGCAGGGTCTCGGAGATCGCCACCACCGCGTGCTTGCTCGCGTTGTACGGCGCCATCAATGGACCGGCGACCAGACCGGCGACCGACGCGGTGTTCACGATGTGCCCCTGGCTCTGCTCCATCAGGATCGGCACGAACGCGCGCAGTCCGTGGATCACTCCCCAGAGGTTGACGCCGAGCACCCACTCCCACATCGAAAGCGGTGCTTCCCACGACAGTCCCCCGCCGCCCACACCCGCGTTGTTGCACGCGATGTGGATGCCACCGAACCGCTCGACGGCCGCATCGGCGAGTGCCTGGACCTGCGCCCCGTCGGAGACGTCGGTGACAACGCCGATCGCCTGGGCGCCCGTCGCCGCGAGCTTGCCCACCGCCTCGTCGAGCGCGGGCGCCTCGATGTCGCCGAGGACGACCTTCATGCCCTCGGCGGCGAAGGCGGACGCGAGCGAGAAGCCGATCCCGCTCGCGCCTCCCGTTATGACCGCAACGCGTTCCTCGAACTCACGCAAGTCGACTCCGGCACCCTCAGTAGCGGTACATGTCGGGCTTGAACGGGCCTTCCACGGGCAGACCGAGGTACGCGGCCTGGTCCTCGGTGAGCGTCGTGAGCTTCACGCCGAGCTTGTCGAGGTGGAGCCGCGCGACCTTCTCGTCGAGGTGCTTGGGCAGCGTGTACACGCGACGCTCGTAGAAGTCCGTGTGCGTGAAGAGCTCGATCTGCGCGATCACCTGGTTCGTGAAGCTGTTCGACATCACAAAGCTCGGGTGACCGGTCGCGCAGCCGAGGTTGAGCAGCCGGCCCTCGGCCAAAACGATGATCGAGTGCCCATCGGGGAAGGCCCACTCGTCGACCTGCGGCTTCACGTTCTTGCGCTCGATGCCCTTGAACTTGGTGAGGCCGGCCATGTCGATCTCGGTGTCGAAGTGCCCGATGTTGCCGACGATCGCGTTGTGCTTCATCTTCGCCATCGACTCGACGCTGATCACGTTCATGTTGCCGGTGGTCGTGACGAAGATGTCGGCTTCGCCGACCACGTCTTCGAGCGTCGTGACCTGGTACCCCTCCATCGCCGCCTGCAGCGCGCAGATCGGGTCGATCTCGGTGATGATCACGCGCGCGCCCTGACCGCGCAGTGACTGCGCGCAGCCCTTGCCGACGTCGCCGTAGCCGCACACGACGGCGACCTTGCCCGCGATCATCACGTCGGTCGCGCGGTTGATGCCGTCGATCAGCGAGTGCCGGCAGCCGTAGAGGTTGTCGAACTTCGACTTCGTGACGGAGTCGTTCACGTTGATCGCCGGGAACAGCAGCGTGCCGGCTTCGTGCATCTGGTAGAGGCGGTGCACGCCGGTCGTGGTTTCTTCGGTCACGCCCTTCACGCTCGCGGCGACCTCGTGCCACAACTTCGGCTGCTCACCGAGCAAGCGGCCGAGCACACCGAGGATCACGCCGTACTCGTCGTTCTCGGCGGTCGACGGGTCGGGAACCTTGCCCGCCTTCTCGAACTCGACACCCTTGTGGATCAACAGCGTGGCGTCGCCGCCATCGTCGAGCAGCATGTTCGGACCCCGCGAACCGGATGGGTTGGGCGAACCGGCTTCGTCGGCCTCGGGCCAACGCAGTGCCTGCTCGGTGCACCACCAGTACTCCTCGAGCGACTCGCCCTTCCACGCGAACACGGGAACGCCGGCCGGCGCCTTCGGGGTCCCGGTGCGCCCGACCGCGATCGCGGCGGCGGCGTGATCCTGCGTCGAGAAGATGTTGCAGCTCGCCCACCGAACCTGCGCACCGAGGTCGACGAGTGTCTCGATGAGCACCGCGGTCTGGATGGTCATGTGCAGCGAGCCGGTGATGCGAGCGCCGCGCAGGGGCCGGCTCGGCCCGTACTCCTCGCGACACGCGATGAGGCCGGGCATCTCGATCTCGGCCAGCTCGATCTCCTTGCGACCCCACTCGGCGAGCGCCAGGTCGGCAACCTTGAAGTCCAGCTTGGTAGAAGCAGAACGCGAATCAGTCGTGGTCATTGTTTCTTCGTCCTCCGGTTCCGGCGCCATCTGTGATCGGCACTCGAGCAATGCACGGAGGCCAGCCCGGATCACCGGGTGACAGCCCATCGGGGCCCGACCAGGTCTTGATGATAACCCACCACGGCGCGATGGTCTCCCAATGACAACGACGACCATCGCGGCCGTGCAGGCCACGCCCGTGTTCCTCGACCGCGAGGCGACCATCGAGAAGATGGGCCGCTTGGCCAAGGAAGCGTCGGGCAACGGCGCCGCACTCGCAGTGTTCCCCGAGGCCTTCGTGCCGACCTACCCCGAGTGGGTGTGGCGCACGACCCCGTGGGCGGATGGCGACTGGTACGCCCGATTCGCCGACCAATCGGTTGACGTTCCCGGTCCTGCCTGCGACGCGATCGGCGCGATCGCCGCTGAGCACGGCATCTATGTCGCCGCCGGCGTCAACGAACGCTCCGGCGGAACCATCTACAACACGTTGCTGTACTTCGGCCCCGACGGCACGCTCCTTGCGAAGCATCGCAAGCTGATGCCCACGGGCGGCGAGCGGCTCGCGTGGGGACAAGGCGATGGCTCGACCCTCTGTTCCATCGATACCCCCTTCGGGCGGGTCGGCGGTTTGATCTGTTGGGAGAACTACATGCCACTCGCGCGTGTGGCGATGTACGAGCAGGGCGTCGACGTCTGGCTCGCGCCGACGTGGGACAACTCCGACGTGTGGGTCCCGTCGATGCAGCACATCGCCAAGGAGGGCCGGTGCTATGTCGTCGGCGTGAATACGTGCCTCCGAGCTTCCGATGTGCCCGCCGACCTACCCGGTCGCGACGACATCTACGGCGGGGACGACGATTGGATGTCGCGCGGCAACACGGTGATCGTCGATCCGTGGGGCGACGTGCTCGCGGGTCCGCTCACCGAGCAGGAGGGCATCCTCTACGCAGAGATCGATCTCGACGCCATACGGAGATCGCGACGCGAGTTCGACGTGGTCGGGCACTACGCGCGGCCCGACGTGTTCCAGCTGCGCGTCAATCGCGGCGAGGCCTGACGACGTTCAGGTTTGGGCCATCCGGTCCTTCAACGCGAAGATCGCGTCGATCGGACCGGGATCCACGTCGTTCTGCAATGCGAGGTAGCAGCTCGTCCAGTCGCCCATGTACATGAGGTCGAGCAGCTGGCCCAGCCGGCCCTCGCCCTCGGCGTCGACCGCCAGCACCTGGTGCACGCACTCGTCGATGATCTCGCGCGTCGCGTCGAAGCGGAGGCGCAGACGCGCGTGCTCGAAGCCGTGCCGGAGCTCCACCAGGGTGATCAGTTGGCGCGTGACGTCGCCGTGCTGGCCCCACGCGCAGATCTCGTTGTGGTCGAGCTCGGGATACGCGTGCGAGAACGCGGGTGCTTTCGCGTTCTCGTTGACGTCGCACTTCCAGCGGTAGGCCGCGACGCCGCCGATCGCGCCCCCGCCGTAGATGAGCGGGATGGTGCGCCCGATCTGCCGCGCGAGCTCGCGTGCCGGATTGGCCGCGCCCTCGACCGCGGGGCAGCACTGATCACGGCGTCGGGCGAGCTGCGTCTGCGCGTGCATCAGCATTGCGTGCGCTCCGGGCGCGAGACCCATGCGGTACAGGATCGTGCACAGCGGAGCGACGAGCGCTCCGATCGCGGCGCGCGGCAGGTACCCGGACGGGCACGGGATGTGCAGGCCCCCGGCATCGAGCGCGACACGTTCGAGCTCGCCCCCGCACGAGATGGCGACGATCTGCGCGCCCGCCGCGGCCGCGCTGCGAGCCATCGACAGCGTCTCCTCGGTTCCGCCCGAGTACGACACCGCGAACGCGAGCGTGTCGGGGCCGACGAACGCGGGCGTCCGCATCTGCTTGAGGACCGTGATCGGAACCGGCAGCTCGTCGTTGAACGCAGCCGAGACGACGTCGCCGGAGATACCGGAGCCGCCCATGCCGAGCACGACGATGTTGCGGATCGAGCCCGCCTTCGGCAGCGCGTCGACATGCACGCGCGCCGCCGCCTCGTGCGCGGCAGCCAGCTGCTCGGGCAAGCCCGCGACCGCGTCGAGAAAGTTGAGCGAGTCAGTCACGCGTCGAACGTTGGTTTTACGCCATCCGTCTCCGCCTTTTTCGTCAGGCGGTTGGCTTCGGCGTCGTCGACGGTCTCGGCGTCGTCGATCAACAAGTCGGGGATGTCGCCGTCGAGCACGCGGTACCGGCGCTTGAGCCGCGGGTTGTACAGCGTGTCCTCGTCGGCGAAGTAGAGCAGCGGACCCTTGTCTTCGGGGCACGCGAGGATCTCGAGCAGCTTCGGGTCGAGCGCCATGACGCGCCTCCTTCGATTTGCCTGCGATGTCGGCCGCGCAGACTACCGGTCGCCGATCACGGACCGATGCTCGGTACGCGCCGGGGTCGGTGTGATGAACAGGACCGTGCACGGCTCGTGCACCGCGAGACGATGCCAACCGCCGGCCGGCACGATTCCCGCGTCACCTGCGGCCAGGTGCACCGCGCGTTCGCCGGCGCCGCAGTCGACGAGCAGGTCCACCGCACCGGCGATCACGTAGAGGAGCTCCTCGCCGATCGGGTGACGCTCCTGATAGTCCCAGGTGGCGGCGTAGCTGAAGACGGACAGGAGGCGGCCGGTCGCGAGCTCGGTTCGATCGCGGGCGTTCCAGAGCTCCCCGTCGCGCGGGATCACGGCGATACCGAGCTGATCGGTCAGATGGACGACGTGGTCGGCCAAGGGCGAGGAATCGTTCATGCCACCAGCCTGCGCCCGGACGCGCCGGGCCGGAAGGCACAAGTTCCCACTGCCTGATCATAGGATTTACTTATGTCTCTCGATCTCCGCGACCTCGAGGTGTTCCTCGCCGTCGTCCGCAACGGCAGCTTCGGACGCGCCGCGAACGCGCTGATCGTGACGCAGCCGGCGGTCAGCGACCGCATCCGTCACCTCGAGCGCGTCGTCGGCACCGAAGTGTTCGAGCGGACGGCACGCGGCGCGGTGCTGACTGCGGCCGGCGAGCAGCTCCTCCCCTTCGCCGAGCGCTGCATGGCCCTCGCAACCGAAGCGGTCGAGGCGATTCAGGAAGGTGAGCACTTCCCTCGGTTCGTCGTCGCGGTGCATTCGACCTTCGCGCCGCGCGTCGTCCCGATGGTGCTCGGTGCGCTTGCCGACCTCCCCCGCCGCATCGAAGTGCGCGATGCGCACTCACACGAGGTCGAGACGCTGGTGCTCGACGGCGTCGCCGACGTCGGCTTCGCCGTGCCGAGCCCCACCCGACGCGGGTTACGTCGCGTGGCGCTGCCGCCCGATCCCGTTCACAGTTTCGTCGCGCCCGCACACCACCTCGCGCGCCGGCGTCGGCCCGACCTCGGGGAATTGGGGATGATGCTGATCGCGGTCAACGCGTGGGGAGACGACGCCGAGGCGTTCCTCGGCCGCGTGCGCGCGCGCGGCGTGGCCGACTGGAGGATCCGGCGCTGCGGCGACAGCGCGACCGCAATCGCGTTGGCTCGCGACCACGACCACGTCGCGTTCGTGACCGATTCGAGTGCCGCCGCGGCACTGAGCGCCGGACAGCTCCGTCGCGTCGACTTCGGCGGGTGGCCGCGCTGGAAGGTGCGGGTCGAGCTCGTCCACCGCACGGCAGACCGCGCCGACGAGGTCGTGCAGACGATCCGGCGATCGATCTCCTGAGCTACTCGCCGCCGCGGATCAGCGCGAGAACCTCTGCAGTGTGCGCGTCGCAGGACGCAACGTCGGCAGCTTCGAGATTCAGCCGCAACAGGGGCTCGGTGTTGCTCGGACGCAGGTTGAACCACCAGTCACCGCCGTTGACGGTGAGCCCGTCGAGCCGGTCCTGCTCCAACGAGGCGTAGTCGGTCGCGATCCGCTCGATCACCGCGGCCGGGTCGTCGACGCGCGAGTTGATCTCGCCACTCTGGGCGTAGCGCTCGAAGGGCTTGCGCAGCTCCGAAAGGGGCACGTCGGCACGCGAGAGCTGTTCGAGCACGAGCAACGCCGCGATCGACCCGCTGTCGGCGCGCCAGTTGTCACGGAAGTAGTAGTGCGCCGAGTGCTCGCCGCCGAAGATCGCGCCGGTCTCGGCCATGACCTGCTTGATGAACGAGTGTCCGACGCGAGTTCGAACCGGGATGCCACCGTGCTCGCGAATGACCTCGGGTACCGCGCGCGAGCAGATGAGGTTGTGCACGACGGTCTCGCCCGGATGCCGATCGAGGATTCCCGCGGCGACGATCGCGGTCGTAGTCGAGCCGCTCACCGGTTGACCGGCGTCGTCGACGAGGAACACGCGATCCGCGTCGCCGTCGAACGCGAGCCCCACGTCGGCACCGAGATCGAGCACCGCGCGTTGGAGGTCCTTGAGGTTCTCGAGCTGGATCGGATCCGCGGGGTGATTCGGGAACGTGCCGTCGAGCTCGCCGTAGAGCACCGTGAGCGCGAACGGCAGCCCTTCGAACACCTTCGGGACCACGAGTCCGCCCATGCCGTTCGCGGTGTCGGCGACGACGACGAGCGGCCGCAGCTTGGTGACGTCGACGAATGAGCGAACGTGATCGCCGAAC
The DNA here is from genome assembly GCA_038320885.1 of Acidimicrobiia bacterium. Classification (GTDB taxonomy): domain Bacteria; phylum Actinomycetota; class Acidimicrobiia; order IMCC26256; family PALSA-610; genus JBBQER01. The sequence goes on from JBBQER010000017.1 coordinate 33,659, forward strand.
GCCTCGAGGAGGTCGACGTGCTCGACCCGGCCCGCAACCTCGCCGCGGGACGTCACACCCGCCGCGACCATCTGCTTGATCTGGGTGAGGCCCGTCTGCTCGCCCACCGGCGCGGCGCCGGCCCGGCAGAGCTTGATCCCGTTGTACTGCGCAGGATTGTGGCTGGCCGTGAACATCGCGCCGGGCGCATCGAGCTTCCCGGCCGCGAAGTAGACGACGTCGGTGGAGCACAGACCGATGTCGGTCACGTCGGCGCCCGCGAGCGTCGCTCCCTCGATGAAAGCCGCCGTGAGCGGCCCGGACGACGGGCGCATGTCGTGGCCGACGATCACCTGCTGGGCGCCGGTGAAGTGCGCGAACGCGTTGCCGATCCGGCGCGCGAGCGCCTCGTCGATCTCATCCGGGTACACGCCGCGAATGTCATAAGCCTTGAAGATGGCGTCGAGCGACACACGAACTCCTGCAGAGGGAACGCCCGAGACGGGGGCGCCAATGGTAGCGGCCTCGATCAGGCCGGCAGCGGGGGCGGAAGCCCGCCCGAACCGGGCGTCACCGTCCGCGCGGGAACCGTGTCGGGCCCCGTGTCCGCCTCGCTCCCGGTGTCGTCGGCATCATCGGCATCGGAGCCGTCGCGGCCGTCGTCATCGTCGGGCGATCCCTCCGCGCCGAAGCGCCGCATGCCCTTCCACGTGACGAGCGCGCCGAGCGCCGCGACCGCGAGCAGCGTCACGAACCGGCCGAGCCAGTCTGTACGCGTGAGTCCGTACGTCAGCTTCACGTCGTGGCTCGTCGGCACGACAACCATGAAGTTGGGCGCAGCTCGATACGGACCCTTCGCACCGTGCGCTTGCCAGTTGGGGAAGAACGACGTCTTCACGAGAACCGGTTTGCCGATCTCCGATACGTGGAACGAGATCGTGCTGACGCCTTCGTGGATGCGCGTGACCTTGGTCGGCGCGAGCGAGGTCTGCGCCGTCTGGGCGAGCTGCCTGATATCGATGTGCTTCCAGGACGCGGGGCCCGAACCGACCCATACCTTGTCGAGCTCGGCGCGCTTCGTGAACCACGGCGCGGCCGAGCACTCCCAAGCGCCGAGGTGCGGACTCGGGTTCGCCTGGTTCCACGCCTGGCCCCAACACTGCTGATAGTTCCCGGCGTGCGTCTGCGCGACGAGAGGTTCGACCGACAATCCGGTGACGAGCGGGAGCGCATGCTTGACCTGATAGATGTTCCAACCCCTGGGCTCGGCGCCGTCGAAGTCGGGCACGGTCGCGACGAGCTCGAGATTGCGCTGAAGGTTGGCCATCCGCTCGGTCTGCGGAGTGAACAGCATCAGGTAGCGAACGCCGAGCATCTGCAAATGCTTCACGCCGAGTGAGAAGTCGGCGGCACTCGTCGACGTTCCGTAGATCAACCCGTTCACCGGATTCGACGGCTGCTTCGAGAGCTCGCTCACCGTGATGAAGTGGAACGACGTCGTGGCCGACGACTCGAAGTACAGACCTTCCATCGAACCGATGCGGCCGTTGGTGAAGTACGGCAACAGCTCGAGCGCGAGCGTCGTGCCGTAGGTGCCGACCGCGTCGCCGCCTTCCCAGAGCGCGCGGCCGGCCGGGAGGCTGCCCATCTTCTTCATCAGCGCGTCGTACTCGGGCCACGCGGTTTGGCGCTCGTAGCCCTTGTAGTTGTACGCCGCCCAGCCCTCGATCGCGATCGCCGGGTTGTTGTCGCGCGCGTCCCACGCTCGATACAGGCCGTAGCCACCCGAGAGCGCGACGAGCACCGCGAGGGCGACAGTTGCGATCGTGCGCGCACGCAGGGCGAGCCGTTCCGGTGCCAGGTGCGGTTCCGGCTCCCAGCCCGGCGGCCCCGCGGGGAAGCGCCGGCTCGCGAGCATCGAGACCGCTTCGTGGCGCAGCGTCGGGTCGACATCGGGGTGCTCGCTGCTCGCGAGCTCGGACCAGGCCCTCGCCCGAGCGTCCTGCAGATCGCCGTCGCGGATCCACGAGAACGCCCACGTGCCTCCGTACGCCAAGAAGCGCAGGATCTCGGTCGCGCCCATTGCCGCGACGAACCCCCAGGTGAGCAGCCAGAACGGGAGGAACCGCGTGTTCCAGACCGCGTGCTCGGGCCATTGCACGAAGAAGATCCCGAAGGTCACCGCCACCAACACGAGCACGAAGGTCGAGCGCCTCCGGTACCAGCCGGCGGCGACGATCGCGATGCCCGAGAGCACCCAGATCCACCACGGCAACCACAGCGTCGGGGCGACGACGGCGCCCGTCGAGTCCCGGTTGAGGCCGACCCCGCGCACGAGGCCCTCGATCGTGTGCTTCACGGGATGGGGAAGCAGGATCCAGTAGGGGACGCGCCACGAGCTGCCGCCCGAGATGACCTTGCCGTACCGCATGCTCTGCGTCATCGCCTGACCCGCGATGAGCGGCAACGACCACACCGCCGTCAGCGCCAAGCCGACCGTGCCGACCGAGACCGCGATCGGCCACGTGCGGTGCGGTGATCGCATCAGCCACAGCAACACGGCGGCGATACCGACGAAGATCGCGACGACGATGTGCGACATGATCGCCGCCGCGATGAGCACCGCCGGCAGCCACGGCCGCTTCCCGGTGTCGAGCGTGTACGCGAGCGCGCCGAGCGCGAACAACGCGAACGCGAGCGCGATCTCGAACGAGTACTCCCCCGCGAGCGTGCTCGCGATGTTGCCACCGTAGATGTTCCAGCTATTGCGCGTTTGCACGAGCATCCCGAGCGCGGCGATCGCGAACGCGGGGGGCGCCGCCCACGGTGCCCGCATGCCCTTGGCGAAGTAGTACGCGGAGGCCGGGAGCATGAGCGGCCCGCTCACGGTCACCAGCTTGAACGCGATGTTGTAGTGGAGGAAGAGGTCGAGGAACGCGACCATCAGGTTCGGGAGCGGGAAGTAGTACATCCCCACCGGGAACCCGGCGTACCAGTCGGGAGACCAGCCGGACAGCCGGCCCTGCCCGAACCAGTGCTTCTCCAGGAACCACGGCATCCACACGTGGGCGCCCATGTCGCCGCCGTTGGTGGTGGTGTTCCGGAACAGATCGCCGAACGCGAAGTGCGTCAGGCTCCAGTTGTGGCCGGGTGTGAGGATCGAGAGCACGATGAACGTGCAGACGCCGACGATCACCCACCCGACCGCGCGCTCCCAGAGCGCGCGAGGCTGATCGTCTTCGTCCATGACCGGGCCGCGCGTGCGGGGCGCGGTCTCGGGATGCGGTGTCGGCGCGTTTCCCACGCCGCCGGGATCGCCGGGGCGCTCGTCGATCACTGCGCTGGACACGGCTGACAGCATGCCAGGGAACGCGCTGAATCAAGCTTCACTCAGTGAGCTCAGCTTGCGCGCCGTGGTGCCTCAGTGAGGGGCTCGAGCGAGCTCCAGGACCTGTCCGAGCGTCAACGCGCCGGAGTCGTCCTGCCAGCTGTTCGATTCGCACCGCGCGCAGCGGTGAAAAACAACCTCGCGCCCTGCGACCCTCATGCGGATCGTGATCAAGGCACCCTTCGCACATCCTGTGCAGCTGTGCATCCGTGGCCTCCCTGCCGTTCGCCGTGGTGTTATCGACCCCGACTGCGAAAACCTGAAGCGCGGAAGTGAAAGATGAGCCGGGAGGCCTAGTGGCGCCGCAGGGCGTCGACCACGGCGCTTACGGTCGTGAGAAAGTTGAAGCCGATGTGCAGCATGATCGAGACCGAGAGGTAGCCCCGCCGGACGGCCACCGTGCCCGAGATCGCACCGAGGCCGAAGAGGGCCGGGACGATCACGAATGACCCCCAGGTCGGGTCGAGCGCCGGGTGCGCCAGTGCGAACACGAGCGCCGACACCGCGACGGCGATGACGGGCGAGAACCGGCGCCGCAGCGCTCGCAGGAGGAGGCCCCGGAACAGCAACTCCTCGCACACCGGGGCGATCAAGCCCGCGAAGAGGGCGAGCAGCGCCAAATGCACGCCGGTCGCGGTTTGCAGGTCTTTGACCACGCCCTGGCGCTCGTTCTGCACGAGATCCGAGATCGGGAGAACGCTCAGCGCGAGCGCAAGCTCGAGCCCGATTCCGGCTAGGAGGAACCAGAGGTCCCGAGCGTGCACGACGAGGCCGAAGTCGGCCTGCAGCGTTCCCCGGCCCTTGCGACGGCTCACCCAGACGAGCCCGACGACCCATCCGCCGAACTGGCCCGCCAGCGCGAGGCCTGTGGTGAGCGCCCCGGGGTCGCCCGACCTGTCGCCCGATATCCCGTAGCCGATGCTCGCGAGGACGAAAGCGACGACCAATCCGGTTACGTAGACCGAGAAGAAGTCGCCCAATCCCCAGCTGACGCCTGGATGGCGCGCCGACCGGCGCCGGTCCGCCGGCAGCGTGCGATCCACCGGGCAAGGCTATCGACGCCCCCAGAGAGATCAGGTTGCGGGTCCGGCCCTCGCAGGTTTGACCGGTGCCCCGTTTGGGCCTCCCTAAATTGATGGTCCTGCCGATTCGGACAGCGAGCCCGCCGTAGCATGAGCGGCGTTCACACCGACTGGGAGAACAGATGAGTCCAGGCCCTGAAGACCAGTGGCGGCCGCCGGAGCCGCCGGGTCGTCCGCCGCGTCCGGGCGGGGGCCAGCGTCCCACCGGCCGGCCCCGCTGGATGCCCCTCGTGATCGTCGGCCTGGCCGTGCTCGCGTTGCTCGCCTACACGTCGACCACCGGGTCGGGCACCTCCCGCGCCGGCATCGAGTACTCCAAGTTCCTGAAGCTCGCCGACCAGGGCAAGGTCACCAGCATCAAGTACGAGCCGTCGAGCGGAAAGATCACGGGCGAGCTCGCCAAGGGCGCCCAGATCGACGGCAAGTCCGCGTTCTCGACCCAGACCAAGCCCGACGGGATCCCCGACGCCGACCTGACCGATCTCAAGAAGGCCAACGTCGACGTCAACTACCAGCCCAAGCCGTCGAACCTGGTGAGCACGATCCTGAGCTTCGCGCTGGTGCTCGGCCTCATCGGTGCGCTGTGGTGGTTCATCGCGCGTCGCGCCCAGGGCCAGATGGGCGCGGTCATGAACATCGGGCGTTCGCGCGCCAAGGTCTACAACACCGACAAACCCAAGACATCGTTCAGCGACGTCGCGGGCTACGGCGCGGTGAAGGAGGAGATCGCCGAAGTCGTCGACTTCTTGAAGGTGCCCGGGAAATTCAAGGACATCGGCGCGCGCATCCCGAAGGGCGTGCTGCTCGTCGGCCCCCCGGGAACGGGCAAGACGCTGATCGCACGAGCCGTCGCCGGTGAAGCGGGCGTTCCGTTCATCTCGATCACCGGCTCCGACTTCATGGAGATGTTCGTCGGTGTCGGCGCGGCACGCGTGCGCGATCTCTTCCAGACCGCGCGCAAGCAGGCGCCCGCGATCATCTTCGTCGACGAGATCGACTCGATCGGCCGCAAGCGCGGCGCCGGTCTCGGCGGCGGTCACGACGAGCGCGAGCAGACCCTCAACCAGATGCTCTCGGAGATGGACGGGTTCGAGGCCACCGAGGGGATCGTGATGATGGCGGCGACCAACCGTCCCGATATCCTCGACTCCGCGCTGTTGCGGCCGGGTCGCTTCGACCGCATGATCATGGTGCCGCTGCCCACGCAGGAAGAGCGCGTCGAGATCCTCAAGGTCCACTTCCGCGACAAGAAGATCTCTCCCGACGTGCAGGTCGACGTCGTTGCGCGCGGCACGCCGGGCATGAGCGGTGCGGACCTCGCGAACCTCGTGAACGAAGCGGCGTTGTTCGCGGTGCGCCGCGACGCGCTGGAGGTCCACAAGGAAGACTTCGACGCCGCACGCGACCGCGTGCTCATGGGTCTCAAGCGAGAGTCGCTCGCGTTGTCGGAAGAGGAGAAGGAGATCGTCGCGTACCACGAGGGCGGCCACGCCGTCTGCGCGTACGTGCTCGAGTTCGCCGATCCGCTCCACAAGGTGACGATCCTGCCCACCGGTATGGCGCTCGGCGTCACCCAGCAGCTTCCGCTCGAAGAACGCCACATCTACAAGCGCGAGTACATCGTCGACTCACTCGTGGTCCGGCTCGGCGGGCGGGTCGCGGAGCAGCTCATCTTCGGGCACCAGTCGACCGGCGCCGAGAACGACCTCGTCGGCTGCACCGAGCTCGCCCGCAAGATGGTGCGCGAGTGGGGAATGTCGGATCGCGTCGGCCCGATGGCGTGGGGCTCGCAGGGTGCGGTGTTCCTCGGCGAGGCCCTGATGCACTCCCGCGATTACTCCGACGAGACCGCGCGCGTCATCGACGAAGAGGTGGAGCACATCCTCCGCGACGAGGAAGAGCGCTGCCGCAAGGTGCTGGAGGAATACCGCGCCGGCCTCGACGCGGTCGCGCAATCACTTCTCGTGCGCGAGACCCTCGACGGCGAAGAGGTCGCCGGGCTCGTGGACACCGCGATGGGCCGCAAGGTCGGCGGGCCGCGCATGATCCTCCACGCCGACGGCACCGAAGAACCGGCGAGTGGGATGATCGAAGACCCCCTCATCAATCCCGGCCAGAGCCTGTAACCCAGAGTGTTCACTCTGAGGTGAATTTGCGCCGTTTAACGGCACCTATTCGCGTCTGATGAGAAAACGTGCTGTTGACGCGTGGCGCTTTCAGCTCGGTGTGGCGCGGAGGTCGGCCAGGGCGGACCAGAGGTCGGGGGCGCTGTACGCACCGATGAACGCGGCGCGGGTCACACCCTCCCGGTCGACGAGCACGGTGATCGGCGCGGCGTCGATCTGGTAGCGCGCGTGCAGGTCGGGTTGCAGCGTGTACTCGACTTCGACCACCGCGACCTCGTCGGACGCGAGCGGCAGCGCCTTGTCGACGAGACCCGCACACGAGTCGCAGTGGCGCGAGGTGAACAGCACGACGAGCCACGGCGCGTCGGGACGCGGAAAGTCGTTGCGATCGAGTTGCTCGGGCGCTACCGCACGCCCCTGGGACGGCGGCGCGACGACGCGCCGGTGCTCGAGCCACCACGCAATCCCGGCCGCGACGGCAAGGATTGCAACGGCAACGACGACGCGGACGACCACGAGGCGACCGTACCGCCTGGCCGTCAGCGCGCCGGAATACCCGGCGCGCGCGTGGCGTCGCGTTCGGCGTACATCGTCGATTCCACGAAGATCGGGACGTCCGACGTGAGGACGACCGCGGCGTCGACCCGCTGCAGGGCGCGTTGGTCTGCGATCGACAGCACGAAGCGGCCGCCGGGAGACACCGTCAATCCTTGCAACGACGCGGGCCGGTCGACGTGGCCCCCGTGCACGATCGTCACCGAGACGCGTGCGGCTTTCAATCCCGGATCCGACAGCGCGATCGTCGTGGACCGTTCCGCGAGCACGCGGGTGCGCGCGATCACCCACCGGCGCGCGGGGGTCGACGATCCGACCGACGATGCCGCGCCGAGTGTGCTGTCCCGGCTGCCGTCGAAGTGGCTCAGCGTCTGGGCCACGATCGGTGCATCGGCGTCTGATTCGACGAGGAGCACGTAGCCGGTTCGATTCGGCACCGCGAGGCATGCCGGGGTCGACTGGCTGCACCCGCCGATCTGCACCCAACTCACGCCGCCCGAAGGGACCTTCAGCTGAACCGGGTGCACGATCGTCTTCGCACCGGCCTGCGCCTGGACGTTCACGCCGGCGTCGAGCTGACCGACGTTGGCGATCGCCACCACCTCGGAGGCCCCGGCGCGCGTGTCGCCGCCCGCGAACCACCACGAGCTCGCGGGCTTCACCGCACCGATCGACGTGGCGACGCCGGGAGGTCCCGTCGAACCGCTGTACCGGATGGTCTGCGAGGCGACGACCCGGCCGACGGCGGCGTGCACCTCCACCGAAACGCGCTGGCGCCGCACCGCCTCGTCGTGAATCGGGATGACGACGCGCGACCGGCCCGGCACGTCGAGGCCCGACAGCGACGGCAGCTCCTGCAGCCCCGCGTCGGTGCGCAGCGTCACGTCGACGCGCGCATCGCCCGCGAACGGATCTTCGAGCACGAGCCACTGCGAGACACCGCGCACCGTGGTCCCGGCCGCGAAGTACCAATCGGTGCCGGCCGTGGTCGCGCACGGAACGGTGGCCAGCCGGTCGTTGCTCTCGAGCCCGGCCGACACGACGACGTCGGGCGAGAACGGCTCGATGACGAGCGGCCCACTCGGAAGCGTCGAGCGGGGGAACGTGCGCACCGATCCGTGCGGCACCGTGACCGTCTGCGTCACGGGCGCGGACCCGTCATCGGGGTGCACCGTGACCGCGGCCCGACCCGGGCTCCTCCCGAGGTTGCTCAGCGTGAACGTCTGATTCTTCATCGGGAACGCCGAGGGCAGCCCCGGGCAGTACCAGGCCGTCGACACCGCATCGGGCGCGGAAAGCTGCGTCGCCTCGGTCGGCTCGACCGGGCGCGCGGCAATCGGGGCGGCCGAGCGGCCGGCCGCGACGCCGCCGGCGACGGCCAACATCACGAGCACGATGATGGGCAACCGTCGGCTCGCGCGGGACGGGGTTACGGGCGCGCTCACACCGTCACCTCCCGATCCCGACGGCTACGGCGCGCCCGCGTGCGGCGCCACGCGACGAGCGCGACGATCCAGGCGACGATCTCCAGCTCGATCAGCACACCCGGAAGCGCGCCGGCGCCGAAGTGGAGGCCGACCGGCGCCCGATCGGTCAGCACGAACGCGTTCGTCCAGTCGAACGCCTTCGAGTGCACGAGTCGTTTGCCGCCGGCGCTCGCGTGCCATCCGGAGTCGGCCGCTTCGGCCCACACCAGCGTGCCCGGGCCCGTGGCGCGCGAATGGCCGACCGGGCCGCTGACGCCGTGCGCGACCGCGGCAACCTCACTGCGCGCCGCGAAGGCGAGTGCGTCACCCGCACTCGCCTTCACGTCGGTCTCCGCCGGGACGACCGCGCGACTCGGAAACCACGCGTCGTTCGCGTACACGATCGCGCCGGTGTCGATCCGCGAGATCGAGAGGTCGAGTTGGCGCGTCATCGCCTCGGCGAGCGCCGGGTCGACCGGGACAACGGCGCCGTGGCCGGCACCGGTCTGGCTCAGCACGACCACATAGCGGATGCCGACCGGAGCCAGCAGGTGACCGAGCCGCTCGGAATGACCCGCGCGCGCGGTGAGCAGGGCCTGCTCGAGCCGGTTGTCGGCGGATGCCTGCGGCGCAGCCCACAGGGCGCGGGCGTCGCCCGCACCGTTCCGGCTCAACCCGAAGCCGATGCTGCCCGAACCCGCTTTCGCCAGCGCCGTGCCGCCGACGATCTTCCCGTCGACGGGCAGGAGCGCCGGCGCGCCGAGCCACAGCACCCGGAAACCTCCGGGCGTCGGCGTGTCACCCATCCACGACACCGCGGTCGGCCAGTCGTCGCTCGGGAGATGCCAACGGCCCGACGCGGTATCGGCCGCGAGTGCGAGCACGGGCAGGGCGAGGCCGACGGTGGCCGCGACCGCCGCAACCTGACGCCAGCCGAAATGCGCGCGGCGCATGTCGTCGAGCAGCGCGCTGACACCGATACCGGCGGCGAGCGCCAACCCCAGCGCGGCCGGTACGAGCACACCCGCGACGGCGGGCACCGGAAGCGTCGGCGAGATGCGCGTCGGTAACCACGCCAGCGCGAAGGAAGCCAGTGCAAGGATCCACGCCCGGGCGGCCCAGACGAACCTCGGCCCGCTAGCGAACAGCAGCGGCACCACCGCCGCGACGACCAGCCCCAGGGTGTACCAACCGGTGTGCGCCGGACCGACCTCGAAGCGCAGCGTGTCGCCGACCGTCATCGGCGATCCCACCCGCAGACCCAACGTCGCCGCATCGGCGCCGAGGAGCGACAACGACCACGGCGCCAGGAGCACGACCGCGAGCACTCCCCCGCCGATCGCGAACGCGGCGGCGCGCATCGCTTCGCGCGCGGCGCCGACGACCGCGGCCGAGATGACGAATACCACGCCGACGAGCGCCAACATCAGGATCGCGGGCGGCCAGACCGACCCGGCGATCGCGCCGAGCAGACCCAGTCCGAGAACGGTGTGGACCGGGTGCCGCCATGGCGACCCGGCCGCTCGCGTACTTCTCGATTGCGTGACCGCGCGCACCAACAACAGCAGGACGAACGGTGCGAGCGCGTAGGTCACCAGCGGGCCGAGATCGCCGCGGGCGATGGCATCGCGCCCGACCGGGTTCGTGACGTACGCGACCGCGGTGACGACCGCCGGGAGCGCCGCTGCCGTGAGGCGCCGAGCGAGGCGGTACGAGCCCCACATGCCGAATGGGATCGCGCCGGCGACCACGATGGTGCGGGCGAGGGCCGCGTGCCCGATCGTCGCGGTCGTGGACGCGGCCATCATCGCGAACGCGGGTGTGGCCGGCGTTTGCGAGCCGAGCATGGTGGTTCGCCAAGGTGTCGTAAACGTGTGCCACAGCGCGCCGATGCCCGGCCACGCTTGGAAGGTCCCGATATCCGGGACCCGTCCGAACACGAGCGCGCGCGAACCGATCACGATCAGCAGCAGGACGAAGATCGCGAGAATCGCCGGCGCACGGCGCAACCGCGCCCCCGTCAGCGACATGCGTTCGCGCGCCCGGTTCGAGACGCCGGCGAGCCGATCGCCCGCATGGAGGCGTTGGGCGAGCGGTCCCCGTATTCGCGCGCTGCCCCGAATCATCAGGTCGCGGACGTCGGCGTCGTCAACCTGACGCCCGCGCTGGATCTGCGACCGGGCCCGGCGGAGGTGCGAGAGCGTGCCGCGCCGCGGGAACCAACCCGTCATCACCGCGATCGCGTGGCGCCACCGCCGGGTGAGCGCCAGCGCGACCGCTTCGCCGAACGTGAGGGCAAACGCGCTCGGCAGTACCCACAGCAGGGCCGTCCTCGAGTACGACTTGATCAGGACGCGTACGCGCGCCTGGGTCGCCGCGCGCGCGTCGCCCGGCGACTGGCGCCGCATCCGGCGCTCGTCGACCACCGTCGCGCGCCGGTGGCGGGCGCGGGCCTCGGGCGCGACGAGCACCCGTGCGCCAACGAGACGAGCTCGCCAGCACAAATCGATGTCGTCGGACCCGGGTGCGGTCTCGACGTCGAATCCGCCCAGCTCGCGGAACAGGTCGGCGCGCACGAGCATCGTCGCGTGCGACACGAAGAAGACGTCGCGCACACCGTCGTGCTGCTCCTGGTCGATCTCGCCGGGCTCGATCGCCGAGAACGGCACGCCGTAATGGTCGATCGCCATCCCGACCTCGACGAGCACGTTCGGATCTTCGTAGTCGACGAGCTTCGGGCCGACGATCGCGGCATTCGAGCGGTACGCCTCCTCGACCATGATGCGAACGGCGTCGGGATCGAGCGCGACGTCGTCGTGACAGAAGACGAGGAAGGTGGCGCCCTCGACGCTGACGAGCGCCTCGTTCGCGGCCGCAGCGAATCCGAGGTTCTCGGGCAAGCGGCGCACGAAGGCGGTCGGCATCTCGGTCGCGATGCGGGCGGTGGGGTCGTCGTCGCCGGCGTTGTCGAGCACCAGCACCGAGAGGGCCGGGTAGTCCTGGGCGGCGAGCGATGCGACCGCGGCATCGAGCCAGGGACCGCCGGTGGTGACCACGACCGCGACGACCGGCGGCGCCGTCGCCTCCCCCGCCTCGGGCTCGTCGAGGTCCTCGGGCTCATCGAGGTCCTCGGGCTCGGCGAACTCCGGGTCCGGTTCGCGGATCGGCTCGTCCTCGATCGCCTCGGGACCGCTGGTCGACTCGGGGGGCTCCTTGGTCTCCATGCGGCCGATCGAGATTAGCCCGCAGGCCCTCGTGCACGTGGTCACGAGTGCTTGCTATTGTTAGCACTCTGCGCTATTGTCGCGAGCAGATCGTTTTTGCCGCACCAAATCAGGAGAGCTCATGGACGTTCGCAAGACAGTCACTGACGCCGGGTACATCGCTATCGGCCTCGGGGTCATGGGATACCAGCAGGGGCAGGCTCGCCGCCGCGAGCTCACCCAGAAGCTCGGCACCGTTCCGGCTCGGTTCGAGGAGCGGGGCCGCGAGGTGCAGGGTTTCCTCGCCGAGGGCACCCGCCAGATCGGCGCCCGCGGCGTTGCGGCTCGGGGCCGCGCCGAGGACCAGGTCCGGTCCACGGTGTCACGGGTGCAGGAACTGGGCGGCGAAGTCGCCAAGCGCGTCGAGCCCGTGGTCGAGCAGGTGCAAACGCAACTCGGTGATCTTCCCGAGCGCGTCGTGCAAGTGATCGAGCCCGTCGCCGCCAAGGTGCGCGAGCGCACCGGAAGCGCCGCCTAGTAACTCGAGAGAAGTCCCGAGCACGGCCCGCACTACATTCCGGGCGTGCTCGTAGCCCTCGCCGGCGGTGTCGGCGCTGCTCGTTTCCTCGCCGGACTCGTGCGCGCCGTGCCGCCGGACGAGATCGTCGCCATCGTCAACACCGGTGACGACGACGAGTTCCACGGGCTGCACGTCTCCCCCGATCTCGACTCGGTCACCTACACGCTCGCCGGCGCCTCGAACGCCGCGCAGGGTTGGGGCCTCGAAGGCGAAACCTTCGCCACGCTCGACGCGCTCGCCCGCTACGACGTTCCCACCTGGTTCCGCCTCGGCGACAAGGACCTGGCGACGCACCTCTTCCGCACGCAGCGCCTGGCCGCCGGCGCGACGCTCTCCGAGGTGACCGCCGAGATCACCCGGGCGTGGGGTCTCGGCCTGACACTCGTGCCGATGACCGACGACCGCGTCCGCACGCGCATCACGGTGACCCGCGACGGTGGCCACACCGAAGAGATCGCGATGCAGCAATGGTTCGTCGGGGAGCGGTCGGAATCGCCGGTCGTGTCGGTTCGCTTCGACGGCGCGGATCACGCCCGGCCCGCGCCCGGCGTGCTGGAGGCGTTGCGCACCGCCGACGCGATCTTGATCTGTCCGTCGAACCCGGTGATCTCGATCGGCCCGATTCTCGCGGTACCAGGGATACGCGACGCGCTCGTCGCCCGGAGGGAGCGCGTGATCGCGATCAGCCCGATCGTCGGCGGTGCTCCCGTGAAGGGACCGGCCGATCGCCTCATGGCTCCGCTCGGTATGGCGGTGTCGTGTGTGGGCGTCGCCCGTGCGTACGCGGAGATTTGCGGCGCGCTCGTGATCGACCAGGTCGACGCGCAGCTCGCGGGGGACGTCGAAGCCACGGGCGTTCGTCCGATCGTCACCGACACGATGATGCGCAGCACCGACATCGCCACGGCGCTCGCCCGCCGCACGCTCGCCGCTGTCGCCTGATCGAACTCCCGGTGCCGGCCGCGCTCTCCATCGTGCCCATCGGCGGCATCGGCGAGATCCGACCGGGCGACGAGCTGGCGCAGCTGATCCTCGACGCCGCGACCGACCAGGAAACCCCGATCACGAACGGCGATTGCCTCGTCGTGACCCAGAAAATCGTGTCGAAGGCAGAGGGGCGGTTGGTGGCGCTCGACCCCCTCGATCTCGACGCGCGTCGCCGGCTCGTCGAATCCGAGTCGGTGCGGATCGTGCGCCGCCGCGGTGACCTCACGATCAGCGAGACCGCCCACGGTTTCGTGTGCGCGAACGCGGGGATCGACCTGTCGAACGTGGAGGAAGGTTGGGCGGCGTTGCTGCCCGTCGACGCCGACCGCTCGGCCAAGCACGTGCGCGACGCGTTGCGCGCCCGCAGCGGCCTCGAGGTCGCGGTGATCGTCTCCGACACCTTTGGGCGGCCATGGCGTCAGGGGCTGACCGATGTCGCCATCGGCGTGAGCGGCATCGCCGCGGTGGTCGACCTGCGCAACACAGCCGACGCGACCGGGCGCGTGCTCCAGGTCACCGAGGTTGCGATCGCCGACGAGATCGCGTCGGCCGCGGAGCTGGTCATGGGCAAGGCCGCCGGGGTGCCGGTCGCGATCGTCCGCGGGCTCGACGCGTCGTGGTTCGGCGACGGCTCGGTGCGACAGCTCATCCGCCCGCCCCAAGAGGACCTCTTCCGATGACCGTGCGGAACACGCGTGTGCCCGAGTTCATCGAGCAACGACGATCCATCCGAGCGTTCCGGGCCGAGCCGGTCGATCGCGGGCTGCTCGACACGCTGGTCGAAGCCGCGTGCCTCGCGCCCGCGCCGCATCACTCCCGACCGTGGCGCTTCGTGGTGATCGACACCGACGACGCCAAGCTCGCGCTCGCGCAGGGCATGGGCGTTCAGTGGCGGGCCGACCTCGAGCGCGACGGCGTCGCGGCCGAACGCATCGCCGACCTCGTCAAGGCGTCGCACGCCAAGATCATCGGCGCGCCCGCGCTCGTGCTCGCGTGCCTCACGTGGGACGGGCTCGACCGCTACCCCGACGAAACACGCCAACGCGCCGAGTGGGGCATGGCGCTGCTCTCGTTGGGCGCGTCGGCCGAGAACCTCATGTTGAGCGCCGCCGACGCCGGTCTCGCAACGTGTTGGGTCGCGGCGCCGATCTTCTGTGCGGAAGCCGCGCGCGACGCGTTGCAACTGCCGACCGAGTGGCTCCCCCACGCGCTGGTGCTCGTCGGCCATCCCGATCCGGCATACGTCGCGAGAGAGCGACCGCCCGTACCGCTCGATTCGCTACGGCTGAACCTATAGCAACGCACAATGAGTGCGACGAGCGAATCGACGTAACTAGCGCGCGCCGGCGAGCTGGCCCTTGAAGTGC
>JBBQER010000018.1:0-47665 GCA_038320885.1 Acidimicrobiia bacterium
ATCGCGGTCGCCTGCGGAACACCAATGCCGAGCACACCTCGTGTCGTGCACGCGTGACCCGGGCCGACACCCACGAGCACGCCGATGGCACCTGTGCGCATGAGGTGCAGCGCCGTGGAGTACGACGCGCATCCTCCGACCATCACCGGCAGGTCGAACTCGCGGATGAACTTCTTGAGATTCAGCGGTTGGCGCTGGGGGTCGTGCGACACGTGTTCGGCCGATACGACGGTGCCCTGGATCACGAGCACGTCGAGCTCGGCGTCGAGCACGTGCTTCGAGAACTGCTCCACCCGTTGCGGTGTGAGCGACGCGCACGCGGTGACGCCACCGGCTTTGACCTCGCGGATCCGCTGCCCGATGAGCTCTTCCTTGAGCGGTTCGGCGTACAGCTCCTGCATGCGGCGCGTCGCCTTCTCGGGCGTCAGCGACGCGATCTCTTCGAAGATCGGCTCCGGATCCTCGTAGCGCGTCCAGAGCCCTTCGAGGTTCAGGCAGGCGAGACCACCGAGCCGCCCGATCTCGATCGCGGTCGCCGGCGACACGACGCCGTCCATCGCGGCGGCCATCATCGGGAGCTCGAGCTTGTACGCGTCGACCTCCCAACTGATGTCGACGTCTTCCGGATCGCGCGTGCGCCGGCTCGGCACGATCGCGATGTCGTCGAACCCGTATGCCCGCCGCCCCGACTTGCCGATCCCGATCTCGACTTCCACATGTCCTCCGCTTCCGTGGGCGAGGTTCGAGGATACCGCCGTGAGAGTGGAGAGCTGTGCTCCCCGTCAGTCCTTGTCGTCGGGCAATTCGTCCGATGGCTGGGCCGGCGCGTCGTGCGCGTGCTCAGCCGCGTGCGCCACGCGATCGCGGAGCCACGCGATGCCGTCGGCGTCGGGCATCTTCTGCTCCCAACCGCTCATCACCGACTCTGCCGGTTCTCGGCCGTTGACCACGCCGACCACCTCGACGCCGAGGGCTTCGTCGGGCACGTGGATCGCGTGCAGATCGCCGGCACCCGAACCGGTGACGCCCACGATCGGCTCGCGCATGAGGTAGATCTCGCCCGTGTCCTCGACCCACGAGACGCCGCAGCGCCCGTTCTCGTCGCTCCACTCGCGCCCGAACTCGAGCTCGGCCGAACGCCGGCGGCGCTCGTCCGCTGCGTAGAACTCTTCGAGGTCCATGGCTGCCTCTCGCCGATCAGGGGTCCGGGAGCAACGGGCTCGGGTTGACGAGCCGCGTGAGGAGATCGGTCAGGATACGTGCGGTCGCCCCCCACACCGTCTCGTCGGCGAGCTCGAAGAAGAACACCGACATGTCGGGACGGAAGGAGTCCCAGCGCTCCTCCCGGTACAGCGAGGCGTCCATCAGCTCCGAGAGGGGCACCTGGAGCACCTTCACGACCTCGGCCGGATTGATCACGATCTCGGGCGGGTGATCGAGGAACCCCACGAACGGGGAGATGGTGAAGCGCGAGGCCGCGGTCGCAACGCCCTCGAGCCGGGCCACGATCTCCACCGCGGCCGGGTCGAGGCCGATCTCCTCACGCGCCTCGCGCAGCGCAGCAGCGCGGACGTCGGCATCGACCGCGGGATCGAGTTTCCCCCCCGGAAAGGCGATCTCGCCCTGATGCGTCGACATCGTCTCGGGTCGCTTGATGAACAGGATGTGGGTCTCGCCGTTCACCTCGAGCAGCGGCACGAGCACCGCGGCCGCCACGCTGTCGGCCACCAGCGACGTCGGCGCCGTGCCGGGGGGCGAGCGCAAGAGGCGCGTGCGGACGTCTTCGAGGGAGAGCCGGCGTTGGTCGGGAAGGAGTCGCTCCCACGCGGCCGGGCCGCCGATCCGGAACGACTCGGGCCGCGGAATTTTCTGCTGCCCGCCCCTTCGTCCCATATGCCGGAGCGTACCGATCGCGTCGATATGTGACGGCGGGATGACCCGACTGCGAGACTCCCTCGCCTATGGAATGGAACTTCGCAGACATCTGGGAATCGGTCGCCGACGCGCTGCCCGATCACGTCGCGCTCGTGCAGGGCGAGCGGCGGGTGACCTGGGGCCAGTTCGACGACCGCGCGTCTCGCCTCGCGGGCGCGCTCACCGCGGCCGGGCTCCGACCCGGCTCCAAGGTCGCGTCGTACCTCTACAACAGCAACGAGTACAGCGAGGGCGTGTTCGCGACGTTCAAGACGCGCGCCGTCCCCGTGAACGTCAACTATCGCTACCTCGAGGACGAGCTCGCGTACCTGATCGACAACTCCGACGCCGAGGCCCTGCTCTTCCACGGCGAGCTCGGCGATCGGGTCGCGAAGATCCACGAACAGGCTCGCACCGTGAAGGCCTGGATCCAGATCGACGACGGCGCGCCGCGCCAGGACTTCGCGATCGGCTACGAGGAGCTGCTCGCCGCCCACGATCCGATGCCGCGGATCGAGCGCTCCGGCGACGACCTCTACTTCCTCTACACGGGCGGCACCACGGGCATGCCCAAGGGCGTCATGTGGCGCAACGAGGACCTCATCAAGGTGCTCGCCGACAGCGCGTACCAGTTTGCCGGCGCGACCGCGCCGGGCGAGCCCGAAGCGGCGGGTGCGATCGCCAAGGCCGTGATCGACGGTGGCTCCAAGCTCCGGCACCTCCCCGCGTCGCCGCTCATGCACGGCACCGGCGGCTTCTCGTCGTTCCAGGCGATGTTCGTGGGGACGGCCATCGTCACGCTCGAGAACCGGCATTTCGACGCGCACGAGCTGTGGGAGACGGTGCAACGTGAACGAGTGACGTCAATGGCGATCGTCGGCGACGCGTTCGCCAAGCCGATGGTGCGCGCCTTGGAGGAAGCGGAGGCGAAGGGCACGCCGTACGACATCTCGTCACTGAAGATCATCATCAGCTCGGGCGTGATGTGGTCGCCGGAGACCAAGCACGCGTTCATGAGCCGCGGCAGCGTCATCTGCTACGACTCGCTCGGGTCGAGCGAAGGCGTGGGGTTCGCGGGGTCGATCAGCGTCCCCGGCTCGCAGCCCAAGACTGCGAAGTTCACGATCGGCGAGAGCACCAAGGTGTTCACCGACGACGGGCGTGAGGTCGTTCCCGGTTCCGACGAGGTCGGCATGCTCGCCGTCGGGGGCCACATCCCCGTCGGTTACTACAAGGACACGGCCAAGTCGGACGCGACGTTCCGCGAGATCAACGGCACGCGCTGGTCGGTGCCGGGCGACTTCGCGCGCGTGGAGGCCGACGGTTCGATCGCGCTGTTGGGCCGCGGGTCGGCGTGCATCAACAGCGGCGGCGAGAAGGTGTACCCCGAAGAGGTCGAGGAAGCGGTGAAGGCCCACTCCGACGTCGCCGACTGCCTCGTCGTCGGCGTCCCCGACGATCGCTTCGGCGAAGCGGTGACCGCGGTCGTGGCCCGCCGCGCGGGCGCGTCGGTGTCGGAGACCGAGCTCTCGGCCGCGCTCGACGCGCTCGCCCGCTACAAGCGCCCCCGCCGTTTCGTCTTCGTCCCCGAGATCAAACGCGGCCCGAACGGCAAAGCCGACTACAAGTGGGCCAAGACCGAAGCAGCGAACCCAGCGGAGTAGCCCGCCGCAATTCCTCATCAGAAGTGGGAAAGCGGCGCGACGCGCCCTGAATCCACATCTGATGCGAATGAGGGACAAGCGGGAGGGACGCGAGCGGGGCGCGCGAAGCGGGCGGCCCGAAGGCCGCCCGCGGTTCGCACTTGCGAAAGGGGACTATTTCTTCTTCTTGGCGGCGTTGACCTTGGCCAGGACGTCACGGGAGCTGAGGATCAGCACGTCTTCACCGTCGATCGTGATCTCGGTGCCGCCGTACTTGGAGTAGACGACGGTGTCGCCGGCGGCCAGCTCCATCGCGATCAGCTCACCGCTGTTCTCGGCCCGGCGGCCGGGACCGACGGCGAGAACCTCACCCTGTTGGGGCTTCTCTTTGGCGGTGTCGGGGATGACGAGGCCGCTGATGGTCGTCTCCTCGGCCTCGGCCGGCCGTACGACGATCCGGTCTTCCAACGGCTGCAAGTTCATCGATACATCCTCCTCGAAAGGGCATCTCGCCTCGACCGGACTGGGTGGTCGAGCGAGCGACGGGGTTAGCACTCCCCCACGCCGAGTGCTAACGGTAGCAAGGCCCCCGAGACTCGGGCAACCCGGCCCCGGATCGCTCGTCAGACTCCGATTCGCAGGCCGGGGTAGGCGCCGCCGGCGAGCGGGGTGGGTCCGTCGGCGAGCAGGCGCCACCAGGCGACCGACGCGACCATGGCCGCGTTGTCGGTGCACAGCGAGATGCTCGGCAGGATCACCCGCAACCCGTTCGTGACCCCCTCGTCGAGGAGTCGGGTTCTCAGCTCGGAGTTGGCCGCGACCCCGCCGCCGATCACGACCGTCTCGACGTCCGCCACTTCGGCGACCCGCAGCAGCTTGGCGACCAACACGTCGACGACCGCGGCCTGGAACGAAGCCGCGACGTCGGCGACCTCCACGTCGGGGTGTTTGCGCACGTACTGCACCACCGCGGTCTTGAGCCCCGAGAACGAGAAGTCGTTGCCGTCGTCGAGCATCGGCCGAGGGAACGCGATCGCGCTGGGGTCGCCGTCCATGGCCATCCGGTCGATCACGGGGCCGCCGGGATAACCCAGCCCGAGGAAGCGTGCCACCTTGTCGAACGCCTCGCCCGCGGCATCGTCGACCGTCTGGCCGAGAACCCGGTAGCGGCCGTGATCCTCCATCTCGATCAACAGCGTGTGCCCGCCCGAGACCACGAGCGTGACGAACGGCGGCTCGAGCGTCGGCTCCTCGAGCAGCGCGGCGTACACGTGCGCCTCATGATGATTGACCCCGACGTACGGACGGCCGGTCGCGAGCGCGATGGCCTTCGCCGCGCTCACGCCGACGAGCAGCGCGCCCGCAAGACCCGGACCGTGCACCGCCGCGACCGCGTCGACATCGGCCGTCGTCATGCCCGCCTCTACGAGCGACTGCGCGATCACGTCGTTGATGAGCTCGACATGGGCCCGGCTCGCGATCTCCGGGACGACACCGCCGTAGGGCGCATGGAGATCCGACTGACTGGCGACGACCGATGATCGGATGTTGCGCCCGTCGACGACTACCGCGGCCGCGGTCTCGTCGCACGATGTCTCGATCCCGAGTACGCGCATCGTCACCAGGACCGCGATCGATCCCGAAGCGTCGTGCCGGACACGCCGTTGTCGAGCCGCTCGAGCAGCGCCGAGTACTCCGGCTGGTCGACCTCGTGCACCCACATGATCAACGCATCCTCGCCGGTGTCGGCGTAGTAGCCCTTGCGAACCCCGACCGCCTTGAAACCAAACCGCTGATAGAGGCGCTGCGCGCCGTGATGCGAGAGGCGGACCTCGAGGGTGAGCGCGCTCGCCGAGCGCGCGATCGCATCCTGCGCGAGCGTGACCAGCAACCGCGTCGCGACGCCTTGCCGCTGCCATTCCGGATCCACCGCGATCGTCGTGATGTGACCGTCGTTGAGCGACATCATGAGGCCCGCGTACCCGATCACTTCGCGCCCGACACGCGCGACCACGTAGACCCGCGACGACCGCAACGCGAGCTCACTGACGAAGAGCCCGTGTGTCCACGGCGTCGGATAGACCTGCCCCTCGATCCGCAGCACCGAACGAAGGTGACGGCGGCGCATCGGCGAGATGTGCACTTCGAGCGGGTCGATCATCTTGCGCGCCGTTGCCATGTCACGTCACCTGCCTTTCCGGTCCCAGGCCAGCTCGGCGTCGCTCTTGCGCAGGTACAGCGGCAACACGTCGTCGGGTGCGCAGAACTCTTCGCGCTGGTACCGGGCGACGGCCAGCTCCGACAGCGCGGCCAAGCTCGGCGCCGCGTGGGCGGGCCCGGCGAGCTCGGTTCCCTTCACGTCCTCGAATGCGCTCGCGAAGCGCAACGCGCCGTCGCCACAGAGCAGCGACTCGTCACCGCGCGCTTCCAACTCGGCCGCGAGGTCGTCGGGCGAGCCGACTTCGTAGTCGGACGCGCGCTGTACGCCGCCGGGCACAGTGAGATAGAGCGCGTAGTAGAGCTCATTGCGGCGCGCGTCGATCGCGGGAACGACGAGGCCGCGCGAGTGTCGCAACGGGTACGCGAGCAAGTCGAGACTCGGAATCGGGATCATCGGCACGCGCAATGTCTGGGCGAGGACTTTCGCGGTAGTTACCCCGACCCGGAGTCCGGTGAACATGCCGGGACCGATGCCCACGGCGATCGCGGTCACGTGATCGAGCGCGACATCGATCTGCTCGCAGCAGTACTGGATCCCGGGCACGAGTCGCTCGGCGTGACGGGGCGGCCCGCTGTCGGCATAGCCGCCCAACTCGACGCGCGCGAGCATCCCTTCCTCCGACGCGAGCACGACACCCACGCGGCGGGTCGACGTCTCGATCCCGAGCAGCAGCATCAGCGGCCCGAGCCCGCGTCGGCCAACGCCCGCTCGATCACCGCTCGCCGCCCGGCCCAGCGGGCACCGTGAAACGACACGTCCAGCACCCGTTCCGTATCGGCATCGCCGGGATCGATCCTCACGACCAGATGATCGGCGGGAAGCGCCGGCGCGATCAGGTCGCCCCACTCCACGATGGTCACCCGCCCGTCGTCTATCAACTCGTCGAACCCGAGATCGTAGAGATCCTGCACCGTGTCGAGGCGGTACACGTCCACGTGTGCGACCGGCAGCCGGCCCTCGTATTCCTGCACGATCGTGAACGTGGGGCTGGTAACCGGACCCTCGACGCCGAGCCCGTGGGCCAGGCCCTGGGCGAACGCGGTCTTTCCCGCACCGAGATCGCCGACGAGCGAGATGACGTCGCCCGCCTCGAGCAGTGGGGCGAGCGCAGCCGCGAGTGCGCGCGTTGCCTCGGCCGAACCGGTCCGGGTCGTCATGCGCCCCGAGCGAGAACGCGCTTCACCCGCACGAAGTCGGCACGGGCCTCGGCCAATGCCTTGCCCGTGCCGCCCTGGCGCAGCACCGCGGACGGGTGGAAGGTCGGGAGGAGCACGGCGTCGATCCCGGCCCGGGAGAACTCGAACTCCTTGCCGCGCAGCTTCGTGATCCCCTCCTTCGTCTCGAGGAGGAGCTTGGTCGCGAAGTTGCCGAGCGTGACGATCACGTGTGGCCGGATGAGCTCGAGCTGACGATCGAGCCAAGGGGCGCACGCCTCGATCTCCTCCGGATGCGGATCGCGATTCCCCGGCGGTCGGCACTTCACGACGTTGGCGATGTACACGTCGTCGCGCGTGAAGCCGATGCCCTCGATGAGCTGCGTGAGCAGCTGGCCGGCACGACCGACGAAGGGCTCGCCGCGGAGGTCTTCCTGCTCGCCGGGGCCTTCGCCCACGAACAACAGATCCGCGTCGGCGCGACCGACGCCGAACACGACCTGCGTTCGACTCGCCGCGAGCTTGCACAACGTGCATCCGGACGCAACGGCCGCGACGTCGGTCAAGCTCTCGCCGGCCGTGTGCGCGGGATGCGGGGATGCGAAGAACGAGTCGAGTGACATGCACTCCCCGTCGCCGGTGAGCCGGTCGGGACGCCGGCGATGTTATCCGGGCGCGGCCCGAATCGCGTCGGCCGCGAGCTCGGCCGCGACCTCTCGCAAACGGTCGAGGTGGGTCTCGACCCCGCCGGTCGCGAGCGCGATCGCGAGATCGCCGTCGAAGCGGGTGTGCGACGGGCGCAACGACCGCGCCAGCCCGTCGTGCGCGCTCTGCGCGACGAGATGGCACGCCGGCTTGTCGAGTGCGGCGTCGGTCACGACGACGACGAGCGTGGTGTTCGCGCCTTCCTCCTCGAAGGGCGTGGCGACCGGGAACGCGGGTGCATCCGGTGGTGCGGTCGAGCCCGCGACCACTCGGCCGTCGCTTCCGATGACATCGCCGACCGCGTTCACGACGGCGAGGACCAGCACGTTCGCGTCATCGCAGCGGCCCGTCGCGACCCCGATTCCTCCGGCGACGGCGTGCTCCCGGCCGCGCCACTTCCCGACGGTCGCACCCCGGCCCGCACCGACGCGACCGGTGGCGATCGGCTCGGCGCTCGCCGCGGCCGCCGCCGCGTAGCCGTCGTCGGCGCCGGGTACGGCGTTTCCCTGCTCGGCGAGGTCGAACACGCAGGCCGCGGGCACGATCGGTACCGGTCCACCCGCGGACGGGAATCCCACGCCGCGCTCCGCGAGATAGCGCATCACGCCGTCGGCGGCGGCCAACCCGAACGCCGAGCCTCCGGCGAACATTACCGCGTCGACCCGCGTCACCGTTCGCCCGGGATCGAGCAGCGCCAGCTCGCGGCTCGCGGGGGCGCCGCCGCGCACTTCACCCGAACCGACCGTGCCTTCCGGAGTGAGCAGCACGGTGACCCCGGTGCTCGCTCCCGTCCAATGCCCGACCCGCACTCCCGCGACGGGAATGGTCACCGCGCGAGGTGCGAAGGCAAATCGGCCGCGCCGACTTGGCGCGCGAAGGCGATGATCATCTCGTCGAGGGCGTCGGTGCGCTCGAGCATCAGCATGTGTCCTCCGCCCGGAAACTCCTCGAGGCGCGAATCCGGGATCAGTCGCGCGATGAGGCGGGCCTGCGACGGCGGCGTGAGGAGGTCAGCGGTCCCGACGATCACGAGCGTCGGCATGCGCACGCTCGGAAGGTCCTTGGTGAGATCGAGACCGATCAGTGCGCGCGGCGCGTTGAGCCGGGTCTCGGGTGGGCACTCCATCAGCATCTGCCGCACCAGTTCCACATGACTCGGGTGCGGATCGCTCCCGAATCCGATCCGGGCGAGCAGGAAGCCGAGATTCGGGGACGACCACAGCCAGCTCATGTCGGGCGCGCGGTTGGTGATCTTCTCGATCCGCGCCTTGGTGCGGGTCGAGTGCGAGCCCAGCGGCGTTTTGGCGAGCGTGGAGAGCAACACGATGCCGGAGACGCGTTCCGCCGCGATCTCCGGGAACCGCGTGACGAACGACTGCACGGCGACACCACCCATCGAGTGGCCGACCAGCACCGCGCCGCGCAGATCCAGCTCCTCCATCACCGTTCGCAGATCGAGCGCCAGGTTGTCGAGCGAGTGACCCGACGAACCGAGCACGGACTTTCCATGACCTCGGTGGTCATAGGCGATCGCCCGGAATCCGGCGCGCGGGAACTCCTCGAGCTGGTGGAACCACGTGCGGATCGAGTTCGTGACCCCGTGCGCGAACACGATCGGCGGACCTTCGCCGTCTTCGACGACGTAGATCGACCCGCCGTCGTGCGCCACCAGGCGCCGGTCGATGTAGACCGGCGCCTCGAGCGCGCGCGCCGCGTCACCGTCAGGGTTGTGCCGTAGTCGCGCCGCGACGAATCGCTCACCGGCGTAGGCGACACCCGCGACTCCGGCGACTGCGCCGGCGGCGATCCCCGCGACCTTGCCGATCGCCGCCAGCCGGCTCATGTTTCGCTCCCCGCGGCGACGTAGACGCGCGGGACGCGCGGTCCGATGCCGCACACGATCGTGTAGGCGATGGTCCCCATCGCGTGCGCCCACGATGCGGCCGTGATCTCGGCATCACCCTGGCGCCCGATCAGCACGACCTCGTCGCCGACCTCTACCGGAAGATCGCCGACGTCGAGCATGAGCTGATCCATGGTCACGGTTCCGGCCATCGGGCACCGGCGCCCGTGCACGATCGCTTCACCACCGCGCTGCGGCAACTCGCGGGGGACGCCGTCGGCATATCCGATCGGAACCGTCGCGATGCGAGTCGCACGGGATGTCTCGTACGTGAGGCCGTAGGACAACCGGGCCCCTTCGGGAACGACCTTCACGTGCGCCACGCGCGCCTTCACCGACATCGCCGGACGCAGGGTGACGCGACCTTCGAGGGCCTCCGCGGGCGCGATGCCGTAGATGCCGATCCCAACCCGCACGAGGTCGTAGCGAGCGGCCGGCCAGTCGATCGCGCCGGCAGTGTTCGAGGCGTGCACGATGCCCGTCGGCAGCCCGCGCGCGCGGAGCGCGTCGAGCGCGGCGTCGAAGCGCGTGAGCTGTTCGGCGGTGTACGGGTTGCCGGGCTCGTCGGCGACGGCGAGATGAGTGCAGACCCCCGCGAGCCGCAGCTCGGGACGGTCGACAACCTGCGCCGCGAGCTCGACGGCATCGTCGGTGCTGCAACCGACGCGGTGCATTCCGGTGTCGACCTTCAGGTGGACGCCGAGCTGGTCGTGGGCGTCACGGTCGGCGACCGCTTTGGCCAGTGCGTCGATGCCGGGCAGCGTGTACACGACCGGCGTGAGCCGGTGCGCGACGACACTCGGCGCCGCCGCAGGAACCGGCTCGGAGAGCACGAGGATCGGCGCATCGATTCCGGCCGCGCGCAGCTCGATGCCTTCCTCCACGAGTGCGACGCCCAGCCCGCTCGCTCCGGCTTCGAGCGCGGCCCGCGCGACCGGAGCCGCGCCGTGTCCATAACCCTCCGCCTTGACGACCGCCAGCAAGTCGGCCGGCGCAGAGGTCGCGCGCAGGGTCTCGACGTTGGCGCGCACCGCTTCGAGATCGATCTCGGCCCATACCGGCCGGTACCCGATCATTCACATCTCCCAGGGATCGCGTCCGGTACGCAACTCCTGCAGCGTACGGGCCAGCGCGAGCACGAGGTCGGACGCCACGATGTCGGGAGTGGTGGGCGCGGCGACCGCGGCGCGGCCGTGCACGTAGGCACCGGTCGTCGCGGCCGCGAACGGTTCGACACCCTGTGCCATCAGCGCCGCGATCACGCCGCTCAACACGTCGCCGGTTCCCGCGGTCGCGAGCGCCGACGTTCCGGTCACGTTGACCACCGCGTCGCCCTCGGGACGAGCGATCACGGTGCTCGACCCCTTCAGGAGGACGATCGCGTTCAGCCGCCGCGCGAGGTCACGCGCGGCTTCGACCCGATCGGACCCAACAGGCTTCCCAGCGAGGCGCTCGTACTCGCCCGCGTGCGGTGTCAGGACCGGCACCGGCAGTCCGGCCGCCAGGCGGTGCCGGAGCGCCGTGAGATCGACGGCGATCGCGTTGAGCGCGTCGGCGTCGACCACGATCGGAATGTTGGCCTCGGCCACGATCCGGCGCGCCGCGGCTTGCGCACTCGGATCCCGCCCGACCCCGGGACCGACGACGAGTGCGCGGTAGCGAGCGACTTCCTTCAACACCTCGTCGGCGGCTTCTTCCGCGAACGCGCCCAACGGTGTCGCCGGCAACGCGCGCGCGACGAGCTCCTGACCGGAGACCGTCGCGGCCGCCGCAATGCCCGGCACGGCGCACACGACCATCCCCGCGCCGCAACGCAACGCTGCCTGGCTCGCGAGCATCGGCGCGCCGACCATCCCGCCCGATCCGCCGACGACGAGGCAGCCCGAGGACCACTTGTGGGTGTCGGGCCCCCGGCGCGGCAGGACGAGATCCCCGACGTCGACGAGCCCGAGATGCGGATGATTCGCGTCAACCGAGACGTCGATGCCGATGTCGACGACGCGGATGCGCCCCGCGTGCGCGCGTCCGGGTTCGAAGAGCAACCCCGGCTTGTACGCGGCGAAACAGATCGTCTCCTGCGCGAGCACCGCGCCGCCCGCGATGGCGCCCGTCAACCCGTCGACGCCGGAAGGGATGTCGATCGCGAGTATGCGCACGTTTGCCTGCTCCAACTCGCTCGCGACCATCTCCGCCGCACCGTCGAGGCGGTCGTGAAAACCGGTGCCGTACATCGCGTCGATCACGAGGTCAGCACGCGCTAGCACCCGGCGCAGCTCGGAAGCGTCGAAGCCGGGCTCGAGCGCGAGCTCGTCGACACCTATTCCCCGCGCGCGCAGGACGCCCCCGGCAACGCGCCCGTCGGCGCCGTTGTTGCCCTTGCCGCACACGACAACCACGCGCCGGCCGTAGCTGCCGTTCAACATCCGGAGCGCATGACGCGCGACCGCGCGCCCCGCCCGCTCGACCAGCACCGCCTCGGGAGTACCCACGACGATCGCCCGCTGATCGGCGGCCGCCATCTCCGCGGGCGTGAGTACGGGCCTCACGGCTGCGGCTTCGCCTCGCCCGTGGTCATTGCTTCCAGTGGTCGGCGAGACGCACGACCGGATCGGTGAGCAGCTCGACCAGGCCGATGCGCCCGAGCACGTCGTCGCGCATGACGGGCTCGACCTCCGTCACCTGTTCGGCGATAGCCCGGTAGCGATCGCGGTAGCCCTCGAGCACGCGGCGCGCCGCGCCTGGCGCCAGCCGATCGTGCAGTCGGACGTGCAGAAGCGTGATGCCGGTCGCCTGCGCGTCCTTCACTTCGGGCACTTCGATCAGCGTGCGCTGGTCGGCGCCGACGACGACGGTTACTTCGCGCTCGGTCGCGACACGGTGCTTGGTTCCCTTCAGCGCGGGGTTGGCATCGGTACGAGAGGGGATATCTCGCGCGATGCCGCCCTGGTCGATCACATGAATTGTCGCGCCGCCGCGCGCCGGGTCGCCCTCGATGCGATACCGGGTCCAGCCGACCACCGACTCCACCGCGGCGTCCAGCGCGACCAGCGTGCGTAGCGCGCGATACGTCAGGCTGTCGCGCGGCGCACCCGACGCGAGCACCTCGCGCACCAACGGCACCTGGAGCAACGTCTCGTCGGAGCGCGATATGCCGACGGTGACCGTCTTCGCCTGGTGCTTGATCGCGTCGACCGGGCGGGTGAGCTCTTCGATCGCCTTCGTGAGCGCAGCGGTGAGATCCACCACGACCGTGCTCGGGGTGCCGACCCTGCCGAAGTCGATCTGGTAGGTGTCGAGCGGAATGACGCCGATCGCGTAACGCAACAGTGACGCGAGCTGCACCGCGGTGTCGGCTTCGAGCGCGCCGTTGTAGTTGTAGCTGCGCAGTTCCTCGAAGAAACGAGTTGCGAGAGGTTGGAGCTGACCTGAGAGCGTCACCAGGGGATCCAGATCCAGGTCAGCGGACGAGCCGGCCACCGTCGCGCCGATCATCGTCTCGATGGCGGCACGAGCGGCGCGCAGCGGGCGGGCTGAAGCGTCGATGGCGAGCGCGGCCTCGTAGCCGAACAGGTGGCCTGCGAGCGCGCACAGTACGAACGAGAGCGCCGGGTGCACTACCGGTACCGAGATGGTCTCGGCCGAAGCGGTCGCGAAGCGTGATTCGTCGTCGTCGGCGATCACGATGGGCGCCGCTTTGTGGGCGAGGTAGATCGCGACCTCCTTGGCGACGTCGTCGGCGTTCGATCCATGCAGCCCGGCCGCGCACACGACGATCATCGGTTCCGACGACAGGTCGATGTGCTTCTTGTCCTCGGTCACGTCGCACGCGATCGCCTTGTAACACAGCTCCGACAGCTTGATCCGGAGCTCGAGCGCCGCGATCTGGTTGACCCCGTTGCCGACGACCGCCCAGTAGCGGCGGCTCAATGCGTGCCGTTGCGCGGCGACCGCGATCGCGGGCCGCCGCGCGACCACCGCGCTCATCGCGTCGGGGAGATCGCGCAACGCTCCGAGCAGCTCGTCGCGATACACGCGGTCGGTCTCGGCATCGGCGCCGAGCTCGATCGCCAAACCGAACGCGAGCAGGTATCCGGCCGCGAGCTGCGCGTAGAAGGCCTTGGTCGAAGCGACGCTCATCTCCACGTCGCGACCGTCGGATGTGTAGAGCACGCCGTCGCTCTTGTCGACGAGATCACTTTGGCGCCGGTTCACGATCGCGATGACGACCGCGCCGCGCGATCGCGCGAGATCGACGGTCCGGTTCGTGTCGGTCGTGGTACCCGACTGCGAGATCGCGACCACGAGCGTGTCGCTCATGTCGCCGTCGAGGCCGAAGCCCGAGAGCTCGGTCGCGGTGATCGCCTCGACCGCCAACGTCTTCGTCGACATCGGGTCCCGGGTCATGGCGTCTCGAAGCGCGCGGACGAGGCTGCGGCCGGCAACGTGCGCGCTGCCCTGCCCGATCGCGAGCACGCGCCGGATCGATCCGTTGCGCAGCCGTTCGAGGACCGCGGGCGACAACGTCTCCGGCGGGAGGCGGACGTCGAGGCGGCCACCTCGATCGACGATGCGGCCGCGCAGTGTCTTGCGGAACGATGCCGGCGCCTCCGACATCTCCTTGAGCAGGTAATGCGCGACGTCGCCGCGCGCGACGTCGCGAGTGGTGATCTCCGGCCGCTGCAGCTCCGCTTCCGCCACGGGAAGATCGCGCCCGTCATAGGAGCACCGCTTGATGCCGTCGAGCGATCCCGCGTGCGCGGCGTCGACGATCACGATCTGCCCCTGCGACGCCGGGTTCCCCGCGTCGAGCATCGTCTCCCCGTCGAGCCGCAGGTAGCGATCGCACTCCTCTACGACTCCGTACGGCTCGCTCGCAATCACGAAGCAGTCGTCGCCGAAGCCCACGTACAACGCCTGGCCGCTCCCGCGGAGCGCGAGCAGCAACTTGCCCGGCTCGGCCGCGGACTGCGCGCCGATCGCGACCGAGCCCTCGAACGACGCGACCGTGGACCGAAACGCCTCGTCGAGCTCGGCGTGGGCGGCGAGCCGGCGCGACACGAGCGCGGGGATGACCTTGGCGTCGGTCGTGATCTCGGCCGGCAGGCGCAAACCCTCGAGCGCCTTGAGGTCGGCGTAGTTGTCGACGTCGCCATTGAGCGCGGCCGTCACGTAGGGCCCACCGTTGTCGGCGATTTCCTCCTGATTCAAGGGGTGCGCGTTGGGCTCGGAGATGATCCCGACGCTCGCCCACCGCGTGTGCGCGAGCACCGCGGCTTCGGCCGTCTCCGACCGGAGCGCGAGGCGGAGCAGGTCGTCCTCGCGGATCTGCGCGCGGATGCGCGCGGTGTTGTCGCCGAGCTCGCCGATCTCGGCCGCGGTCTTGTACACGAACCCGAGATGACCGCCGGCGACGCGCACTGAACGCGCCGCGAAGAGCGGATCCGAGCCCCGACCCGCGATGAGCCGGGCCACGTCGGGATCGGCGAGATCGAGACCGTGGCCGGTGACGAGCACGTGGAGCCCGGCCGAGTCGCGGCCGCGCACCTCGAGCCGATCGAGCGCCGACAGCGTCGCCTGGATCGAGTAGTACGCCGACAGCGCGGCCCGATCGATCGGACCCCGGCCCGCGAGGTCCTCGATGGCGCGCGCCGTGCCGAGCCGATCCCACTGGAGCGCCCACACCGCGTCCTTGCAGGCGACGAGGGAGGCATTGCGGGCCTCGACCACTTCGGCGTCGGAGTCGGTCGCCGCGGCGGCGTCGAGCGTCGCCTCGATCGCACCGAGGTGATCCGTGATCTCGCCGGCGCGGTGGTCGAAGGCAGCCATCGCGACGGGATCGGCGAGCAGAGCGCCGGAGCCGAGCGGCCCCCGCAGCGTCCGCGCCACGGTCTGCACCGCGTCGGCAGCTTCGTGCAGCACGATCGCGTCAGGCGCCGAGACCTCGGTTGCGAGGCGCGCCGCGGCGCCTTCGAGCATCCTCAGCAGCGGCGCCAACTCCGGGGGCGCGCCCTGCGCTGGGCGTCGCACCACGCCGACGAGTCCGCACATCGACCGCCAAGTCTAGGAGCCCTCGGGCGCCTCCCCTTCCAGATCCTTGATGGCAGTGACGATCCGGGCCGCGGACGCCTCGGCCTCCGTCGAGGTCGGTGCTTCGACCATGACGCGCAGCAGGGGCTCGGTCCCGGAGCTGCGGACCAGCACGCGGCCACGGTCGCCGAGCTCCGCTTCGATCTCGCGCACGATCCGGAGAACACCTGACTCGGCGCCGAGATCGACCTTGCGCTCCAACCTGACGTTCACCAGCACCTGCGGCAGTCGTGTCATCGCCGCGGCCAACGCCGAAAGGGCCGCACCCCGCCGCGCCACCAGATCGCAGACGATCAAACCGGTGAGCACACCGTCGCCGGTGGTCGCGAGGTCCGCGAACACGATGTGGCCCGACTGCTCTCCGCCGATCGCGAGGTCGCGGTCCGCCATCGCCGCGGTGACGCTCCGGTCGCCGACCGGCGTCTCCACGATGGCGACGCCGGCACCGGAGAGCGCGCGCCGCAACCCGAGGTTCGACATCACCGTCACCACGATGGCGTCGTTGCGCAGCATCTTGCGCTCGTGCCAGTCGAGCGCGGTCATCACCATGATCTGATCACCGTCGATGAGCTCGCCCTGCTCGTCGACCGCGACCACGCGGTCGGCGTCACCGTCGAGCGCGAGACCGAGATCGGCTCCCTGGTCGACGACCGCGCGTTGGAGCTCCGATGGATCCGTCGAACCGCAACCGTCGTTGATGTTGCGCCCGTCGGGTGCCGCGTGCAGCACCTCGACGTCGGCCCCGGCGGCGCGCAACGCACGCGGCCCCATGTCGTAGGCCGCGCCGTTCGCGCAGTCGATGACCACACGCAACCCGCGCAGTGACCGTCCGTCGAGCGCACCGAGCAGATGCGCGAGGTACGCCTCGAGACTCACTGTTTCCATGGTCGGATTCGCATCGGGGCGCCGCGACTCCTCCGCTTCCATGGTCGGATTCGCATCGGGGCGGGCGGCCGACGCCGCCGTCGAGCGCCGCGACTCCTCCGCCGCCGGTTGCGCGATCAGGGCGAGCAGTTCGGCTTCGATCGCGGCTTCAGCTACGCCTGTGAGCTTGCGGCCGTCGGCGCCGACCAGCTTCACGCCGTTGTCGTTCCACGGGTTGTGACTCGCGGAGACGATCGCGGCCGGCGACCCGGCGCGCTGCGCGAGAAAGGCAATGGCCGGCGTCGGCGCCACGCCGAGCGCGACCACATTCGCACCCTCGGTCGCGAGCCCGCGCGCGAGGTCGGCTTCGATACGGGGACCCGA
The DNA here is from genome assembly GCA_038320885.1 of Acidimicrobiia bacterium. GTDB lineage: Bacteria > Actinomycetota > Acidimicrobiia > IMCC26256 > PALSA-610 > JBBQER01. The sequence goes on from JBBQER010000018.1 coordinate 16,876, forward strand.
CTCGCGGGTGTCGCGCCCGACGAAGAACGTGTCGGCACCCAGCACGCGCGCCGCGGCCCGACCGAGCGCGACGATCAGCGGAGTGGTGAGGTCGGTATCCGCGTCGCCGCGCACACCGTCGGTGCCGAAGCGCAGCACTCCGACGTTGGCCCTACCGCTTGGAGTACTGCGGCGCCTTGCGGGCCTTCTTGAGGCCGTACTTGCGACGCTCCTTCTCGCGCGCGTCGCGTGCGAGCAGTCCGGCCTTCTTCAGCACCGGGCGGGTGTCGGGATCCAGCGCGATGAGCGCGCGGGCGATTCCGAGCCGGATCGCACCGGCCTGACCGCTCACGCCGCCGCCGTCGAGCGTCGCGTCGACGTCGTAGACCTCTTCGGTCTGGGTGAGCCGCAACGGCTCCTTCGCGATCACCTGGTGGGTGAGGATCGGGAAGTACGACTCGAACGTGCGCCCGTTCACGAGGATCTTCCCGCTGCCGTTCCGGATCCGCACGCGGGCGACCGCTTCCTTGCGCCGGCCGGTCGTCTGGATCAGAGGCTTGGGCAAGAGACGTCCTTCTTCTGGGCGGTCACGCCGTCACCTGCACGCGCGAGCGCGCCGGCAACTCGTGGGCGACCGGCTTTTGCGCCGAGTGCGGATGCGTGGCGCCGCCGTAGATCTTCAACTTCTTCAACATCTGACGCCCGAGCGGGCCCTTGGGGAGCATGCGCCGCACGGCCAACCGCACGACCCGCTCGATGTCTCGGGCGGCCAGGTGCTCGAGCGTCTCGGTCTTGATGCCGCCGGGGTAACCGGTGTGGCGGTGGTACAGCTTGTCGGTCCCCTTCTTCTGCGAGAACGCGAGCTTCGAGGCGTTGACGACGATCACGTGGTCGCCGACATCCATGTGCGGCGCCCAGATCGGCTTGTGCTTGCCGCGCAGCAGGGTCGCAATCTCGGTCGACATGCGTCCGAGCACGGCGCCCTCGGCGTCGATCACGAGCCAGCGCCGGTTGATGTCCGACGGGCGGGGTGTAAACGTGCGCAACTGACCCAACTTCTTTGACGGGGGCTGACGGAACCGAGACCGGTTCAGGAGAACGAGACAGGATAGCTGGCCCTCCATTCCGCTCACAACCAGGGGTAACTTTCCGCCATGACGAGCACCATGCAGCCCAGCGGACATCAGATCGCCGACGAGCACCGCGGCGAAGCCGATCGGGCGCTCGAGATCCTGCTCGACTCGGCGCTCGAGCCCATCGTCGACATGGTGCTCACCCGCCGCGACGATCGCTACGAAGCGCTCGCGGCCGACGGCAGCGTCACGTTCGTCCGCACCGAGAACGGCGATTTCACCGAGGTCGGGACCACCGGTCGCAACCCGTTGGGCGACCAGTCGACCGACAAGTTCGCGGGCCTCGAGAACGAGCGGGCGAACATGTTCCCGCACCGCTCGCAGAACGCGTACCCCTTCGCCTACGCGCAGACCGCTCAGCTGTTCGACTCCCCCGCCGCGCCCGACCTGTGCGTGATCCATTCCGCCGCGCACAACTGGGAAGACCAGGGCGGCCATCTCGGTGAGCACGGATCGATCGGGATCGTGCAGGCCCGCGCCCCGATGGTGATCGGGGGCAAGGGCGTGAAGAAGCTGGGCGTGATTCCCGAGGCCGCGCGCCTCGTCGACACCGCGCCCACCATCGCCGCGTTACTCGGGTGTGCGCCCCGGCCCGACGGTCGTTACGTCGCGGTCCAAGACGGCGACGCGCTCACCCACGTGCTCGACCCGTCGGAGCGCGCTCAGCACGTCGTCGCGTTCCTGTTCGACGGGACCAACTCCAACGTTCTCTACGACATGTGCGCGCGCGGGGAGGCACCGAACGTCGCCCGCTTGATCGAGATGGGCGTCGCGTTCGGTCACGGCGCAATGTCGTCGCTGCCCACGGTCACGCTCGCCAACCACACCTCGATCATCACGGGTGCCCACCCGGGCCACCACGGCATCCTCAACAACGCGTGGTTCGACCGCGCCATCGGCGAGCAGGTGATCACCAACTCGCAGGCGACGTGGCCCACGTCGATGAAGTACCTGACGCCCGGCGTCGAGACGATCCACGATGCCGTCCACCGCACCTGGCCCGACGCGTTCACCGCTTCGGTCAACGAACCGTGCGACGTGGGCGCCGACTATTCCACCTTCGACTTCTTCCGCCGCGGCGAGGTCCCGCCGATCCCGAAGGATCCGTTCGGGTTGCCCGACACGACCGAGCGCTTCGTGCGTCCCTCGAAGGACTACTCGTGGTCGTCGGTCGTCGATCACATGGGAGTCGATCAGACGCTCGGAATTCTCTCGGGTCACTACCGCGACGTGAGCTACCCGATGCCGCGGTTCATGTGGTGCAACTTCACGCTCACCGACGCGGCGATGCACGAAGGCGGCCCGCATTCGGAGATGGCGGCCGCATCGGTCCGGGACAGCGACGGCCGCCTCGGCCGGATCCTCGACGCACTCGAGCACAAAGGCGTGATCGACGATTGCGCCTTCGTGCTCGTCGCCGACCACGGCATGGAAGAGAACGATCCCGCCTGTCAGGGCGACTGGGACGTCGCGCTGCGGGCAGCGGGCGTCGAAGCCCGTGACGAGGCCTATAGCTTCCTGTATCTCGGCACCTGACCTCCGGAGGTACCCATGCGCCGATTCGTCGCGACATGCTCGGTAGTTCTCATCGCGATCGCCGTGCTCGGCGCGTGCGGCGGGAGCAGCTCCAAGGGCGTTGCTTCATCCGACACGAAGAAGTCCGGCACGTCGGACACCAAGAAGAGTGGCTCCTCCTCCGACGACTACGCCAAGCTCGTCGCGGACGCCGAAAAGCAGCGGTTCAAGATCACGTACAGCACCGGAAGCGGCGGTGACGAGCAGACGTACGCACAGGACGGCAAGGGCAACAGCGTCTACGGCAGCGGGGACACGCAGTTCTTCACGTCGGCCGACGGCTCCGTCACCTGCAACACCGACTCCAACGGCAAGGCCACGTGCACGAAGGTGCCCGGCGGGGCCGGAATCAGCCCCTTCCTCGGGCTCTTCCAAACCGGGAAGGCGGCCATCGACGCGCTCGGCGGCCGGTACGGAGACGTGTCGTCGAAAACGATCGCCGGGCGCGACGCGAAGTGCCTGACGATCTCGGTGGGGGTCTCGGCCACGTATTGCGTCGACAAGGACACCGGGGTCCTGCTCGAGATCTCGGCCAAGAGTGCTTCCGGCAAGGAGGAGACGAGCTTGACCGTGACGAAGTTCGAGGAGCCGTCCGACTCCGACTTCACGCCGCCGGCCACGCCCGACACCAGCCCCGGCTACACGATCCCGACGATCCCCGGTGGGGCTCCTCAGTAACCGACTTCCCAGAGGCACAACCCACTCGGCGGGGCGAGTTGGCCCGTCGCGTTGCGGTCGGCGGCGCGCAAGACCGCGAGCATCTCGCCCGGACGGCGCTTGCCGGTGCCGACCTCGACGAGCGTGCCCACGATCGCGCGAACCATCTGCCAGCAGAACGAGCCGGCGCGGATCTCGTAACGGAGCACGCCCTCGCCTTCGTCGAACCACGCCGAATCCAGGACGCGGCGCGTCAGCGACGAACCCTCGGGCCCCCGCCGACAAAACGACGCGAAGTCGTGCTCGCCGACGAAGGGATCGGCCGCCAGCCGCAGCGCCCGCAGGTCGAGCGGTTCGGGCACCCACCAGACGAACCGATCGCGGAACGGGTCGCGAACGGGCCGGTTGACGATCGTGTAGCGGTACCGACGCCACTGTGCGCCGTGGCGGGCGTCGAAGCCCGGGGCAACGATCTCGCAGGACCGCACGACCACTTCGGGCCCGAGCATCGAGTTCACCGCAGATTGGAGCCGCCACTCGTCGAGCCCGGGCTCGGCTTCGAAGCTCACGACCTGACCCCACGCGTGCACCCCGGCGTCGGTCCGGCCCGCGCACGTGAGATCGACATTGTGGCGGAGCACCTTACCGATGGCCTGCGTCAACGCCCCACCGACGGTCCGGACCGCGGGCTGACCGGGTTGCGCGGCGAACCCGCTGAAGTCGGTCCCGTCGTACGCGACCACCATCTTGACGACCGACAGCTTCCCGGACGGGCTCGATGTGGGTTGGCCGCCCTCGCCGCTCGGCGCGTCGAACAGGGTCATGCTCCATCTCTACAGCGCGCCGGTTGCAGGCGCCACCGAGCCGAGCCCCTGCCGCGGCCCGATTGCGGGTCGTTCGGCCTCTTGACTCACAGTGGTCGTGGCTGTCACGCTGCGTGGCACAACGGATGTCTGGGGGAGGCACGGATGCTGCGTTGGCTGATGTCGTGGTGCGTACCGGCGCGTGCGCTGCGGGTCCAAACGAACTTCAACGAGATCCCGTCGCGGACCGATCGCGCGACGATCCGACCGCGCGCATAGCAACACCCGCGCGCGTAGCTGCGACACTGATCCGGTGACGGGATCGTCGGCGATGTTGCGCGCGCTCGAGGAGCGACTCGAGCGCCGTGACGCCCGGATCGCAGTCGTCGGTCAGGGCTACGTCGGGCTCCCGCTCGCGATGCGAGCGGCCGAGCTGGGCTTCGCGGTCGTCGGCTACGACACCGCCTCCGGCCGAATCGACGCGCTCCGGGCCGGCCACTCCTACGTCGAGGACGTCAGCAGCGAGCAGCTGCAGAGCGCCGCCGAATCGGGCTACCACGCGACCACGGATCCGGCTGCCCTCGCGGGTTTCGACGTCGCGATCATCACCGTTCCGACACCTCTGCGCGACGGGGTCCCCGACCTCTCGTTCATCGAGACCGCCGCCCGCGATCTCACCCCGCACCTGCGTCCGGGGGTCCTGGTCGTCCTCGAGTCGACCACGTACCCGGGCACAACCGAAGAGCTGCTCCGGCCGGCGCTGGAGCAATCCGGGCAGCGGGCCGGCACCGACTTCTTTCTCGGCTACTCCCCGGAGCGGGTCGATCCGGGCAACCCCAAGTGGTCGCTCGCCAACACGCCCAAAGTCGTCTCCGGCGTCGACGCCGATTCCCTCGCGGCGGTCACCGCCTTCTACTCCCGGCTCGTCGACACCGTGGTCCCGGTCGGCTCCACCGCCGAGGCGGAGCTCGTGAAGCTGCTGGAGAACACATTCCGGCACGTCAACATCGCGCTCGTCAACGAGCTCGCCATGTTCGCCCGCGAGCTCGGCGTCGACATCTGGAACGCGGTCGAGGCTGCGGCCACCAAGGGCTTCGGATTCATGCCGTTCACACCCGGTCCCGGGGTGGGAGGCCATTGCCTGCCCGTCGATCCGTCGTATCTCGCGTGGCGGGTCGAGCGTCGCCTCGGCCACCGGTTCCGCTTCGTCGAGCTCGCCAACGAGGTGAACGGCGGCATGCCCGACTACGTCGTGCGTCGCGCGCAGGCCCTGCTCAACGACCACGGCCGCTCGGTCAAGGGATCGCGCATCCTCCTGGTCGGCCTCGCCTACAAGGCCGGCACCTCCGACTGGCGGGAGTCACCGGCGACGATCGTCGCCCAGCGGCTCTCCGATCTCGGCGCCGACGTGCGGGCGCACGACGCGCACGTCTCCGAGGCCGCGGGGCTGGGCCCGCCGGTTCGCCGGGTCGGCTGCACCCGGGAAGAGCTCGAAGCGGCGGATCTGGTGGTCGTGCTGACCGCCCACGAAGACCTGCCCTACGACGACATCGCCGACCATGCGCGACTCGTACTGGATACCCGGGGTAGCCTCCGCGGTCGATCGTTCCGGGGCCAAGTCCTCTGAGAGACCTGCGTCCTGAGCGACGAATGCAAGGACGGCAGGTCGTCAGGCGGCGGCGGTTTGGTCTCCGGGAGGCATCGTGCAGGCACTTCGCGTTGGACGCCGCGGGCGTCGCGTGGTCATTGTGACGGGAATCGTCGCGGCGGTCGTCATGGGCTTGGCCGCTCCCGCGTGGGCACACCACCCCGCCCTTTCGGGCACCACGGTTTGCACGAATGCCGAGCACGTCGTCACGTGGACGATCGAGAACAGCGAGACGAACCATCCGGGCGGAATGGCGATCGCCGAAGCCACGGCAACCATCGGTGCGCAGTCCTATCCCGTCACCGGATACACCTCGCCGCTCCCGAACCTCGGCACCACTTCCGCCACCACGATTGTCCCGGGTGATGTCACCGGCACGATCAAGTTGCGGGTGGTCGGGGTCTGGACCGCCGACGGGCACACCAGCACGCGCAGCACAACGGTGGATCTCATCGAGAACTGCGTCCCGCAGTCGACCACCACGGTCACGGTCGAAGGTTCGACGACGATCTTCACGACGACGTCGTCCGGAGGTTCCGCGACCACCACGCCGATCACCGGGCTCGGCAGCACCGTCCCGACGGTCGGCGGCCAAACGACGGTCGCGGCCGGGGCGACCGCGCTGCCGCGCACGGGTTCGAGCTCCGGCTACCCGGTCTTCTTCGGGCTGAGCTGCATCGCCGGCGGTGCGTTGCTGGCGATCCGTCGCCGCCGGAACTGGATCAAGTAGCTCCGTAGGCAGGGCCTCCCGAGCATCGTCTGGACACGCAGCGTGATTCTTCGCGCTTCCGCCGCGGGCTCAGTCGAACGAGTCTGCCGCCGATACCTAATGACGGAACGTCCTCGGAACGAGCTCATCGAAGGGATTCGAACATGACGACCGATCGAGTTCGCGAGATCGTGGCGGCGCACACGCGCCTCGCCGTCGACGTCGCGACCCTGGCTGACGGTGATGACCTCTACAGCGCCGGACTTACGTCGCACGCGAGCGTCAACCTGATGCTCGCGCTCGAAGACGAGTTCGACATCGAGTTCCCCGAACGATTGCTGCGCCGCCAGACGTTCGAGTCGGTCACCGCGATCAGCGCGGCCATCGAGGAGCTCGCGCTCGAGTCGGCGTAATGAACTACGCCTCGCGCTTGCCCGGTCGCACGAGTCGAACCGCTCCGCTCGTGAGCGGTCCGGCCAGGCGCAACGCCATGCTCACGAACGGCAGGGGGTCGTCCCATGCGAACCATGCCGGCTCGACGGGTCCCCGCTCGTGGGGAACCGCATCGGGCTTCGGCCGCAGCCTTCGATACGTGAGCAACGCGGGCAGGTCGCGGTTCTCGACGAAGAATCCCCGCCCCTCGACCTGCGGCGCGTCGGGAACCTCGCGCCCGGTGAGATCCAGATGAAGCGCCCGCACGACGTCGATGCCGGCCGTGCTCTCGAACAGCCGGAACTGCGCGCCCACACGCGGATTGCAGTCGAGCAGTCGGTAGCGCCCGTCGCGGCGATCGAGTCGCCAGTCCATGTCGACGATCCCGCAATATCCGACGCGCCTGAGGAACTCGATCGACTCCGCGGCAAGCTCCGGATTCGCGACGACTCTCGCGTAGCTCGTCGCGCCGAAGTACGGCGGCCAGGATCGATATTTCACGCCGGTGAACCCCACCAGGCATTCGGATCGCGCGTTGAAGTAGCCGTGGAAGATCCAGTCGTCGGCAACCTCTTCGGGGATGTACTCCTGCAACATGACGGCGCCGGGATTCGACCAGGTCGCCGCGGCGTCGAGCAGCTCCTTCGCCGACCACAGCGGTGTGGACGCGCCCAGCTCGGGCATCTCGCCGCGATGGCCGGCGTCGGCGATCTTGCCCACCACCGGGAACGTCGCTTCCGCCGCAAAGGCCTCGATGTCCTCGAAGGAGGTGGGAAACGCAGCACCGGGCGTGGAGGTCGAGTGCTCGAGGCAGAGCTCGCGCAGACCGCGCTTGCCGGCGAGCCGGCGGGGCAGGTCGGGGTCGACGGCCGGGCTGATCAACCAGGGCGCAAGCTCGGCCGCATGCTCGGCGACGAGCACCGCGGCTTCGTCGTCGGTCGGGACGACCACGGCCGGACGTCCCACGGATCGCGCGATCGAGGCGATCCGCTCGACCAGGTACTCCTCGCCCTCGAGCCCGGTCATCGGCGCGACGATGCGCCGCGTGAGGTACCGGGACACGGCCGCCGGAGTCCAGCGGTCCTCGGTGACGGCGAACACGGGCACTCCGGCCCGGCCCAGGCTCCGGATCGCGCCCATCGGACCGTGGCCACGGATATAGCTCCCGATCCTCAGCATGAGCGCGGGAACCGACGAGTCGAAGGCGGCGAGCGGACCGCGGGCCGGTGCACGTCGCCCGCTTGCCATCGGGCGATCATAGCCCGCTCACCCGGGCAAAACGGACACGAATTGGGTCCGTTGGACCTACGCGAATGCGACCATTCGATCTGTAGGCTGAGAGCCGGCCCAACGACGGAACGTTTGAGGAGCGAGCAGCTCGTTCACCGAGGGCGTGGACAACGCCACTCCGAGTGAGAGAGGTGCCGGGGGAGAACGATCGGGTGACTGCTGACCTGTCTCGAGGAATCCGCGAGCACCCAGACCTCCTGGCCCTGACGCTCGATCCGATGCCGACGCCGAGCCCCGACACGCTTCCTCCATTGCGTTCCGAGCTCGCGCTGATCGCGCAACGGATCGGTTCCGACGTTGCCGGACCCTTCGCGGCCGAGGTCGACCGCGACGCGCGCTTTCCCGACGAGGCACTCGAGGCGCTGCGTTCAAAGCGTTTGCTCTCGGTACTCGTACCGGTGGAGCTCGGCGGCGCGGGCGCGAGCATCACCGAGGTCGCGGCCGTGATCGAGGAGCTCGGCCGGCACTGTGCATCGACGGCGATGATCTACGCGATGCACCAGATCCAGGTCGCAAGCCTCGTCCGCCATGGCCGCTCGCCATGGATGCGGGACTACCTCGCGTACATCGCCGAGCACGAGCTGCTGCTCGCGTCGGCGACAACCGAAACCGGCATCGGCGGCGACGTCCGTTCGAGCTCGTGCGCGGTCGAGCGAGACGGCGACCGGTTCCGGCTCGAGAAGGACGCACCGGTCATCTCGTACGGCGCATCGGCACACGCGGTGCTCGTCACCGCGCGCCGCACACCCGAGAGTCCGCCGAACGACCAGGTTCTCGTGGTCGTACCGACCACGCCATCGACACTCGAAGTGCGCTCGACCTGGGACACGCTCGGTTTTCGGGGCACGTGCAGCAACGGATTCTTCCTGCGAGCGGTTGGCCACGTCGATCAGATCCTCACCGACTCGTACGGCGAGATCTCGGCGAGCACGATGTTGCCCACGTCGCACGTCGTGTGGGCCGCGGTATGGCTCGGAATCGCGGGCAACGCAGTGGACAACGCGCGTTCCCACGTGCGAGCCGAGGCGCGCCGCAAGCCCGGAACGACACCTCCCGCCGCGGTTCGGCTCGCCGAGCTCATGGGGCGCTACGAGGAGTTCCGCGCGCTGGTACACGCACGCGCCTCCGAGTACGAGCTCGTGCTCGACGACGCGGACATACTCGCGAGCATGGGCTTCGCAATTCGCATGAATTCCTTGAAGACGTCAGCCTCGGCGTTGGTCGCGGAGATCGTCGGACAGGCGATGACGATCTGCGGCATGGCCGCCTATCGCAATGATTCCGAGCTTTCGCTCACGCGCCAGCTTCGGGACGCGTTCGGTGCGGGCCTGATGGTCAACAACGATCGCATCCTCGGAGCAAGTGCGCAGATGCTGCTCATCCATCGAGGCGAGTAGTGGAACGGGTGGCCAGCAAGGAACAGCTCGCGTTTCAGGAGGCGATCGTCGCCGCGGGCATCCTGCACAAGTCGAGCGCCAAAGGCGTATACGGCAAGGGATCGGCGTTCGTCGCGGCCTTTCAGGGCCTCGATCGCTTCGTGAGCGAAGCCGGGGGGGTCGACGGGCCCGAGGTTTTCCGGTTCCCCGCGGTCATCCCGCGCGAGACGCTGGTGCGCACCGATTATCTGCGGTCGTTCCCTGATCTCGTCGGCTCGATTCACGGGTTCGACGGCAACGATCGCGAGCACGCCGCGCTCTTGCGCGAGCTCGACGACGGCGGCGACTGGTCGTCCGGCCTGGCGGGGAGCGATCTCGTCCTGCTTCCCGCCGCGTGCTATCCGCTCTATCCGATGCTCGAAGGGGAGCTGCCCGAGGGCGGCCGTCTCTTCGACGTCCTCGGTACCTGCTTTCGTCGCGAGCCCTCCGATGACCCCGCTCGTATGCAGTCGTTCCACATGCACGAATTCGTGCACGTCGGCACGCCGGAGAGCGCGCTCGCATTTCGTGACGATTGGCTCGGTCGGGGGCAGCAGATGATGGCCGACATCGGACTGCGCGTCGAAGCCGTCGTCGCCAACGATCCGTTTTTCGGCCGCGTCGGCTCGATGCTCGCCGCGAGCCAACGAGAGGGCGCCCTCAAATTCGAGCTCGTCGCGACCGTCTCGAGCGAAGAGCAGCCAACCGCAATCGTCTCGTCCAACTGCCACGTCGATCACCTGACGGTTCCGTTCGGCATCTCGAGTGCGGGCGGTTGCTCGGCGCACTCTGCGTGCGTCGGATTCGGCCTCGAACGGATCGTGCTCGGGCTCTTCGCCGAGCACGGCCTCGACCCCGACCGCTGGCCGCACGAGACGCACAAGCGGCTGTGGCAATGATCCGCCTGCTGCCGATCGACGCAGCCACCTACGTACCGAGCAACTGTCGCGAGAGCGATCGCGTCTGGGTCGAGACGAACTGTTATGTCGACCTCTGGATCGAGCTGCTCCACGCGCTGGATCTCGACTATCACCCGGCGCTGGGGTTCACGCTCTCGGTCGACTTCGAGGGCGATCAATGGCAGTTCTTCAAATTCCCACCGGAGGACCTCCGGTCGCTCTACGGGCTCGAAGTCGCGGAGATGAACCCGTGGCGCGGACTCGAGCACCACGTGGAGGAGCAGCTCGAGATGGGGCGCTTGCTCACCGCCGAGGTCGACTCGTTCTTTCTTCCCGACACGGCCGGGATCACGCACCGGATCGCGCACGTCAAGACGACGATCGTGCCGAACATGCTCGATCGTACGAACCGACGTCTCGGCTACTTCCACAACTCGCGTTACTACGAGCTCGAAGGCGACGACTACGCAGGCATCTTCGGTCACGATCGCGACGCGTCGCGGCTGCTGCCGTACGTCGAGCTCGTGAAACTCGACGGAGTCCGCCGGCTCACTGACGCGGAACTGCTCGACGCTGCGCTCGCGCTGCTGCCCGAGCACCTGTCACGCCGCCCGGTCTCCAACCCGGTGCAACGCTTCGCCAAGCGCCTGGAACAAGACGTCGATTGGTTGCGCTCGGCGGGACTCGAGACATTTCACCAGTACGCGTTCGCGACCCTCCGCCAGTTCGGAAGTGCCGCCGAGCTGAGCGGCTCCCTGTGTCATTGGCTCGCCGATCACGGCGAGCCCACGTCGGATGCCGGCGTCGAGTGGACCCTGCTCGCCTCGGAGGCGAAGGCAACGATGTTCCAGCTCGCACGCGTGATGAGGGCCGACCGCGTGCTCGACTTCGCTACGGTGCTCGGCCCGATGGAACAACGGTGGGACACCGCCATGGAGATGCTCGTCACTCGCTACGCATAAGGCCTACGGAGAGCAATATGCGCAAACCCGAGGGCCTGTGGTTCGGCGCCGATCACGCCCGCTGCTTCGGCATGCTGCACCAGCCCGACGCGTCCTCGAACCGGGGCGTGGTCCTCTGCAACGCGTTCGGCTACGAGGGACTGCTCTCCTACCGGGCCTTCCGCCACATTGCCGACGACGTGACGGACCGCGGGCAGTGGGCATTGCGGTTCGACTATGACGGCGAAGGCGACTCGGCCGGCGGCGGGTGGGCACCGGATCGAGTCGACGCGTGGATCGCGAGCATCGACGCCGCGGTCGGCGTGCTGCGCGCCCGGGGCGTGACCGACGTGCGGCTCGTCGGCTTCCGGATCGGCGCGACGTTGGCCTGCCGCTACGCGGCGACGCGTCCCGGAATCTCGAGCCTGGCCCTGTGGTCGCCGTGCGTCCGCGGCGCGGCGTACGTGCGCGAGCAGCGGGTGCGCGCTCGGATGTCGTCCGCCGCGCGCCCGGCGCAGCCGTCGATCTCGAAGCGCTTCCCCGAAGACTCGCTCGAGGCCGTCGGATTCGAGCTGACGGGTCAGACGCTCCACGACATTGCCGAGATCGATCTCCTCGATGGGTCCTTCACCCATTGCCCGGCGTCGGTGTTGGTGCTCGATCGGGACGACGCGTCGCCCGACGACGAGCTCGTCCAAAAGCTGACGGCGGCGGGCGCGCACGTCGACCACCAGCACATGTCCGGGTACGAGGAATTCATCACCGACGGCGAGGAGAACGCGGCGACCCCGTGGGCGGGCATTCAGCTCATCGCGAACTGGCTCGACGCGTGTCCGGTCGTCGCCGAGGCGCGAGTCACGGAATCCGCTTCGCAGCTCGTCGTCGAGAGCAGCAAGCTGTCGATCGACGATCCGACCGCGGATCGATTGTCACCACCGGGGCCGGCCCGAGATGCGGTGGTCGAGGAGATGGTCTGGATCGACGATCGATTCTTCGCGGTGTGCTCGAGCCCGGCGGGACGCGCGCCCGCGCGGGGCGTCACCGTGGTGCTGCTCAACACCGGCTCGGTCAACCACATCGGCCCCGGGCGCCTGTACGTGACCCTCGCCCGGTACTGGGCGAGCCTCGGATTCACCGTCGTGCGCGTCGATCTCGGTCACGCCGGCGACAGCATTCACCTCGACCCGGCGACCGAGAACAACCCGCATGCGGAGGTTCGGCGCCGGGAGCTCCGCGACGTCCTCGCCTGGGTGCGCCGGTGGACCGGCAACGATCACCTCGTCACGGCCGGAATGTGCTCCGGAGCGTTTCTCGGCCTACACCTCGCGATGAACGGGACCGATATCGATCACGTGATGGTCATCAACCCGGCTGCCTTCTATCGCGACGTCGGCGAAACCTCCTCGACCGCCGACGAGCGGGCGTTCCATTCCGCGCACGCGTTGACCCGGGGCGTTGTCGACTTCCGCCGGTGGAAGCTCGCGCTCAGAGATCGCGAGATCAGGCGCCGCGGGCTTCAGAGCGTGCGCCATCTGTTCGGGTCGAATGCCCTCTCCGGATTCCGCGTCCTCGCGGTCGGTGCGGTTCGCAACGCCGCTCGGCGCGTCGGTCTCCCGGTCAAGGCGTCGAGCGTGCTCGCGCACGATCTCGCGGCGATAATCGCGCGCGGAGGAAAGGTCCTCATAGTGTTCGCAACCGGCGAATCGACGGCGACCTATTTCCGTACATTCGGCGGACCCGAGTGCGAAAGACTCTCGCATGGCGACGGGCTCGACGTCATAAACATCGAAGGCGGGGACCACGTCTTTTCGCCACCCGCATCGCGCGAGCGGTTGGTCGACGCGCTCACGGGGTACCTCGCGCGCGAATTCGCGTCGTGAACCGGCGCTAGGACAATCGGATCAGCAAGGCCGCAAAAACCAGCCCGAACGTGTATGCCCTCGCCAGTGGCACCCGGCGGACGAGTCCGGCAACGCCGACCAGCATGAGTGCGACACCGACGACTGCGGCCACCCAAACCGCGAGCCACGCCGACACGAGAATCACGAAAGAGCAGATGCTCACCGCCGTCAATGCCGGTGCGATCTCCGCCACGAATCGACGCCGTCGAGGCGACGTTGCTTCGCGTGACGGGACGAGCGTGTCGATCGGGGGCGCGGGACTCGTGCGCACACCGACATCGACAAGGGCCGCGCGTCGCTCGACCGGCACGACAACGGGCGGGCGAACGCGAAGCGACTCGACGTACCGCTCCAGTCGCGCCAAAACCTGTTCGGGCGACTCTTCCGCGCGCTCGTACACACGCTCCTCCACGCGACCATTCTTACGCGGCCCGCGGGGCCATCGCGACCGCCGAGGGCGCGTAATTGGGCCGTCTGGACTACTTGCTGGCCATCGCCCCGCGCGCGAGAATGAACGCGAGGCGTGGAGAGCTCGTATTGGACCTATCGCGACGGATTGTGAGTGGTTCTTTCCACACCGTCGCAGCTCGATGGGAAAGTGAGCGGTTGTGGGGCTGGGGTCAATCGACAGGGATGTCCAGGATTCGGCCGCGGCGATCGCTGCGCCGGTCGAGACACACAAGCTGATCGTCTCGGCCCACGCCACGGCGCTCGCGCCGCCCGAGGCCGCGCCCGCCGTAAACCACATCAACGGGGCGCGCCCGAATATCCGTCTGAGCCCGCCGGCGGCGACGGATACGCGCCGGGTGACCGTCTACGAAAGATTCGTGAAGCCGGTGATCGACAGGGCGCTCGCTCTCGTACTCCTCATCGTGTTCTCACCGGTCTTCCTGGTCGTCGGCGTCATGGTCGCGGTCAGCCTCGGCCGGCCGATCGTGCTGCTCCAGCGCCGCGTCGGCAAGAACGGACAGCGGTTCGTGCTCCACAAGTTCCGCTCGATGCATCCGGATCGCCGGTCACCGGACAACGAGTACGACGGGGACGATCGCCGGATCACCCACAAGCACCCCGACGACCCGCGGCTGACGCCGATCGGTCAGACACTCCGCAAGTGGAGCCTCGACGAGCTCCCGCAGCTCTGGGACGTCGTCAAGGGAACCCTGAGCATCGTCGGACCCCGTCCGGAGCTCGAGAGCATCGTCGCCAAGTACGAGCCCTGGCAGCACGGCCGGCACGCAGTCAAGCCCGGTCTGACCGGTCTCTGGCAGATCAAGGCCCGCGGCGACGGCGAGATGCACGAGCACACAGATCTCGACATCGAGTATGTGCGCCACGTCACGCTCCGAGGAGATCTGAAGATCCTCCTCCTCACACTGCCTGCCATTCTCACGCGTAGGGGTTACTAAAGGTGGTTTCACAGCCGACAAGGATGGTCATGGCATCTCAAACGCGAATTCTTGTTACGGGCGCCGGCGGTTTCATCGGGAACCACCTCGTCAACTACCTGAAGGACCAAGGGCACTGGGTACGCGGGGTCGACATCAAGCGTCCCGAGTACTCCCACACCCGCGCCGACGAGTTCCTCGATCTCGACCTGCGGGACCCGGCCAACTGTCGCGCCGCGACCGCGGGCGTGAACCATGTCTACGCGCTCGCAGCCGACATGGGCGGCATGGGCTTCATCTCCGCGAACCACGCGACGATCCTGCACAACAACTCGCTGATCGACATCCACACGCTCCAGGCCGCGGCCGAGGCGGGCGTGGAGCGGCTGCTCTACACGTCGTCGGCCTGCGTCTACCCGGAGCACATGCAGCTCCGTACCGACATCGCGGGACTCCGCGAGCAGGACGCCTACCCCGCGGCGCCGCAGGACGCCTACGGCTGGGAGAAGGTGCTCGGCGAGCAGCTCTGCAAGTACTACCCCACTGAACACGCCATGGAGACACGCGTCGTGCGCTTCCACAACATCTACGGGCCGTACGGCACCTATGACGGCGGACGCGAGAAGTCGCCGGCCGCGATGTGCCGCAAGGTCGCGCTCGCCGAGGACGGCGGCTCGATCGAGGTGTGGGGCGACGGTGAGCAGACTCGTTCGTTCTGCTACATCGACGACTGCGTCGAGGGTCTCTACCGGCTGATGTACTCCGACTTCACGGAGCCCTTGAACCTCGGCACGGACCGCATGGTGAGCATCAACGAGCTCGCCGGGATCGTCATGAACGTCGCCGAGAAGCAGCTCTCGATCGAGCACGTCGAGGGCCCCGAGGGCGTCCGCGGGCGCAACTCGGACAACACCAAGTTGCGCGAGGTTCTCGGCTGGGAGCCGGCCATC
This sequence comes from Acidimicrobiia bacterium, assembly GCA_038320885.1. GTDB lineage: Bacteria > Actinomycetota > Acidimicrobiia > IMCC26256 > PALSA-610 > JBBQER01. Next base: position 32,593 of record JBBQER010000018.1, read on the forward strand.
GACCTCGAGCAGGGCCTCGTCGACACGTACCGGTGGATCGAAAAGCAGCTGGACGAGCGCTAGTGACAACGCTCGGGAACGGCACTGCCCCTCCGTTCGCGCGCGTCGACGTGCTCGGCGTCGGGATCAGCGCGATCGATCCCGACGATGCGCTCGGCGAGGTCACGCGCTGGATCGACAACGGGATCCGGCATTACGTGTGCGTCACCGGCGTGCACGGGGTCATGGAGGCCCAGGGCGATCCGGAGCTGCTGCGCATCCACAACGAGTCGGGCCTCACGACGCCCGACGGCATGCCGATGGTGTGGTCGGCCCGCAGCGCCGGCGCCAAGAACACGCAGCGCGTCTACGGACCCGACCTCATGCTCGCCGTCTGCGAACGGGCCGCGGAACGCGGCTGGGGATGCTTCCTCTACGGCGCGACCGAAGAGGTCCTCGAGCTGCTCCGGACCAACCTGTCGGATCGCTACCCGGGTCTTTCGATCGTCGGCACGCACTCGCCTCCGTTCCGATCGTTGACCCCTGAGGAAGACGACGCAGTCGTACGCGAGATCAACGAGTCCGGTGCGCAGATCGTGTGGGTCGGGCTCAGCACGCCCAAGCAGGAACGCTGGATGGCGAGCCACGTCGAGCGATTGAACGCCGCCGCGCTCTTCGGCGTCGGCGCGGCCTTCGACATTCACGCCGGCACCTTGCGTCAGGCGCCCCGGTGGATGCAGCGATCGGGACTCGAGTGGTTGTTCCGCCTGGCGACGGAACCGCGTCGACTCTGGCGCCGGTACGCGGTGAACAACCCGCGCTTCGTCTACGCGATCAGCCGTCGCCGCCCGCGAATGACCACCGCCGCGCTCGACTCCGAGAAGCTCATTCGCCTCTCGGAGCACCCGGATGAAACGACGCGTACAAGCGTCGACAAGTCGTCCGAACGCGCTGCCGCTTCCGGTTCGTAACACCGCGCGCGGATAGCACACGCGTCGTTTTCGCAGGCGCGCGCACGCGCGTGCGCCTTGAATTCGTGCGAACGTCGTCGACGCGCGCATCACGCGCGGCACACACGCGAAACGCGGCGGTGCGCGTGAACGCGTTCACGAACGCGCGTGCCGCTACGAAGTAGGCGAGCGGCGGTTCGTACGCCGAGATTCAAGGCCGACAGTCCCTCCTGTCGATACACGTTGTTGCTTCGAGGTACCCGTCGCGGTACCTGCCCGTCCACTGAGGGGACTGCGCATGAAACGAGCAAACTGGACGTACCTGGTCGCGACCGCAATCGTGCTGAGCACGAGCGTCTCCGTCGCCGGCGCCAAGGCAACGCACAACGACCGACGCGCCGTCAGGGCCGCGGTCTCCGCCTATTTCGAGGGCCGCGGATACCGGCACGACTACCGGAACGACTACCTGCGCGAGTACCGCCGCCACCACCACCACAACCGGTGGCATCGTCGTCACCACACCACCACGACGACCGAAGTCACCACGACCACGCGTCCGGCACCCCCGCCGCGCGAGACGACCACGACGGTCACGACGACCACGCTCGCACCCCCGCCGCCGCCTCCGCCCCCGCCGCCGCCTCCTCCGCCGCCTCCGCCGCCTCCGCCCGGAGCGTTCCTTTCCTACCCGCACCAGTCGGGCCCGACCGAGGTCAACGGCGGCACCAACGTCGTGGTCGCGAACAAGACCTGGCAGGGCTTCTCCGACAAGACCGCACTTGTCGTCTCGGGCGCGCACAACGTGTATCTGCACGACCTCGACTTTGCCGACAACGGCGGTGACATCTTCCTGATCGACTGCGACGGCCAGATTCGCATCGAGAACATCCGTGCGCGCAACACGGGAGACGGCACGATCGGCTCCGGGCACGGCAACGTCATCCAACTCAACAACACGTGGGACAACGGCACCGGCGGCATCCGCGGCGTGAAGGCGCTGGGCGGTGACACCGAAGACATGATCTCCATCTTCAAGAGTGGCGGCATCGACCCGGCACACCCGCTCGTCATCGAGAACAACCACCTGGAGTCACCGCTCCCGCCCTCGTCGCTCGCATGGTCGAGCGGTAGCGGGAGCGGAATCAACCTGGCCGACTACGGCGGCCACGACATCATCCTCCGCAACAACACGCTGCTGAATGTGGGCCAGGTGGGTATCCAGCTCAACGAGCCAACCCGCGTCATCGCCACGAACAACATCGTGTACGGAGCGGCACGTTCGGGATCGAACGTCGGGATATCGCAGTGGGCTTCCACGTCGTGCTCGACGTGTACCGGCAACTCGATCACGAACAACAGGGTGTGGTGGGTCAAGGCGAACGGGTCAGCGAGCTCCATCTGGCTCTCGAACCATTATCCCGTGAGCATGTCGGGCAACATCCAGCAAGACCCGACGATTGACCCGAGCAGCTTGCACGTCGTTCTGTAGCGGCGAACGCTCAACGCTGACGGCCCTGCCCGATCGGTCCTGGACCGGTCGGGAAGGGCCTGTCGGCGGGCTAAACTTGGCGGCTCAGCGCGTGCACCAGGGGCGGCACATGGACGGGCGAACCGGGTACATCACGATCTCCGTCGACGACGGTGCCCTGACCGATCTGCGCACCGCCGACCTGCTCGATGACGTCGGCCTGCGCGCGACGTTCTACATCCCGGCGACGAACCCCGAGCGGCCCGTCATGTCGAGCGAGGAGATCAGGCGCGTCGCCGCCCGATTCGAAGTCGGCGGCCACACCTTTCACCACCGGCCGCTCACGAGCTTCGATCCGGAGGAGTCCCGGCGCGAGATCGTCGACGGCAAGGCGTGGCTCGAAGACGTCGCCGAAGGCCCGGTGCGATCGTTCTGCTACCCGCAGGGCAAGTTCAATCCCGCGTTGGCGCGCCAGGTGGAAGAAGCCGGGTTCGTGTGCGGGCGCACGTGCATGCTCAACCTCACCGCATTGCCGGCCGACGCGTACTCATGGGGTGTGAGCACCCAAGCGTTCTCCCACTCCCGTCAAATCCAGATTCGTCACGCGCTCCTCGAGCGGAACTGGACGGGACTCGTCAACTACGCCCGCGTCTTTCGCGGCGCCGTCGACTGGGAAGACCACTTCACGCGTGCCGCGGTTCACGTGAAGGACAACGGCGGGATCGCGCACCTGTTCCTGCACAGCTGGGAGATCGATGAGTGTGACGGTTGGGACAAGCTGCGGCGTGTCCTCGTGAACGTGCGCGACCAATGCTCGCTGGTCTCGGTGACGAACGGCGCGCTGTTCGATCAAGCTCCGGCGCGCTGAGCGGTGCGCGTGCTCCAGGTCCACAATCGGTACCGCCAACTCGGCGGGGAGGATGGCGTCGTCGCGTCCGAGGCCGACCTACTGCGTCGGAACGGCCACGAGGTGATCGAGCACTTCGCGAGCAACCCCGACGGCGCGGGCGCGGCCGCGAGCCTGGCGATGGCACCGTGGAACCCGGCGAGCGCGCGCGCGATGCGCAGCGCGGTTCACGAGAGCGCACCCGACGTCGCCCACGTGCACAACACCTGGTTCACACTCTCGCCGTCGGTGCTCGGCGCCTTGCACCGCTCGAACGTCCCGGTCGTGATGACGCTGCACAACTACCGGCTCGTCTGCGTAAACGCGCTGGTCTTTCGCGACGGCAAACCATGTCAAGACTGTGTTGGCCACTCCCCGCTGCCGGGAATCCGGCATCGCTGCTATCGGGATTCGGCTCTGCAGTCGGCCGCGGCCGCGGCGACGCTCTCGTTCAACCGGGCGCGCGGCACGTGGGTGAACTCGGTCGACCGGTTCATCGCTCCGTCGCGCGGACTGCGCGACACCCTGGTCGCCGGCGGACTGCCCGCCGATCGCTTCATCGTGCGCCCGCACGCGGTCGCTGATGCCGGGCCCCGGTCGCGACCGCCGTCGAGCTCGTCGACAGTGTTGTGCGTCGGCCGCGTCTCCGACGAGAAGGGCGTCGACGTGTTGCTCGAAGCATGGGCGCGCGCCCGTCCGCGCGATCTCGAGCTCGTGGTGGTCGGAGACGGTCCGCGGCGCGAAGACCTCGAGCGCCGCGCGATCGACGGCGTGCGCTTCGCCGGGTGGCTCCCCCACGAGGAGGTGCGCGCGCTCATGCTCGGATCGCGCGCGCTGATGTTCCCGTCGGTTTGCTTCGAGGTGTTCCCGATGACGCTCGTCGAGGCGATGTCGGCCGGGCTTCCGGTCATCGCCTCCGCGCACGGCGGATCCGCCGAGATCGTCGGGCAAGTGGGGCCGGAATGGCTGGCGGCGCCAGGTCGGGTCGAAGCCTGGGTCGAGCGACTCGCGAATCTGGGCGACGCCGCTGCGCTCGACGCCGCCGGCGCGCGTGCACGCGAGATCTACGCGTCGCAGTACGCTTCTGCACACGGAGTCGAATCGCTCATCGACGCGTACCAAGCGGCGATCGACTCGGGGAGTCATCGATGACCGGGGTCGAGAGCCGGGCACGGATCGCACCGGCCGGCACAACATCTGAGCAGCCGATCTCCTCGGGACAACTGCGGGCACTCCGAACGGGGCGACGCGCGCTGCGCGCGCTCGCCATCCTCCTGCCACCGCTGCTCGCCGGATACGCCCTGTTCGATCGCGGCTTCGCCTACATTCATATTCCCGGCACGCCGATCTACGCGGGTGAGTTCGTGATGCTGGCGGGCATCGCCGCCCTGCTCCTCGGGACCGGCTACGTGCGGCGCGGCTTCCAGCGCAGCACCGTCGCCAAGGTGCTTCTCCTGTTTGCCGCGTGGGGTCTCGCGCGAACGATCCCGTACCTGCAAGCCGATGGCTTCGACGCGGTGCGCGACGCGGCACTCTGGTACTACGCACTGATCGCCATCCCGGTGTGCGCGCTCGTTCTCGCGGATCCCGATGTGCTCACTCGGTGGACGCGCGCCTACGGGCGCTTCATCCCGTGGCTCCTCGTCTACAGCCCGATCGCACTGTTCCTCTCCAAGGCCGCCAACAACGGTCTCGGCCCGATGGTCCCGGGCAGCCAGATCTCGATCTTCGACCACAAAGGCGCCAATGTCTCGGTGCAGGTAGTGATCGCGCTCGCGTTCCTCTGGCTGGTACCGGGCGCGGGCGGGCGCTTCCGCATCCACCTGACGGCGGTGGCGACGGTTGTCTTGTTGGTCGGCGCCACTCAGGGGCGCAGTGGCTTCGTCGCGGCCGCGGCCGCGCTGGCGATCGTCGGTTTTTTCGGCCACGGACGCGGGCGGCTCGCGTTCGCGATGGGCGCGACGGTGTTGTTGCTCGTGGTTGTCGGCTGGGGGCTCAACGTCCAGATCCAGGGCGATCAGGGCCGCACCGTGTCGGTGGATCAGCTCATCCAGAACGTCGGAAGCGTCGCGGGCGGGGGCAACGCGCAGGCGCCGGGCAACCTCAGCGCCAACGTGCAATTCCGGGACAAGCTGTGGGCCGCGACCCTGAAGAAGGTGAGGACCGAGCACAAGGTCCTCACCGGGCTCGGCTTCGGGATCAACGTCGCCAAGTCCGTCGGCTTCCAGGGCAACGGGGACATCAAGTTGCGCAGCCCGCACAACTCCCAACTCGACATCTATGCGCGCATGGGTGTGATCGGCTTGACGATCTGGATCGCGTTCTGGACCCTGTGGTGCACCGCGCTGCTCAAGGCGCGATCGAAGTTCCGCACCTTGGGTCGCCGGCTCGAGATGGGTCTCGTCGAGGTTTCCCTCGTCGTGGCGATCGCGATCTTGGTGAACTCGTACTTCGACCCGACGCTCGAGAGCCCTCAGGTCGCGGTCTGGCTCTGGACGTTCGTCGGCCTCGGCCTCGGCCTCGTCGCCATCGCGCGCCGCATGATGGTGGAGCGCTCTACGCCGACGCCGGGAACCGCGCTCGTCATTGCTCGGCCGTAGCCAGCTCCTGCTCGCGCCAGAACCGCAGCGGTATATCGCGCGGCAGTACACCGAACCCGATCGCGCTGATCGCGCCCACTGCCGTCCCGAATGCGAGCCCCCACGCGGCGCCGAGCACCCCGTACCGGGATGCGAGCAGTGGGGTCGCCATGAAGGTGGCGATCGTGTTCGTCACCATGCACGCGACCGTCGCGTGTACCCGTCGATCGGCCTTGAGAAGGATCAGGAAGCCGATCGACACCGACCAGAGCAGCTGCGCGAGGGCGGTCGGAAGGATGAGCTTCGTGTATCTCGTGAACTCGGGCCCGAAAACGTGCGTCAGGATCTGACTGCTGAGCGGAGCCACGACCGCGAGGTAGCAACCGAGGAGTCCGAGCGCCCCGAGCCCGAGCCGCCAGGCCCAGCGGCGGGCATCGGCCAGAGCCGAAGCCAGCGCGCGCGTCATGATCGGTACGCCGGGATAGTGGAGTGCCTCCCCGATCAACGTCATCGGAGCGAACACGACCGATATAACTCGCAGGCCGCCGATCTCACTCGCGGTCAACAGCGCCGCGAGGGTGATGATCGTCGCCTGTCCGCCAAGCGCGATGATGATGCTCTCGATCGCCATCCACGATCCGAGCCGCCGCAGCTCGCGCTTCCACCATCGCGTCGATGAGCCGAGACCGGTCGGGCGGATCTTGACCTGCCAGAAGCCGGCGAGCGCGGCCGCGGCGGCGCCTCCGCCCCATGCGAGCGCGACGGTCCACTCGTGCGGGTTCCACCACACCACCGGCACCAACGCGAGCATCACCGCGGCCCAGATGCCGTCGTTGAGCGCGGCGGCCGAGCCGCGCTGTTCGCGGAACAGTGTCGACCGCCACAGGTCCTGCATGACCACGACGATGACGCAGGGCGCGAACACGACGAGGCTTTCTCCCAGCGGGTCCGGGACGACGAGGCCGAGTAGCGCCATGAGGGCTGACGCGCCGAACGCCGCGGCGGCGACGAGCGTGATGCAGTGGCGGGTCGCGTCGTCACGTTCGTCTTGACCGAGCACCGCCGTGGCGACGACGAACGGGGCCGTCACGAAGCCACGAACGAGGCTCAACGTGAGGAGACACGCGACGAAGCCGAGGAAGGCGATGCCGAGTCCCGACGCGCCGAGGAACCGGCCGGCGAGAATCGAGAGCCCGAGATTCGTCGCCGACGAGAGTCCCTGGTCGACGCCGCCCCAGGCAATCTGCGTGCGGGGTCGCGCCGCAGTCATCGACTGCTCACCTTCGTTCGGGGGGACGAGTTCAACGATCGCGATTGCGTATCGGCCGTCAGCTCGAGGGCTTGAGTCCGGAGACCTTTCGCAGCGGAGCGCTCGGACCCTCGACGTGAAGGACGCGCTTGAGCCGATCACCGGTTCCCGCCTGCGGGCTCGGGACATCGCAATCCGAACAGCAGTACACGTAACCGATCGGCGTCGCGGCGGCGAGGTTCAGTCGCCGCACGAGCTCCTCGTAGTCGGTGACGCTCGCGCCGGCCGGCACGACGACCACGGCCGATCCCGCGGCCGACGCCAGGTGCGCGGCATCGGCGGAGGGAAGGAACGGCGGCGCGTTGACCAGCACCACATCGAAGTCGTCTTCGAGATCGCGGAAGACGGCGCGCAACTGCCTCTGCGAGCTGACCGGCGGTGCCTCGCTGCAGAGATACAGACCCGACTTCCACGGTCCGGTGTAGGGCGTGAGCTCCTTGGAAGGGAGGCGGCCGACGAATGCGCCGGCGCGGCGGGCCGGCGGACGGGGGGCGCCGATCGCAACGGTGCCGTCGTCTCGCTCCTCCCACGGGAGGCGATCAGTCAGCTGGCCCATCCAGGCACCCGCCGGCGGCCACGCGGCCTCGACGTCGATGAGCAGCACGCGCAGGCCTTGCGACGCGAGCGCGAGGCCGATGCGCCAGGAGACCGCGGTGCAGCTCGCGCCATTCAGCGCGGTGATGACGGAGAACGAGAGGCCGCGCTGATCCTTGGCGGCCCGCTTGTCCACGAGGAGCGACGCCGCAATCCCGAACAGATCCTGCGCCTTCTGCCCCGCGTAGGGACCGTCGGATGTGGGCGCGATCCCGAGGAGCTCGACCGCGTGCAGGCCCGACGCATTGATCAGAAGCGGCGCGTGCAGCAACAGCTCCGGGTCGCGCTCGTGCATGAAGACGCGCTTGCGGTACGCGCGTAGATACGCGAGTCCGATCCCGAGCAGGAGACCGAGCGCGAGCGCCAATACGACGAGCCGTATTCCGGTCGACTTGCCCGCGGCATTCGCCGAGTTCGGGAGCAGTGCCTGCGTGACGCCGCTCGAGGGAGACGCGGCTTCCCCGGCCACCTGATCGTGGCGCGACACCTGCGTGGCGCGACTCAACAGCACTTGCACGAGCTGGCCCGCGGCCGTCGGGTCGCAGCACGTCGCCCGGCGCAAGGCCTTCGCCCGGACGTCCAAGGAGGCGAGCCCCGAATTGATCTGCGCCAGAATCGCGTTGGCCTGGGAGGCCATGGCGGCTTTCGTCACGTCGCTGTACGCCGCGACCGTGGCACCGATTCCGGCCATCGCCTCTGCGGCCGTCGGAGCGGAGAACGACACCGACAGCAGGTTGTTGTCCTGGGCGGTGGCGAACGCCGAGATGTGGGAGACAAACCACTCGGCGGAATGCTTCAGGGGTGGCCGCGCCTCGAGACCGCGCTGGGCCGCGCGCTCGCCGAGCGTGAGCGAGCTGAACACCGGGAGCTGGTCGGCCACATACCGGTCGGAAGGCTCGGTGTTCTGCCCGGCCAACACTCCGGGACCGCGCGGATCGCCCACCGTGAGGGAGGCCGTCGCCTTGTAGGAAGCCGGCCGGGAGAATCCGTAGAGCGCCGCGGGAATCGCGCAGATCAGGACGACGATGACGACGATGCGCCAGTGCCTTCTGACCGCGGAGACCACGGTTGGCTCAAAGGGAGACACTTCGTCCATAGCCCACCAGTTTAGTTCGCCGCGGGAGATGCTCGGAACGCCACGCTGTGTGTTTTTCGTGCACGAGAGGCAGGTTTTCCGCGGAGCGGAGACCAGCGTAGGCCGTTCGGCCTAGCAGTGCGTGGCGCAGAACGTGTGGTTCTGGATGATGTTGCCGGAGAAGACGATGTCCCGCCCGGCGAAGTCCGTTCCGTTGTCGGCCCCTACTCCGGTCTTGCCGCCCGGCCCCACGATCACGTTGTCGTGGATGTCGGCGTTCTCGAGAAGGCCGGGATGACCGTCGGACCGGTTCTGCTGGGTGCCGGTGATCCCGTTGCAGTTGCCGCTCAATGTGTTGTGCGCGACCACGGCGTGGTCCGAGCTGGCGAGCGTGATGCCACCGCCCCACAACCACGGGCAACCCGACCCCGACCCGTTGTAGTTGCGCAGACCGTTTCCCGTCACGTGGTTGCCGGTGACCGTCGCGCGCGAACTGATCTCGACGAAGATCCCCTCGTCCCAGTTCCCGTACACGTTGTTGTTGAGGATCTTCGCGTTGTCGCCGTTCAGATCGACCCACAGTCCCTTGCAGGCGTTGTCGTGGATCTTCGAGCTCTGGATGGTGGCGTTGTCCGCCGTCCACTTCACGCCGCCGGCCTGGTACCCGCAGCTGATGTTGCGGGTCGTGTAGGTGTTGTCGGTGAAGTTGTTGTGGTCGATCTCCGCGCCCATGATTATCCAGCCGTTGGCGCCGCCACCACCACCGATTCCCAGCTCACGGTTGTTGTAGTAACGCCCGCCGATCACCTTGGAGTTGACGCCGAGTTGCGCACCCTCGCCACCCGCGGTCGTGCCGTTGTCGTGCACGCGGAGGTCGCGAAAGATCCAACCCGTGGTTCCGTGCCCGGCGATCGCGGCCTGCGGGTCGGCAACGCGGTAGTTGCGAACCTCGAGCGCCGAGAGGACGACGTCGGAGGTGCCAGAGCCACGAATCGCGAACACCGTCGTATGCGCGCCGTCGAGCACGGCGGGGCCGATGAGCTCGTCGCCCGACTTCGGCGTCAGCGTCCAGTTGTGGATTCCGGTGAGACAGAACGTCGTGCCGCCCGGTGCCGCGTTGATGTCGGTCTGTCCCTTCGTCATCGCCTTACCCACACACTTGGACACCAAGCCGGCCGACGCGGCCGACGGTGGACCAGCACCGTTGGCGTTCCCCGCGGCAACGCGGAACTTGTAGGTCTTTCCGAAGGTGAGACCGACGACCCTGACCGCCGACGCGGGCGCGGGGTACACGCGCGAGGTCGGCAGGACACCGTTCGCGGACGTCGTGATGACGAACGACTTGATCGGCCACCCGTTGTTCGCGCCGGCGGTCCAGTGCACGATCGCGGTCGCGCCGCCGGCCTGGGTTACGTCCTGCCGTGCGGTCACTCCCGTCGGCGCGACCGGCGATCCGACGATGATGGCGGAGCTGGCTCGCGCGGGGCCGGTGCCGTTGGCGTTCGTTGCCGACACGAAGAACGTGTACGCGGTCTTGTTCTTCAATCCGGCGAACGACGTTTGCGTCACGGCCCCGACCACCTTGCTCGAAAGCGTGGCGCTTCCGGCGTAGGGCGTGACGGTGTAGTTGGTGATCGCCGAACCGCCGTCGGCGACAGGCTCAGTCCAACGCACGAGCGCGATGGTGTTTCCGGGGGTCGCGGTGACCGACTGCGGTGCCGCCGGGACGGAGGCGGCGGCACCCGATCGCGAACGCAGCCCGGACGCGCCGAACGTCACGATTGCCAAGATCGCGATGACTGCGGTCCATCGCGCCGAACGGCGCGTTTCGAACAATCGCGTCGCTGACCTGGGCGTGAAGAGAGCCATCGTTGATCATCCGTGAGCGAAGAGGCGGTCCCCGTGGTTACGTGACGCTACGCGAGTGCTGTCGGACAAAGCCATTGTGATCGGGCGATTCCGTACATCCACTCCGATATCAACGCGAACGGTGATCTCACGAACATGGAGCGTGGCAAATGCCGCGCAAATCGCCCAGGGACGCGTCTAGCCGCTGTGCTGCCGCTGCACTGCAGATGCGGACCAATGCACGATGGTTCCGCCTGCCTCCTCGACGCGACGGGCCGCGTTGTCATCGTCGGTCACAACGATCACCTGGATGTCGTCGACCGCCGCGAGCGCGAGGACCGCGGCGTCGCGGGCGTCGACGGCGAGACCGTCGAGCGCGCCGTCGAGGACCAACGGCAAATGACCCTCGAGAACTTCGCCCTCTCGATACGCATCCAACATCGCGCCGAGGACTCGAACGAAGTCGTCCGGGCCGAGTCGCAGAAGATCGAGGTCAGACGTCGCAGCAACGCGCGCACTCTCGAGATCGAGCTCTCTGATCTGCTCGTCCTTGGCGCGGAGCTCGCGTTCGAGCGCTTCGATCTCGCGGAGCGGTACTTCGGGCATTGAGACGCGCATGGCCCACGTCGGCGGCTGCGGAACGTGAACCGATGGCGGACTCGCGACGAACGCGCGCGCGCGCTCGATGACATCGTCGACGTCAGAGAGGCCTTCTTCGCGTAGCACTTCGGCGAGCACCTCGACGATCTCGACGAGCGCAGGTGGATCCGCGAGATGCGCACGCAGTTCGCCCGCGACATCCTCGCCGGGATCGCGACCGAGAAGCGAGCGAGCACGAGCAAGGAGCTCCTGCGTGCGCACGGCCCGCGCCGCGTGCTCATCGAGAAGTTCGGCGGCAGGTTGCGTCGCGTCGGGCTCGGAGACGAGGTCGGTTGCTTCCGCGTCGTGCGCGGGTTGCGTTCGATCTTCGGTCGACTCGTTCGCGTCCAGTCCGAGCAGGAACTCTGTGTACGAGCCGACGCCGGCACCGGCCAGTGCAGCTTGCTCCCGAAGGCGAGCTTCGTTGTACCGCGCAACCGCGCGCTTGCGCGGGAGGAGCCCGCGTCCGAAGAGACGAGTCTCGGCTTTGATCGCGGCGTAGTGCAGCCGTTCGAGCTCGGCGCGGCGAGCGTCGTCGACCGGCTCCGGCGCGGTCGCGCCCGGCGCGCGATTTGCGGGCGACGCCGCGTCCGCGGCCGGCTCCCCGGACGGAGGCGAACCGGTCGCGAACGCAAGGTGCTCGTCCCAGGCGTCGGCGAGCTCGAGCGCCTCGGCCGGGACCTCGGGCACGAACGCGTCGATCTCACGGAGCAGCGACTGGACGCGCACGAAGCGGCGGGCGGCGGCCTTGAAGGCGGCGAGCTCGTCGTCCGCCGCTCGGGAGCGAGGCAGGGTGGAGGCGGCCGCGGCGCTCAACGGGGACTGGACCCGCGTCTGTTCGAGCGCGCCGCTGATCCGGCTGCGTTCCATTTGCAGGGACCCATGCGAAGCGGCGATCGCTTCGAGGCGGCAGGCGCAATCGGACCGCCAAATCGTGTGCAAGAGGCCTCGATCGAGCACCGCCGGGACGCGCAGCGGCAGGAGCGGCGCTTGCAGATGCCAGACCGGCTCCTCGCCTTCGGCATCGGGCGGACCGTGAGAAACGGAGGGTGCAGGTCCGACGATCGTCGCCGCGATCCAGCGGGCCGCGGCGGTGCGCGCGTCGGTGTCGGCGAGCACGCACGCGAACCCGCCACCGAAGTGCAACTGCCGCCGCTCGCTGCCGATCCGGAGGTCGACCACGCGAAGCCGGCCGGGTATGTCGGGATGCCGAGCTTCCGAATCCATGATCCGATCAGTTCCCACGGCCAGGATGGCGCACCATATAGCGCGCCCCGACTTCACGGGTAGGCGCGCGACTCCGAAGACCCCCGGTCCGATGGGCGTAGGCCATTCGACCTATGCCCACATTTGTACCCATTCGAACACGACGCGAGTGCGCGCGATGTGGGATTATTTTCGCAACGCGGGTTGCCGCACGCGTCGAGGACTTACGCGATCAGGAAGATACGCGTTCAGAATGTCGAGGAGCGACTGAAAATGCCCACTCCGCCCGGACTCCTTCGTCGATTTACCGGCGTATTTCTCTCCGCCGTGATCGCGGCCCCGATCGTCATCTCGGCGGTGAGCAGTACTCCGGCGCAGGCGGCCGGCACTCCTCTGTACCCAAATCTCAAGACGCTTGCGCCGCGCGAGCTCCGCTTCGACCGCGCCGACGTCGATCCCGCGCTCTCGGGCGACTTCCACAACGTCTTGCGCTTCTCGAACGACACCTACAACAACGGCGACGGTCCGCTGATCGTCAACGGCAAGATCAACTTGACGACGAAGACGGGACCGTCGACCCAGCGCGTCCTGAACAGCGACGGCAGCTTCACCGACATCCCGCTCAACAACGACATCTACTGGCACGAGGCTCACCACCACTATCACTTCGAAAACTGGGGTGATTACCAGCTGTGGACGAAGGCGGCCTACGACGCGTACATCGCGAGCGGCCGCACTACGGGCGCGCCGATCTACTCGGGGGCCAAGACCACCAGTTGCATCACTGACGAGGAGTTCATCACCTCGGTCGCGGCCTCGGTATACCCCGGCCCCTACGGCCTCGGCGGCTGCCAGACCGACGGCCAGGGCAACATCAAGATGGGACTCTCGGTCGGTTGGGGCGACACCTACGACTGGTACCGCCAGCTGCAGTGGATCGACCTCGGCCAGAACAACCTCAGTAACGGCACCTACGTGCTGCGTTCGGTCGCCGACCCGCTGAACATCGTCTACGAGAGCGCGAACAAGGCCGACACCTCGCGCGAGGGCGTCAGCGACAACGAGGCCTCGACGACATTCGTCGTGTCGAACGGGTCGATCCTCGACTCGGATGCCCCGACCGGAACCGTCTCGATCAACCACGTCGACCCCAGCACCAATACACCGAATGTGAGTGTCGACGTCATCGGCCGCGACGACGTCAGTGGGAACAGCCAGTTCCGGCTGTCGAACGACGGCACGACGTTCAAGACGTTCAGCTACACCTCGAGCGGTTCGACACCCACGACGGTTTCCTGGAACCTCACCGATCCGCTGTACGGCGGCAACTCCGCGACCGGACTCAAGACCGTGTCCGCGCAGGTCAAGGACAACAGCGGGAAGTGGGGACCGATCTTCACCGACACGATCCAGCTCGGGTCGGGCGGTCCGCCGCCACCGCCACCGCCGCCATCGGGGCCCTACGCGCAAGGCGTCAAGGGTGACAACCCGTCGGGCTACTGGCGGCTCGACGAAGCGTCGGGCTTGAACGCGGCCGACAGCTTCGGCTCGAACCCCGGCACGTACAAGACCGGAGTCACGTTGGGTCGGCCCAGCCTTCTGACGAGCGACCCCGACACCGCCGCCGGCTTCTCGGGCGCGGCGCAATCTGTGACGATCCCGTCATCGACCCCGCTCGCACCGACGGGCGCGGTGTCGCTCGAAGCGTGGATCAAGCCGACCGCGATACCAGCCGCGGGCGCGTTCGCGTCGGTCCTCACCAAGCCCGAGTCGTACGCGCTGCAGTTCAACGGGCCCAAGCTGGAATTCACGATCATGCAGAGCGGGGCGCGTAAGCGACTGCAAGCGCCGGCCGGCGCGATCGTGGCCGGAAGCACGTATCACGTTGTGGGCACGTACGACGGGAGCACGCAACGCCTCTACATCAACGGCGCGCAGGTCGCATCGGTCGGGCTCATCGGTGGGGTGACGGCCAATACCAATGCATTGAACATCGCGTCGTGGAACGGCAGCCAGGAGTTCTTCAACGGCACGATCGACGAGGCCGCGATGTACCCCGTCGGGCTCTCCGCGTCGCAGGTTTCAATTCATTACGCGAACGGCAAAGCCGCGCCCGGGACTCCGACGCAGCTCAGCATCTCGAGAAGCGGAACCGGCGGCGGAAACGTGACATCGGTCCCGGCCGGGATCGACTGCGGGTCGACGTGTTCCGCGTCGTTCACGAGCGGGACGAGCATCACGCTCACCGCCGCGGCCTCAAGCGGCTCCACGTTCACCGGCTGGACCGGCGGCGGATGCAGCGGCACCAGCACGTGCACGCTCACCCTCAACGCCAACACCACCGTCACCGCCGCGTTCGCGCTTCCCGCGCCCAACCCGACGTTGACCGTCGCGAAGAACGGCACCGGAACCGGCACCGTGACATCGTCACCCGCCGGGATCGACTGCGGCGCAACCTGCTCCCAATCGTTCGCGCCCGGAACGAGCGTCACGCTCACCGCCGCAGCCGCGAGCGGCTCGACGTTCACCGGCTGGACCGG